>JBCCAA010000001.1:0-152533 GCA_039815055.1 Pseudomonadota bacterium | reverse complement strand
TCTCGATCTCATAGACCCGGCCATTGACCTTCACGACCACGCTGTCTTCGCCAAACCCTTCCACCGTGGCGAGCGAGCCATTCACCCAGCGCCCTTCAGGATCGTTGCGCACCAGCATTACGCGAGCACCTTCCTTCAAGACGAGATCGGCCTCGGTTGGGAAACTCTTTTCTTCGAACTGGCCATCGACCTTGGCCTCGAACGTCTTGGCGGGTGTGGGTAACGCTTCAAGGCGCGCCTGATTGATACGAAACGCATTGGCGTTGTTTGGCGTCAACACGACATGGGTCTCACTGGCATCAATTGCGCTACGTGTTGCCACGCGAGACTGAAGCAATTCAGCATCCGGTTCACTTAAACGGCCCCGGCGAAGGGCACCAAGAAGGGCAAGGAACTTCGGATCCTCCTGTCGGAAAACGTGTTTCAGCGCCAGAAGCGCGAATTCAGCATCCTGAAAGGCTGGCGCATTGAAGAAATACGGGCCGCCATAGCGCTCATTCAGGATTTCGACTTCTTCGCCGCGCACAACCGGGGGCAACTGGTGCAAATCACCCGAAAGGATCACACGGACCCCGCCAAAAGGCCGCTTGGATTTGCGGTTCAACTTCAGCGACGCATCAATCGCGTCGAGCATGTCCGCCCGGACCATGGATATTTCGTCGATGATGACCGTTTCCACGGCGCGTATAAGACGTGTCGACCGCAATCGGCGAATATCGCCGGGCTCCAGCAAACGGGGCGGAAACTTGAAGAAGGAATGCAGCGTCTGCCCGCCAACATTCACCGCAGCAACGCCTGTTGGCGCCAGGACGACGGCGCGGTCACCCGCCTCGGCCAGAAAGCGTCGCAGCAACGTCGTCTTGCCGGTACCAGCGCGACCCGTGAGGAACAGGTTGCCCTGCGCTCCAGCCCCGGCGGCCAGCCATTCGCCTGGCTTGCCGTAGATATCGCTATCTTGAGAGTTTGCCGCTGCCACGTCGGTCATTGAGGGGGATCCTGGTGCCAAACCAGCGCTCAACCTGAACGGCTTGGCCGTCTGCTGCAAGTCTGTGCGCCGCAGCGATCTGGTTCGCTACCCGGTCGGAAAGCGGCGTTTTACCTTCAGCAGATGACAAATGCCGAAGCGGTTGATAGCGCTTGGACATGGACAATGAGTTCCTTGAACGCCATCGCAGGCATCTCCTCCTGAAAGACATTGGCGGACCGGGGCTGGCCAAGCTGCGCGCCGCCCGGATCAGTCTGGTTGGGGCAGGCGCCCTGGGCGGACCGGCTGCCCTCTATCTGGCCGCAGCCGGTGTCGGCACCATCGACATCTGGGATGATGACACCGTCGATCTGTCGAACCTTCAGCGGCAAGTGCAATTTTCCACAGGCGACATTGGCGCACGAAAGGTCGATATGCTGGCAGCGCGACTGGCTGAATTGAACCCGGACTGTATCGTGAACACACATGCATCGAGAGTGGCTGCCAGCACCGAAATTGCGGGCGAAATCCTTCTTGATGCAACCGACAATTACCAAACGCGGTTCGCTTTGAACGCCCTCGCCCACACAAGCCGCCGTCATCTTGTCAGTGGCGCTGCCATTGCCTGGACGGGCCAGGTCTCCGTTTTTTCATCAGGCCTGCAAAATAACGCACCTTGCTATCGGTGCCTGGTCCCGCAAGAACCACCCGCGCCAGCAGACTGTTCAACTGAAGGCGTGGTTGGTGCAGTCACCGGCATCGTTGGCGCACGTATGGCGTTGGAATGTTTGAAACTAATCACAGGTGCCGGCGAACCCCTGATTGGTCGGCTCTGGCGCTTTGACGGCCTGAGCGGCGAAACGAAAATCTCCAAACTTCGTCCGGACCCGGAGTGTTCCGTCTGTGGGCCGTGAATCTTTTCTTTGACACGTGGCTTAATGACGTTTTTACGACTGTCACAACGACATGACAGTGATCGGGTGGAGTTATGCGACGTCTCTTCGCAGTTATTCTGACTTTCGTTGCCGTTTTCGGAGCTGGCTGGCTGTCGCTTCGGCGGCCCGATATTCCGTTTGATACGCTCGAAACCGCTTACGCTACGCCGCAGTCTCAGTATTTTGTTTTGGGCGAGGGGCGCAAAGTTCACTATCGCGACCAGGGCAACCCTGACGGCGATGTGCTTGTCATGGTTCACGGATTTGCAGCGTCCCTGCACACTTGGCAGCCGTGGGTTCGCGAGCTGGAAAGCACATACCGGATCATCACAATCGACTTGCCCGGCCACGGCCTGACGCGAGGCTTTGACCTAGAGCAGATAGATATCGACGGCTTTATCTGGGTGGTCGATCAGCTGACCGAGGCGCTCGAAATTGACCGGTTCACGCTGGTCGGAAGCTCCATGGGCGGACACACTGCGTGGTCGTATGCGGTCGAACACGGAGAAAAGCTTGATGGCCTGGTGCTTGTGGGCGCAGCAGGCTGGCCAAACTCGCCTGAGGAAGATGAAAGTGGAGCACTTGTATTTCGTTTGCTCGAATTCCCGGTGGCACGGTCAATCCTGAAGGATCTGGATGTCACAGCCATGATCCGCTCTGGTCTGGAAGACAGCTTTGTCGATGACGAGTTTGTCAGCGAGGACATGGTGCAACGTTATGCGGCCCTGAACCGCGCGCCGGGTCACCGCGCCGCGATTTTGCATATTTCAGGCACCACGGAAGACCGGCCAATGGCAAATGCACAAGTGCTCGCTGGATTGTCCATGCCGGTGCTTGTGATCCATGGTCGCAGCGATAATCTTGTCCCCGTTCGACATGGGGACGAGTTCGCACGCGCAATTCCCGACGCCAGACTGTTGATTTACGAAGATGCCGGTCACCTTCCACATGAGGAAGTTGCCGTTCGCAGCGCAGGCGACCTCAGAGCCTTCCTGAATGACCGGGTTCATCGCGCCGCCGTGGCTGCAGAAGGCCCGACAGGTGAAACAATCGGCGCAGACTGACTTTCTGGTTCAGGCTACCGCGCTTGTGGCGAAATCCGGTCCAGAAAGCCTTCCAGCGCGGATTGGTCGAATTTGAAGCGCGCTTTCAGGAAAATCCCGTGATCGGCGTATTCAGCCGCCTCAAAATCACGGTCCTGAAATCCGGTGACATTGTAGCCGAGACTTACCCATGCATTGTCGACCGGTGACACGCCAATGCTGGGACCAAACGCATATTGGGTCGTGTTGTCGGCGCCGGTATGCAGCGCGAAGCCATGCACACCGATATCGACGCGCTCTGTCACATCATAGCGCAATTCCCCGCCGATAAGCTGGGTGAAGCCGGTAAATTCCTGATCCATCAGCTCGGTGTCGGTGTATTTCACGCCGTAAAAACCGGAAACCTGCGTGCGCGCGTCAGCTTGCCAGTTCACGCCGAGATTGTTGATCAGTTTCCAGGTTTCCACGGTCGGCTCGCCCGCGGCCGTTTCACTGTCGGCGCGCACATCAAACCGGTTGAGCACAACAACGCCTTCCCCGCGTGGCCGGTAAGCCGAAGCAATCCGGGCATCGAATGTCTTGATTTTCGAAGCATTGTCCGTGTCATCGACCTGGTAGCGCCCTGCGCCGGCGAAAGACAGATTCTGAGTCACCTCGCGTGCGGCGCCAAAAATGCCGGCATAGCGGGTGTTATCCACGCTATTTCTCCACTCCACGCGCGCAGATCCGGCCATTGTATCATCGCGGTACCCGAGACCGCCATAAGCTGAGCTGAAGCCTTCAGCCTGGGTCAGAACGCTACGATCTCCCTCGGCGAGCGGAGAGATCGCCTCGTCGGACAATGGGTCGGCTGGTGCGTCATCACCGGAAATCTGCTGACGATTGGCCCCGCCCAAACTCATCGTCCAGGTTGGAGACAGCTGAACCAATTGGTCCACCCCCACGGTCGCGGATAATCGCTCACCGCTGTCCTGGGTGACCTGATTGACGCTGGTCGATACTCGCCCGCCAATCCACGGGACCAGGGACAGACCGACAATTGTGTTCTGCCCGCCGGCATTTTCGCCATCTTGAATATCATGGCGCAGATTCACGACGGCGCGTTGGCTGATCTGTTTGTCGATGCCGATGAGTGTTCGGTTCGGAAACAGGCTCACCTCATCGCCATTACCCTGGTTGATGATCTGATCGCGGCTCAGGCTGACGGTAAGCCCCTGTTCAGGAAAGATCTTGGAAAGCGTCCCGGTCGCCTGGACCGACTGGCGCGGGCCATCGATGGAGTTTTCATCAACCACCCGCAAGCCGAGGCCTGTATTCAACGTGTTTCGCGTGTCGAGCAGGATCAATTCACCAACCGTGCGTTCGGCGCCAGATTCCAGCGCTTCTTCGCGGTAGGCCTGGGCATTGAGGGAGCGACCGACACGCATGCCAGTGGTCTCATCAACAGATTGGTGGAGAGTCGCGGTTCCGGTGGCGCCAAATCGGCGAATGGACTCCGTGTTGGAACCCGTTTGTCCAACTGCAAATCCTGCACCTTCTTCGCGAATATAGCCGCCCAGACTGAAATTCTCACTCTGGTGTAGCACTTCGGCGAGCCAGGCCTCTCCGGACTGTTCATTGCTGCCATCCAGGCCGGGTTTACGGGTGGTGGTCGCGTACTCCAGACGCACATCTGTCTGGTCCGTCAGCTGTATGGTCACGTCAGCGCCAAAGAGGTTGGCTTCAGCGCTTGCTTCATCGCCGCCCTCCTCGTGAACATGCGTCAGTCCAGCCTCGATCCGTCCGGAGCGGCTGCGCATCGCCAATCGGCCGCCATAGGTCAGGTTTCGCTCCGCCTGGGTGAAGGTTTCATACTCCACCACAAGGACGTTGTCGTTGAACGCCAGATCCGTTGCATCGACTGGGACACGCAAGATGAGTTCGCCCGTCTCATAATCCAGCGTATAATCAGTGTATTGGGTCAAAATCCGGGTAGCGACCACCTCATCCGGGCGAAGCCTGTCACGCGTTTCCACGACAATTGTCTCAGAATTTCTGACGATCGGTGAAGCCGACAGCTGATATGGCCCTGAGGTGCCATCGCTGGCAATTTCATCCTGGACAAACCCCTGATTGGTCTCTGCGGCAAACACGGTGGCAGAAAAACGCCTGCCTTCATGGATGCCGCGCACTCCCGACAGGCGCCTGGAATACCGGCTGAGTTCGCTATCGTTCAAATCCGTTGTGAAGTCACCGAACAGGACCTGCGCGGTGTCACGCTCCAGCTTCACATAGACTGGATATCGGCTCTCGGCCTCGTGGTCCTGATAAGTTCGGTCGCCATATAGCGTATAGTAAGCGTTCGGATCGATGGTCTCGAAAAGCTCGTCATCGACCGCCCCCCGCCGCTTCGCTGTATCAACCGCCAGTGTCAGCAACCAATCACCGCGAATCATACCCTTGGCGAACAGCGCCAGGCGTCCATTATGCATCAGCTCATCGGCGCTCAATTCGGACGCCTCATCGGTGTGGAGGGCAGCCAACTCGCCTTCTGCAAGTCCGACCACAATCCAGTCCCGCTTCTCGGGACGAATATAGGCAGTGATTTCTTCGATCCGCCCTTCGCGAAGCGGCACTTGCAGCCGCACACGACCTGTTTGCAACGTGGGTTCCAGCTCCACGCGCACAATTCCATCTGTGCCTACGTCGACGCCTGGCGCTTCAATGCGCGTACCGACGAGCGAGTCTTCGTCTTCGATTTCACTATCGATTTTAAGCCGGTAGGGCGCGCCGACGGACACATCGATCCGGCGCCCGGCATGCACGCTGCGGCCATCGGCATCTTCCAGGCGCAGCGCGAGCACCGGAGGCGTGCGGCCATCGGCAACCAAAACAGATTGGTCGTCTACCAGCACGGCGCGTTGGGCGTCTTCCACAAACCAGATATCCTTGCGTGCCTGTTCGGTGCGGCCATCTGGGTGGGTCACCACCATAGTGAAAACGTTCTCGCCAATCTGAATATCAACGCCGCGCCAGCGATGCAGCGTGTGATCGCCATCCGCGGTGACGATCCGGGTCATCTTGTTCAGTTCAGGCACCGCACGGCCATTCAGCGTAAGATCGACAGCGACCCCGCTTGGCGCGGTGAATCCAATGTTCATAGAGCGTTTGTTGGGCACATAGCCGTCCAATGGATAGGCCCACCCGGTCTCTCGGCTTTGGGCCTCAAGCCATTTGTGATCGTAGTCCAGATATTCGGTGTTGGCGTCGACGGCAGGCGCCTCAACCTCCAATTCCACGTCATTTGACCGTTTTAGATAGAAATTCGCACGCCAGATGGCGCCGCCCCGCACGTCGACAAACTGCGAGGTGGCGCTGCCCGCATATCGGGTTGTGTCTTCACAAACCATGGGCTCATAGCCCTTGGGAAGCGTTGCCAAGTCGAGCTGGACAACATGCGTGCGCGCATCCAGTCCCTCAAAATGGTACAGCCCATCCTCATCGGAGACGACATATTCACCCGTTTCGAGGTAAAGCCGAACGCCCGGCACACCGACGCCGTCTTCAATCTCTCTGGCCCAGTCTTCATCTCCGTCGCAGGCGTCTTCGACGACGCGTCCAACAAGGGTGAATTTCGACGAAAGCAGCTCTTCCTCAATTTGAATGGCTGCTTCAGCAACGTTGGAGAGCGCCATTCCGGCCGGGCTGACCGCCCGTGCTGCGTTCACAGCTTCACCCGTCAAGGCGCCGGAACCGATAGACAGCACATAGGTGAGATTTCGGCGCGCGCCCGCTTCGATCCAGCCGCCGTCGAAGGAGATCATTGTCCCGTTTTCAGCAACGCCGACGCTGTCCAGCGCAACATTGTCCAAACGGGCCGACCCGTCCTGATAGCGGAAACCACGGGGCAGATAGTCTTCAATGATCAGCGGTATGGCGGCGCTCTCAGTGTTCTCGACCGTCACGGTGTAGGATACGAAGTCGCCGATACTGGCAGATCGCGTGCTTGTGCGTTTGAAAACCGTGAGCCCGCGCGTCGTATCCAGGGGAACATCCAGATTCAGTGGTCCTGTGGCTTCCACCTGAAACGCCGCGCCATACGAACCGTCAATGATTTCAAAAGGCGCATTCGGCAAAGCCGCGAAACTGCCAGGCGCGACGCCTGATGGGAACGTGTATTCAGCCGGGGGTGTGATGACGAGGCGGTACGCGCCTGGCGCCATCAGGGGAAACAGGAACTCGCCCTGCTCAAGATCATAAACGGTTCCACCGGCATCCGTGACCGTGCTTCCTGTAATCAAAGTCGACGGATAGGCAGACAGCCCATCGATACCAAAGACGGCGGCTGGCAAACCGGAAACATCCTCAACGATCGTAACTTCGGCGCCGTCGATCAATTCACCGGTGAGACTGTCGAACAGGCGGCCAAACGGATCCACCAGTGCGGTATCAACAGACACTTCGGTGGCATCAAACACATCGACATATCGGGCGGTGAGCCGAGTATCTTTCGGCGCCGTGAGCTGGGCGTCATTTTGAGGGGTTTGTAACCCGGTACTTGGCACCCAAGCATAGAATTCACCGGTATCAGGGCCGCTTTCATAAAGCCGCAGGACAATGGAATCTCCGCCCGTCGTCGAAATCGTGGTGATGACGGTTTCAATACCCGCTGGATCGCCGTTCTGGCCGCGGTCTATCACGCGCACGATCATCAATTCGCCAGTGAAATAGGTGTCTGCCGACGTTAAGAGCACAGGATTTGCGGTGTCCACGATCTGGCCACCCGTTGTGATGGCATCGCCAATCGGTTGGAATTGTCCGGGGCCTGTCTCGCCGCTGGGACTGAATTCAGATCCGTTCAACGAAACCTGAAAAGCGTCGGGCGCCGCTGCTATAACGCGGAAGAACTCGATCTCGGATGGCGTCGGCAAAGCAACGACTTTGAACGTGGCAGGATTGGTATCGTAGGTGACCGGCCCGCTGGGGTCTGCGATGGTCAGCTGAGCAACATTGGTGACGTCCTGGCCAAGCGGGGTCGTTGCCCCAGCCGGGCTCAACAGGCCAAATGCGAGGACCTGAAAACACACAAATAGAGTGATCGCATTCCGCAGGAACGCCATACCCAGTCACCATCTACCCGTGGCCGCCCCAGTTTTTTGGTCGGGGTCATGCCGTTTATTCAGCGCGGTTTTGCGCCATCATTTGCCTGAGACCTTGCCGGGTTTTGGTTAATTACCCGTTGAGATCACTGTAGTTTCTGATGCAAGACGCCCCGGCCTGCTGTGCAGGCCGGGGCGCTGAAGAAGAGACTGGCTGGCGGGATTACCGCCGCCGAGATCAACGCACGAGGGCGGTAATCGTCAGCGTTGCCACATTGTCGACGACACCTGCCGTCGCATCGAGGCTGGCGCCCGTCAGCGTGATCGTGCAAGTCTCACTGGCGAGCGTTGGACCACCTTCGGTGCCATCGCAATCGGTGGTGCCATTCGAGCGTTTGAACGTGAGCGTGCCGGCCGTATCGAAGTCGGCTGCAACTGCTTCAACAAACTCCAGATCCTGGGGCAGCACATCGACGAGGTCGATACCATCGGCATCAGAACCCGCAGTGATCGCCGTATTGGTCACTGTGATCACATATTTCACACACGCGCCGGGCACGAAATACTGGTCCGTCGGCGCGACGCCGGTGACGTCTGCGACTTCACAGTCTGCGGGAAGTACCGGACCGGTATCCCAGACATACACGTCTTTCGCCGCGGTCAGGTCGGGGTCACGGATCGTATAGGTGCCTTCGATGGAGATGATACCGTCGGTGTCGCCATCGTTTGCCGTTCCGCCGTCGCCATCTGCATCGGCAAATACGTTCTCAGCCGTGCTGCCAACCACATTGGTGCCATCGTCGCCGGTGGTCAGCGTACCATGGGTGAGTGAGGTGGTCTCAAACAACCAGGCCAGCGGATCGCGGGTCTGAGCATACAGGAAGTTATCGGATTCATCGCCATCGGTAACGCCTGGCGGGATATCGCCAACGATCTTGATGGTGATTGTACCGTCTGGCGGAATTGGACAGGAGAAGTTGTCCACGCTGCCAGGCGACGCCGCAGCGGCGCCGAGCGCACCCAAGAGCGTGATGGGCTCATCGGTCAGCGCAGCTTCGCACGTGTCCGTCTCGTCGGTATCTGTGCCCGACTGACCCGTTTCAACCTCAGGGTTGAGATTGTAAGCAGGTTTTGAGTAGGTGATTTCGATATTGTCAGCGTCGAAATCGTCAGAGCTCAGCTCGTCGATCCAGAACGAATAGGCCTGGTTGTCGTTGCCGTCATTGGTCAGCGTGAATTCCAGAACGCGGTCTTGGGCGTTTGGTGGAACAGTAAGCGTACCGGTCACTGCAGTGAGGCTAAGGTCGATGAGACGGTCAACCGTGAACGCTGTTGGTCCACTGCCAACCACAACGGGGTCGGGGTCCGTTGGGTTCGGCTTGGTGTAGGTCGGATCGTTGGTAATCGTACCCTGAGGAACCGTGTCGACCGCGTAGTCGAGTGTAAAGGTGTTGTCGACTGATCGGCCGGCCTCGGTTTCATTAGCGTGCGCAACCGATACGAGCGCAGCAGCCGCCACTGCTGTGAGCGTCGCACGGGAAGCTGTGGTCAAAAATTTCATTCTTCCAGTCCCATCTTTAGGATTTCACCGGCGGACGTTCGCTGGAAACCGTTAATTTCTGCCTAAACGGGCTGTAATTACTGCGCAGGACAAATAAAGAAGCCGGCCTCTATAGAGACCGGCTTACAATTACTAGTTGAAATATTGATTTAGTTGAGCACAGCCGCGAACGTGATTTCACCTTCGCTCCCGCCTGCAATCCCTTCAGGGAATTGCCATTGGATATGTGTGATGTCTTCGGCAAGGGCTGTCCGGGATTCGCCGTCCAAAGTGACGGTGAGGTCGCCGCGGCTCGTGAAAGTCTCGCCGCCATCTACGGAGAACGATACTTTCAAGCCTTCGCTGGTGGCTGAGCCTTCGACATAGGCCACTTCGACGGGTACCGGCATGGTCAGCGAGACATCTTCGGCTGACTCCTCTCCATCATTGGAGTAGTTCAGACCGTAGACCACCATATCGCCAGGTGCGACTTCTTCGGCGGTGACCAGCTGAGACGTGACCGTACCGTCTTCTGAAACGGTTTCGACCAATTTCTGTACGGTTTGTTCTGCGGATAGAGTCGCAGCAGCAGGAAGGGCCGCAGTGCCAAGAACAGCAAGTGAGGCAAGTGCAAAACGGATCATTCGTCTTCGCCTTTCGATTGGATCAACGTGCTGAATTTCCGCGGAACGGGTTAACCGCCGCTTAACCCGGCTGTTCGTGGCGGCTCAAACCATCTCAATTGTCTCAAGTTTTCGGCGAAAGAGTTGACGCCGCGCCAGCAGGACAAGCTCTGAGTACTGTAAATCTCAGCGCACCGACGCAAATGTCGATGAACGCAGCTGTTCGACAGAACAGGGGTTAATCCCTAAAGACAGCCGCGACCATGACCCTGTTCTCATCCGCCTCCATTTTTCGTCACCGCGCCTACCTTCATTATTGGGTTATGCGGCAGCTGATTTCGGCGGCACGGCAAATGGTGATGGTGGCCCTGGCCTGGCAGGTTTACGTCCTCGCACGCACGCCGATCGTTGAGGGCGGACTTGGTTGGGACGAAAAGGGCGCAACCTTTCTGACCGGATCAATTGGCCTGACAATTTTCGTGCCTGTGTTGTTGCTCTCCCTGATTGGAGGTCAAGCAGCAGATCGCCTGAACAAGAAACACATCCTTATAGCCGCCCACTTTGTGCGATTTGGCGCATTCTTCGCGCTGCTGGTCTCCGTCACGTTACCAACGATGCCCACGCTCATCTTGATCTTCTGCGTGGCAGCCCTTTTGGGAACGATCTACGCATTTGTTCCGGCCGCTTCGAATGCGCTGTTCCCCACACTTGTTCCGCGTACGGAGCTTCCTCAGGCCATTGCCTGGAACTCGCTGGGGTATCAGACGTCCTCTATCCTGGGCCCTGCATTTGCTGGGTTGCTGTTGACGATCAGCCTGCCGCTTGTCTACGCCGCCGGCATGGCGATGAGCCTTCTCGCCGCGCTCGCGATTGCCACGGCCAAAATCCCGGCGCACGAAAAACGACAGGTCAGCAGCGGTCTCGCCATGATCGTGGACGGACTCAAATATGTCGCGTCCAACAAGATCGTTCTTGGCGCAATTTCACTCGACCTGGTCGCCGTCTTCTTCGCTGGCTCTGTGGCGCTTTTGCCGGTGTATGCGCGCGATATTCTACAGGTTGGCCCACAAGGATATGGTCTCCTCTGGTCGGCGACGGCCATCGGCGCGGCGGGTGTTGCGTTGTGCCTCGCTGCACGGCCACTCACCCAACGGATCGGCCGGTGGATGTTCGGCGCCGTGGCGGTTTTCGGCGTATCGATCATCGTGTTTGGCCTATCGAAAGTGTTTTGGCTGTCCTTCATTGCCCTGGTGATCCATGGGGCCGCAGACATGATCTCAGTCTTCGTGCGCCAGTCGCTGATTCAACTTGCGACTCCAGACGCCATGAAGGGCCGCGTGACGTCGGTATCCTTTATCTTCATCGCAGGGTCCAATGAGCTTGGCGAGTTCCAAAGCGGCGTCGCGACCCGGCTGCTTGGCCCAATTGGTGCGGTATTGTTCGGCGGGGTGGTCGCCATCGGCGTTGCCGGCGTTTGGATGGGTCTGTTTCCTCAACTCGCACGAGCAGACCGGTTCGAGGACATCAAGGAAGCGCCAGCTTAGACAACTCACCGGGCATAGGAAAATTGGCGTTGGTTAAGTGACAAGTCGCCGGTTCCTGACTACAGAACCAGGCATGGTAGCGAGTTCCGACCTCCTCGAACGTGTCGTGCTGGTAGACGAAAACGATCTCCCAATCGGGATCGGCCCGAAGCTGATGACGCACCAGGAAGGCGCGTTGCACCGCGCATTCTCAATATTTCTGTTTGATTCCGCCGGTCGGACCCTGGTCCAGAAACGCGCATCGCATAAGTATCACTCCGGCGGGAAATGGGCGAATACGTGTTGTGGGCATCCTCGCCCTGGCGAGGAGATTGGGTCTGCAGCGGCAAGACGGCTGGGCGAGGAATTGGGCATGCAAGCCGATCTCCAGCCTGGTTTCATTGCGCGATACCGCGCCGAACTCGATGGCCAGATGATCGAGAACGAAATCGTGCATATTTTCTTCGGGCGATCTGTGGACACTCCCGTGCCCAATCCTGAGGAAGCGAGCGACGTAAAATTTGTCAGCCTCGAAGACCTTCAGTCCGGTTCTGAGCTGCCGCTTTCAAGCCAAACCGCCTGGCTCCGGCATTATATCGAGACCCATTTCCGCGAGCTCGCTTCGCTCCGGGACGGTATTATCTGAACGACCAGTGCACATGGCTCGTATTGAAACTCATTTGCATTGGCGAATAAAACTATTTGACGAAGCGGCAATCACGCTAACATTCGTACGGCGAAGGACTTCAAGGAGGAATCAAGATGAAATTTTTTGGGAAGGGTATTCAAACAGCCGCAGCAGCTTCAGCGCTATGCATCTTCCTGGTCGCGTGCGGCGGCTCGGAGCCCGAGGCGCCAGAGAACACGATCCCTGCGACTCCCGACGTTGAAGCGGTGGTCGCAGATGCCACCGATGATGTGACAGATACCGTCGAAGATGTAGTGGCTGACGTCGAAGAGGCTGGCGAAGCGGCAGTCGAAGACGCAAGCGATGCTATGGACGACGCTGCAGATATGGTCGACGACGCCGTTGAGGACGGCACAGACATGCTGGAAGACGCTGGCAGTGACGTGGCCGAAATCGTTGAAACGGCTGAAGATACTGTCGAAGAGACTGTAGAAGCGGCCACAGACGCAGTTGCCGATGAGCGCGTGTCAGCAGAAGTGATTGCGCAATACGCATCATTGACCGGCGACGCGGCCAAGGGACAGCGCGTGTTCACACAGTGCATGTCCTGCCACGCCGTACAGGAGGGCCGCAATATGGCTGGACCGTCCATGTTCGGTATTGTCGGGCGCCCAGCAGGCACAGTCGAAGGGTTCCGCTACTCTGACGCCAACGCCAATTCTGGCATCGTCTGGACGGAAGCGACGATGTTCGCATATCTGGAAGCTCCTCAGCAATTCATTCCAGGCACCATCATGGCGTTTCCTGGATTGCCGAGTGCGCAAGACCGCGCGGACGTGATTGCGTACCTGAAGCAGCAATCCTAGCTCGCCAAACCGTTCAATCACTTTTCCAACGCCGCCGAGTTGAACCTCGGCGGCTTTTTTGTTCAGCTCAAACAAAGGCGCTCCCATGTCGCCTGAAACGGTCGACCGTTGGGCGGCCCGGAAAGCTTCTCTGATCAACCGCGGGAGGGATACTCATCATCGGATCGCGACAATGCCCCTGAACAAAGTTCCACCATTGGCGCGGCGCGGAGATCCCGATTGGTATACCGACGCGAAATCCTGGCCTAATGGCAGCCATAGCGAGTTCTGGCGGGTCGGCCAGTTTGTCTGGCATATCCAGAGGCGCGGAGACGGGCCAGTCATGTTGCTCATACATGGCACGGGCGCTGCCACACACTCCTGGGCACCGCTTGTGGAGATTCTACACCGGCAGTTCACAACCATAAGCGTTGATCTGCCTGGCCATGGGTTTACCCGAAGCCCAAGGAATTTTCGCCCGACGTTGACCAATATCAGCACTGCATTGACGGCCTTGTTGTCGGACATGGACATCTGTCCGACGAGTGTCGTCGGGCATTCGGCTGGTGCTGCAATTGCCGTTTCCATGGTCGCTCGCCGCGAACTGGCGCCGTCCTCGCTGGTGTCGATCAATGGCGCCCTGAAGCCATTCGAAGGACCCATGCAGATCATCGCGCCAACCATCGCCAAGGCGGCCACGTTCGGGGGTCTTGCCGCCCGTATGGTGTCACGCAACTCATCGGGGCCGTCCCAGATCCGAAATCTGATCTCCAGCATTGGATCGGACCCGGACAAGGTAGATGTGACGTCTTATGCCAGCTTGCTGCAACGCCACGGCCATATTCAGGGCGCGCTGAGCATGATGGCAAATTGGGACCTCACATCGGTTCTGTACGATTGCACTCAGATCGAACAGCCAATTCTGTTTATCGCAGGAGGCAATGATCTTGCCGTCGCACCTGATATCTCAAAACATGCCGCTGGACGCGCGCCCAATGGCGCCTACTTTGAAATCGACGGCGTTGGACACCTGGCCCATGAAGAAAACCCTGAGGCCGTGGCAGACATCATCGTCTGTGAGTTGGCGCGCCTGACCACGTCCAATTAGTCTGTCCATCGCGGAGGCCGTCAGCGCCCGAAGCAGCGCCGAGAGGTTCGAGAAATGTTGGAACTTCCAAAAGATCACCCGAAACGGGTTGAGCTGAGCAATGAAGTTCACGCCCGGCCATCTCACCCGATCATCGCGCCTGCGAAAGTGTCATGTATCGCGCTGAAAACGCAACGCCCATTCCATGATGACGATCGCGCATATATCGCGAAACTCACCGATCAGCTGGGCGTCAGCGCGCCGGACCGAGGCAAGAAATATCACACCGTCGAACTGGATGGCACGGTGCTGGTCTGGGAACATCATACAGAATTCATGCGCTACACTGTCATCGTCAAAGACGCTGAGGATGATGGCCGCCCAGCGCTTCACGCCCTTCCCGCAGATTGGCTTGCAAACTTGCCGGGTGAAATGATCAGCGCAGTCCATTTCGACATCGGGCGCGCATCCGGCCGGGACGAGATGATCTCTGCGGTGAAGTCGGAGATTTCGTCAGACAGTCTGATCGGCGCTGAGATTGCGGAAGGACTGGGCCTGGTGGCGACCGACTTTCGGCTTCAGGATGACGGATTCAGCCGATTTGTCGTGATCGACAATGGCATGTCGGCGAACCATCTTGGCCGCACGGTGCAGCGGTTGCTGGATATCGAAACCTACCGGGTGATCGCGCTACTGGTCTTGCCGATGGCCCAGGACCTCATCCTGAAACTGTCCAAATGGGAGATGGCCCTGTCCCAGATCACCTCCGAAATGGCAGATCTGGCGGGCGATGCAGATACAGATCTTCTGGACCGACTTACCAATCTTCAAGCTGCGATCGAGCTCAGTTACGCTCAAAGCCAATTCCGTTTTGGAGCCGCATCGGCGTATTACGCCCTGGTCCAGAAGCGCACCGCTGAATTGCGGGAGTCGCGCGTCATCGACATGCAGACATTTGGCGAGTTCATCGAACGCCGCCTCGCGCCGGCCATGCGCACCAGTACATCCGTTGAAACCCGAATGCGAACGCTGTCTGAACGGGTCAATCGTGCAACCCAATTGCTGTCGACCAAAGTGAACCTGTCACTGGAACACCAGAACCAATCCCTGATGGAGAGCATGGATCGCCGGGCCGCCCTGCAACTTCGCTTGCAGCAAACAGTGGAGGGGCTCTCAATTGCCGCTATCAGCTACTATTTGATCGGCATCGTGAACTATATTGCCAAGGGATTGAACGCTGCCGTCCCGGGTGTGCCATACGAATTGATCACAGGGATCAGCGTGCCCTTCGTGCTCGGCCTGACCGGGTGGAGTGTCTGGCGGATGCGGCGCCACATTTCCGATCAGGCTTCACACGATTAAAGCGACTAAGTCATTGCATTGCACAACCAGTCAGTGTTGATATAGCGCTGATGGGAATTCAAACTGACATCCAGCCATCGCTAAGCGATACGATTGACGGGCCAAGTGCTGTGGTGATCGGGGCCGGGTTTGGCGGCCTTGCTGCCGCTGTCCGTCTCGCCGGCAAGGGCTATCGCGTCACCCTCGTTGAGAAGCTCGATGGGCCCGGTGGTCGAGCCTACACTTATAATCGTGATGGGTTTGTTTTTGATGCCGGGCCGACCTTGCTGACAGCGCCCCACATCTTCGAAGATGTTTGGCAAGCTGGCGGTGGAACCCTGTCCGACGACATCGATCTTAGACCCTGCGACCCGTTTTACAAAATCCGTTTCGATGACGGCGACACGATCACTTACAAAGACGACCATGAACACATGCGCGCTGAAATCGCTCGCATTTCGCCGAGCGATCTTGATGGCTATGAACGCTATCTCGAGATGAGCGAGCAGATCTACGATGTCGCCTTTGAAAAGCTCGGCACGCAGCCCTTCCACAGCCTCGCCTTCACTATGGCGAACATGGTCGATCTGATAAAGCTCGGCGGGTTCTGGTCTGTACACCAGAAAGTCAGCCAATACTTCAAACACCCCAAGCTTCAGATTGCCTTTAGCTTCCACCCCCTGTTTATCGGCGGCAACCCGTTCTCGACGACCGCGTTTTATTGCCTGATCGCTCACCTTGAGCGCACTTTCGGTGTGCACTACGCCGTCGGCGGGACCGGCGCGCTCGTACAGGGATTGGTGAATTTGCTCGAGCGAAATGGCGGACAGATCCGCTACAGCAGCCCCGTTAAATCAATCATCACCAATGACGGCCGCGCAAGCGGCGTCGAATTGGAATCCGGCGAACGTCTGAGCGCCGATATCGTCGTGTCCAACGTCGACCCGGCCTGGACCTATGGCAAATTTCTATCCGGCCATAAGCGCAAACGCTGGACGGATCGGAAGATCGCCTCAGCCGACTACTCCATGAGCCTTTTTGTCTGGTATTTCGGCACAGATCGAACCTACGATGATGTGGAACACCATTCGATCGTTCTGGGCCCGAGATACAAGGGTTTGCTGACCGACATCTTCTCCAAGAAGATAGTCACGGACGACTTCAGCATGTATCTGCATCGGCCCACCGCACATGATAAATCGCTCGCGCCTGAAGGCTGCGATACATTCTATGTCCTCAGCCCTGTGCCCAATCTCGACTCTGGCACTGATTGGGACGCCTTCAGTGAAGAGTATCGCTTGAGCGTTCAAAAACGGCTGGAAGAAACCGTGCTGCCAGACCTGTCGAACCATGTGGTCTCATCGCACGTTCTCACGCCTCAAGACTTTCAAGACCGCTACAGTTCTCTCAAAGGCGCAGCGTTCGCGATGGAGCCTAAACTCTTTCAGAGCGCCTATTTCAGGCCACACAATCGCAGCGAAGAGCTGGACGGCTTGTACATGGTCGGCGCCGGAACGCATCCGGGTGCGGGGGTGCCGAGCGTATTGTTGTCGGCCAAAATCGTTGCAGACATGATCCCGGACGCCTCCTCAACTGCGACGCCTGCACTCGCGCGTGGTCTAGCGTCGGTTTAACACCGCTTGCGCGGCGAGCCGACCAGACAAGGTCGCCATGGGCACACCCGCCCCCGGATGGGTGGAGCCGCCAGCCAAATACACGCCTTCCACGCGGCTTTGCGCACCGGGCCGGGCAAACGTTGCGAACGGGCCGTGATTGGAGCGCCCATAGAGGGCACCGCCAGTGCCGGGAAACAGGCCATGAAACCCTTCTGGGCCCGTCATCTCGCACGGCGCACCAGACTCAAGCTCCAGCCCATACCGCGCTAAATGCCCGACCATCGATCTATGTTGGGCGTCGTTATCCCGCATCGCGGGATTACTGGCCTGATCGCCATCCGGCGGCGCATTGACCAAAACCAAGAGGCGCTCGCGACCGGTCGGCGGCGCACGTCCCGTCCTGTCCTGGGCGCAGATATAAATGGTTGGCTCCTCAGGGCTTTTTCGCTTTTGGAAAACGTCATCGAACTCGCGGCGATACCCATCGGAGAAGAAGACTGTGTGGTAATCCAGTTCAACACCAGACGTCTTTGCGTGCATGCACCAGGTGAGCGCGGATAATGACCTGTCGGATCGTTTGGTCAGCTTTGCGGCGGGGCGAACGTCGTCGCCCAACAGGCCAGCCGCCAGGGCAGAGCTGTCGCCATTAAACACGACAGTGTCGGCGGCGATTACGTCTCCCGTGTCCAAAGTCACACCGGTGATCGTACCGCGCTCGACCTGCACTGACTTGACGGTTGTACCGAAGCGGACAGAAGCGCCGTTGCGTTCTGCGACCCGCAACATGGCGCGCGCAACCGCATGCATCCCTCCATCGACAAGCCAGACACCATCTTGCTCGACATGGGCAATCAGCATCAGCGTGGCAGGCGTCAGGTAAGGCGAGGATCCCACATAGGTTGAGTACCGCCCAAACAGCTGCTGCAAGCGAGGATCGGTGAAGTAAGACTGAAGGCGAGAGCCGAACGTATCAAACGGGCGAGTTCGCCAAAGCGCGTTGACCCGGTGCAGGCCGACCCGCAGGCCGAGCGTGAGTGGATCGGGTTTCTGGGCGTCGATAAATGTGTCTTTGAGCGTGCGAAAAACATCTTGGGCGTCGGCGCAGAATCTCAAATAGCCTTGAGCATTCCGGGCATCTGAAAACTCACCTATGGCATCCGCCGACTGCTGAATATCAGGCCATAGATCCACCGTACTCCCGTCTAGCCAGAAATGCCGGGCAAGGCGTGTGGCCGGAGTAAGGTTCAGCTCCGCATCGAATTGCGCGCCGGAGCGCTCGAACAGGGCATCGAAAATCCAGCGCATTGTAAAGACGGTGGGTCCTGCATCCACGCGCGCGCCACCAACATCGACCTTGCGCATCTTGCCGCCCACGTCTGCGGCACGCTCAATCAGGGTGACATCAAGACCCGCGGCAGACAGGTCCATAGCAGCGGCCAGCCCGCCGGCACCCGCCCCGATCACGACGACACGTTTGTGCTTGCTCATGCGGTAGACGCAGAAGAGGTGCGGCGCGACCGCCGGGTAACCTGGCGCTGGTGGTAGAGGATCAACGCAAGTCCGGTCACCAGGGGCACAGCCCAGAGGATTGGCGCCAGGGCAAGTTCAGGGATCAGCCGCACGGCCCCAAAGGCAAAAAACGCCGTGTAAACGGAAATGCCCGTGCCGACCAACGCCTTGATGTGCTCGGTAAGCCATTCCATCGGGCGCGGATTTGCGCGCACCATGAACCACAGGTTTGTGCCCACGGTGGCAAATCCGACCATGGAAATCCCGATCATCATGGGCTGTTGAATGAGGACGCCTTGCCATGCGCAGTTAACCGATGCGACCAGCAACAGCGCCTGCAAGGCTATGTTGTGCCAGGCCAGGTTGCGCGGATGCTGCCCGCGATTGCGAATACAAAGCCAGCCATACCAGGTGAGATTGATCGTAAGAACCGCCAGGTAGAGCATCATCCAACCAAAGATCCCGCGAATAAGAAGCGGATCAGAAAACTCCCCGTGCTCGATAAGCTTGGGGTGGGTCGCGACCGGATCGATGATTGTCAGCGCGGCCATTCCGACGGCGCAACTGGCGGTCACCAGCATCATGAAGACGAAAGCCTTACCCCACGCCTTGTGGGTTTTTGACCCTTTTTTCATCACGACGGGAACCCAGAATGTGATCAGGCCCGGCGCGCCAAAAGCGATGTGGATAACAACAAGCGTTTCAAAGAGATGGAGGTAAGACATGGCTATGCTAATGAGGGGATTGAGATTTCACGACGGGACAGGCAGGCACGGGTTTGGACACGAAGACTAGCGTATTCTTGCCGCCGCGTCCCTCCAAGCTCTGGTCTGTCGCCGCGCTTGCGCGAACGCTGAAACAGGGCGACGGTGATCTGCTCAGCCTTTTGCCTGGCGAAGCATTTCGTATGGGCATCGGAACGCTGGGCTATTCCCGGCGCTCTATCTTTCTGTTGAATGACCCGGCCCTCGTCAAACAGGTATTGTCTGACGACGGGGCGACGTTTCCCAAAAGCGATTTGATGGTCAACGCGCTCGAACCGCTGATTGGGGAATCCATCTTCGTCACCGATGGTGAAAAATGGCGGCGCCAACGGGCCATGATCGACCCGGCATTTTCTCATATGCGCGTCAGCGTGGCGTTTGCGTCCATGCAGGCCGCCGTCGAAGATCGGCTTGAATGGCTGGCCAGCATGGCCGACAGCCAATCGCCTTTTTCCCTCGATCTCGCGATGAGCCACCTGACCGCAGATGTGATTTGCCGCACGGTGTTCTCGATTTCGCTCGACACAACCATCGCCAAGGACGTGTTCGATGATTTCGCCATTATCGAGCGGGACGTCGCACAGGTGAAGATCTGGCGCTTGATCATGGATCCGGCCTGGACCGAAGCCCGTCAGCCCGAACACGTGCTGGCCGCGTGCACCCGGATCCGAAAGCACCTTGGTGACCTTGTGGATACCCATCTTGGCGAAGGTGCCAGTCAATTCGATGACATCGCCAGCGCTGTGATCGCATCGCGAGACACCGATACCGGGGCAGCGTTTTCGCGCGACGAATTGATCGACCAACTTGGTGTCTTTTTCCTGGCCGGCCATGAGACCAGCGCGAGCGCCCTGACCTGGGCGTTCTATATTTTGGCGGCGCAACCGGCGATTAGAACGCGCGTGCGCGAGGAAGTTGCATCGCAGGTTGGTGACCGCCCGATCACGATGGCCGATGTTAAAAACCTGCCCTATGTGCGCAGTTTTTTCAAAGAAGTGCTGCGCCTCTATCCGCCGATCACCTTCCTGCCACGGGTCGCGGCGCGCGATGTACGGCTTGGAGACCGCAAGATCCGTCGCGGGGCGCTGGTGATGATCGCGCCATGGACGCTGCACCGGCATGAACACTATTGGACCGATCCAGACCGTTTCGATGCCGAACGCTTTCTCGGAAGCCGCGAAGCCGAGATCCGGCCAGGGACCTACATACCTTTTGGACAAGGCGCTCATACCTGCGTCGGCGCCGGCTTTGCCACACTCGAAGCCGCTCTCATCATCGCAAGTCTGGTCCGGCAGTTCGATTTCCATATCGAAGGCGAGCCATCGGTTCGCCCCGTCGCGCGCCTCACCACACGTCCGGCTCAGGAAATCAGCGTGCGTGTTCAGCGCCATCAAGGCTGACCTCCACAGACTGTCGCGGCTCAACCGAAGGGTTGCCAGTCCAAAGGATGTCACGCGTCACGGCTTCAGCCAAAGATACGCCTTCGAACAGACCCGGTCGAATCGTATCCCAGGACATTGGAGTCATCAGGAAAAAAGGCAGTGGATCGCGCCAATCAAAGACAACATCCCTGGTGGTCAGAACCTTGCCCATCGTCTTCAAATAGGTCAGCGGACGCGTGATTGCGCCCACCGCAACGGTGAGGGTCGAATGGGCATCCTGAAACGTGCGCGCGCGTTTGAAATGGGGCGTGTCCACCCGGCCACCTGTAACGAAGCCAGCAAGCGCGCGCCGATCCAGCAGATGAACCCCGCTTGTCAGACGAGGATTACACTCAATGGCAAAGGGTGTGCCGTCAGGCGGTACAATGAAGTCAAACGAAATGAACCCGCTATAAGCCTCGGCCTCAGCAAACCGGGCAATCCAGTGTTCAACCGCTGGCATCGTTTCAACGCGGTTGAAGCGCACAGAAACCGTGCCGAGGTAGATATCGCCCTCGTAGAGGGCCGTGACCTGGACCTGGCCGTTTTTCACGATGCTGAAACTACTGATCTGGCGCCCGTAAACCCGCTGCTGGACCAGATTTTGGGCTTGAGCCTCTCCGGTTTGAAAGGGGTCGCCCAGACTGCGCAGATGTACCCCGATGCCAGAGCATCCATGGATCGGTTTGAGAACGTAGTCATTCCGGTCTGCCAGGCGGCGCGCGTCTGGCGATGAGGCAGAATAGGTTTCCGGTGCTGGCAAGCCTATAGACTTACAAAGGCGAGTAAATTCGAGCTTGCTGTGTAAGCGCTCCATTTGTTCGAACTGCGGACCAAACATGCGCGTTGGCGCCTCGAGAAAAGACCCGAGGCGACTGGCGTATAGAGCCTCTTCGGACACCGGAATGACCAGTTCGATGGCCTCGTTCTCAATAATCTGGCGCAGGTCTTCCAGATATTGATCAGCATCCTGTTTCGGCGCGGTGACTCGATAAGTTCGCGCGACCCGCCTGGAGGGCTTGCTGAGATGCAAACTGAAAGGATCGGCCACCACGACCCGATGGCCAGCCTCACTGAGACTCCGCGCGAGTTCGAGCCCCTTGGCGAGCCGGCCGAGCGTGAGCAGAATGTTCACCGCAATCGACCCCGGTCGAGCGCTGGGGCCGCTTTTGACCCATTGGCGTCCGAAACTGAACGCATCCAGAAATCCCTTGCGCTAGACCAGTGTTTCCGTGATTATGTCATCTTAAATTGACGGTGAATAGTGTCTACTTAACTGGACGCGCATCGTCGCAGGAACTCTAGGCGGAGAGAAATATTGGTCAGTTTACCCCAATCCAATGTTGGTTTCCCCCGGGATTTTGAATATTGCCGCAACGTCATCAAAGCTGGATCAAAGAGCTTTCACTTCGCATCCTTGATGCTTCCAAAAGACGTTCGACAAGCTGCTTTCGCAACCTATGCATTTTGCAGACTGGCCGACGATGAAGTGGATCTCGGCGCTGATCCAGGCACGGCGCTTGCCGACGTGTATGGCCGGCTGGACGAGATTTATCGCGGCACGCCCATGGATCACCCGATCGATCGTGCGTTCTCAAGCGTCGTTGAAGCCTATGCGATGCCCCGTGCTCTGCCTGAAGCCCTGCTCGAGGGGATGCGCTGGGATACAAAGTCTCGTCGCTATGAAACGTTTGAGGATCTGCTCGACTACGCCGCCTGCGTAGCAGGGTCTGTCGGCGCCATGATGACGGTCCTGATGGGTAGCAGGTCAACGCAAGCGCTGGCGCGGGCGTGCGATCTCGGCATGGCGATGCAGCTCACCAATATTGCGCGCGATGTAGGTGAGGACGCATTTGCAGGCCGTCTTTATCTGCCGCTTTCCTGGATGGATGACGCTGGAATAGACACGGTGGCTTTCCTGAGTAATCCAACGGCAACTCCCGCTGTGCGCAGTGTCGTCAAGCGTCTACTTGATGCTGCCGATCCGCTTTACCAGCGAGGACTTTCTGGCGTTTCGCTGCTGCCAAAGACCTGTCAGACGTCCATTGTTGCAGCTGGAAAGATCTATGGCGAAATTGGCGCTGAGATCCGCCGCAACCACTACGACTCCATCACGCAGCGCGCCATCGTATCGAAACGTAAAAAGGTGCAGTTGCTGGCGTCAGCAACCCTCGCCCAACACCAGGATGCCTCGCTGGAATCGCCGCTCGACGCGTCTCAATTCCTCATCTCCGCCGTCAAGGCGACGCGCGCCAGTGACGTTCAGCCCATCGCGCCAACGCGGATGAACTGGACCATTGATTTGTTCTTGCGGCTTGAGCAGCGCGAGCGGGGAATGTCTGCGGGCTAGTTTTCGGGGGCACTCCGTGGCTAAAGCGAAAGACGCGGCATCCGAAACGGCAACATCGCTCTGACCAAAGGAGACTTTAGTCGGCGGCAAGACAGTGTTTCGTGCGTCGTGAGGCCGGATGTGCCCGAAGCATAATCAAGCATCGACCGGCTATAGAACGGCGTGTCTTCAAGCGTTTTCACGATGTGCGGTGGAGTGCCCTCAAGCGTTCCTGCCCGTCGGCGAATGCGCCAGACTGGTGTGGGCTTCAGATCGCAATCGGAACCAGCATCGACCTCGGCAACCGTCCCGTCCGGGGATATCGCGACATGCAGCGCCCTTTGGCGTGAAGACACTGGATCTGTCACATACCGGATGACCGTGTCACCGTTGAACAGGGGCGTACGGGACCAATCCCAATAGTCAAAGCCCTTGTAAATCGGTTCGAGACCGTAATTTGTGTCAACATATCCATGCCCGCGCCACGACAAACCGGGCGCTTCAAAATCAACGGAAACGCTCGCGTGCGGGCAGACCGGAGACCAGAAGTGCCGCCCGTTCGGATCAAGCTGGAAGCGTTTGGAATTGCTGTAAGGCAAAGCGACCCTTACACGACCGCGCATGCGCTGGGGCAGTGGGGCGCAGAGCTCGTCCACCTCGATGTCCAGTCCAGATTCGGTGGCGGTGACCCGGCTGTTCCCGGTCTTATACGTGTCAGCCGTTCGCAACGTATCGCCACGGCGTCGTTCGGTCATGCTCCACCGTTGCGGACGACCGTAGAGTGCAACATTAATGGCGCAATGATCGGACGGATCCGCCCAACCTGACCAGGCATAGTAAGGCGAGAACACGCTACCCACGAAAATGATGATGACGATGGCGTTCTCGCCATCCTCGCTTACGCCATCAATGTACCACCAGGCATAGCCCCCGGCAGGGGGTGTATAGTCAAACCGAAACCCGGTCGGTGTTTCGGGCTCAGCTACCTTCTGCGCGGCGTCTGCAGCGCTTGCGCCAGCGTGTGGTGGAGGAAGTGTCAATCACGCCTCTCAGACGATCTCTTGGGGCTGTCACTATTGCGCGGCGCGCCGCGCTTCGGCTCGAATTGTCTATTCAGGTTGACACATTAGAGCGTACATTTAAAGTGACATCGCGGGAGGCATCATGACGTTAGACGCCCAAATGAAACAATGTCTTGAACAGGCTCTCGCCTCTGGAAAAGACGATTCCTGTCCGCCGAAACTCAAAGCGGCTTTGCATCACGCGGTTTTCCCCGGCGGCGCGCTTGTTCGCCCGAAATTGTGCATCGCCGTTGCCAGCGCATGCAATCCGGAGGTGGATTTGTCAGACGCCATGGCGGCTGCGACAGCGCTTGAACTCTTACATTGTGCGTCTCTGGTGCACGATGATTTACCGTGTTTCGACGATGCCGACCACCGGCGCGGCAAATCAGCAGTCCACATCGAATTTGGCGAAAATCTCGCGGTCTTGGCCGGTGATGCCTTGATCGTTTTGGCGTTCCAAACGCTGGCCAGGAAGTCCCAGACTTATTTCCGTGAACTCACCCTGGTGATGGCAGATGCCACCGCGCCGCCAAACGGCATTTGCGCCGGGCAGGCCTGGGAAAGCGAGCCGACCATCGACATCAAGGCCTATCACAACGCCAAGACCGCCGCCCTGTTCGTGGCAGCGACACGCGCAGGCGCTGTTTCAGTTGGCGCCAGCGACACGGAATGGCGCGCCCTTGGGGAGAATTTGGGCTTAGCATACCAAATCGCTGACGACTTGCGAGATGCGGTATTAACGCCAGACGTCCTTGGCAAACCCGCCAAACAGGATGCCCGAAATGACCGACCCAACGCCGTGGAGGCGTTCGGCGTTCAAGGCGCTTACACACGATTGCACGATGCAATCGATGCGGCTGCCAGCTCCGTACCAGATTGCGCTGGAACAGATGGCTTACGGCAACTCATCCATGCCCAGGCCGTTCGCCTGACGCCCGAACACCTTGACCAAGACGTCGCTTAGATCGACCGACGAGCCACGGGACTCAGTATTGGATCGCGTCAGGACGGCGCGATCTGCGTTGCTGGCCAATCCGAAGTTTCAAACGTTCTGCGCGGCGTTCTGGCCAACCCGATGGGTTACCAGATCGAAAGCCGCCGAGGTTTTCGATCTCTGCGCAGGCTTTGTTTACACCCAGATTCTGTTGACATGCGTACGTTTGAACCTGCTCACAGCCCTTAAAGACAAGAGCCGGACGGTCGCGCAGATCTCTTCAATTGCAGGCCTGCCTGATGACGGCACGCGCCGCCTGATCGACGCCGCCGTCGCTTTGAAGATCATGGAGCCCAGATCCAACAGTCGGTACGGGCTCGGCCCGGTCGGAGCGGCCGTACTCGGCAATCTCGGCTTGCAGGGCATGATCGCCCACCATGAGCATTTCTATTCCGACCTGGCCGATCCGGTTGGGTTGTTGAAAGCACGCTCGAAATCTACCGCATTGGCGAAGTATTGGCTCTACTCACCTGACACGGAAAGCTCGGCGACAGACCGCGCCGCCATGGCCACCTATTCTGAGCTCATGGCCAAAACCCAGTCGGTCATCGCCGACGAGGTGTTACGCGCTTATCCCTTTCATCGCCACCAGCACGTGATGGATGTTGGCGGCGGCGATGGCACCTTCCTCCAACTGGCGCACGAAAAGTCACCCGAGCTGGCGTTGAGCCTGTTTGAACTGCCGAGTGTAGCCGAATTGGCCGAAACGCGACTTCGCGAAAACGGCACGCCGGTTCAAACATTCGCTGGCAACATGTTTGAAGACGACTGGCCGAAAGGGGCAGACCTTATCACGCTCATCCGCGTCGCGCTTGATCATGACGATGATGCCGTAGAGACCCTGTTGGCCCGTGCTCGCAAAACACTAGACCCCGGCGGCGTTCTTCTGCTGGCCGAGCCGATGGCTGATTCCGCGAAAGTCGGCGACGCCTATTTCGGACTTTACCTTTGGGCGATGGGGTCTGGCCGGGCCCGCTCCTCCAGCGAACTGCGAGGCATGCTGGAACGTGCAGGTTTTTCCAATGTACGCGTTTTGAGCACCGGTTTGCCTGACATCGTGCGCGTAATCTCCGCGACGTAAATTGAAATTGACATCACAAGCTGTAAAGCTATGGTGACAGCCATGATTAATTCGGCTTCGACCGCGTCCCGCAAAATCACACAAAGCTCGACAAATGCTGCCGTGCTGGCCGAATCGCTCAAGCTGAATTCAAGCGCCGTCGTGTTCACGGGCAATGGGCAAGTTGCGGTAGACCGACTGGCGCTGAAGCCGCTCCAGGATGGTGACCTTGTCATTGATGTGGACTGGAGTGGCGTGAGCACGGGCACTGAACGACTTCTGTGGTCAGGTGACATGCCGCCCTTTCCAGGTTTGTCCTATCCACTTGTGCCTGGATATGAAGCCGTAGGCCGCGTGGTTCATGCCGAAGGTCCAACCGATTGGGTTGGCGCGCACGTATTTGTTCCAGGCGCCAATTGCTATGAGCATGCCGCCGGCCTTTTTGGCGCCTCTGCCTCACGAGTTGTCATCCCGGAACGCCGGGCAGTACGCCTCGATGGGCCGGGGCAGGGCAGCGATGTGCTGCTGGCTCTGGCCGCAACTGCCCACCATGCCATCGCGCGTTCGGGTTTTCCGCAATTGATCATCGGCCACGGCGTTCTGGGCCAATTGGTGGCGCGGCTAACCCTGGCGCTTGGCGGGCCAGCGCCCATAGTCTGGGAAATCAATCCGGCGCGGCACCAGGCCGATGGATACACCGTCCTGCACCCGGACGATGATACCACACGTACCTATGACCGCATTTGCGATGTCAGCGGCGATGCAGCCGTACTGGACACCGCGATCGCGCGCGCGTCCAAGGGCGCCGAAATCGTGCTGGCGGGCTTCTACGCAGACCGCGTTTCATTCGATTTCCCTGCCGCATTCATGCGCGAAGTCACGCTCAAAGTGGCTGCGGAATGGGACCGGCCCGACATCGACGCGGTGATGATATTGCGGCGCAAGGGCCTGTTTTCACTGGATGGCCTGGTCACCCACATCGAACAGCATGGCGACGCTGGGCGCGCCTATGAAACCGCATTTAGCGACGCTGAATGCCTGAAAATGGTTCTGGATTGGAGAGCGTGTCATGACAACGCTGCTTGATAGCCGTTCGCCTGGTGGATCGGGGTCTGGCGAACCCTTCGGCGGGCCGGGAGACAGGGGGGGCGCAGAGCCCGACGACGCGCCGTCCAAGGAAACGCAGATCATCGCGATTTATGGCAAAGGCGGGATCGGTAAATCCTTCACGCTCGCCAATCTAAGCTACATGATGGCCCAGCAGGGCAAGAAAGTCCTGCTGATCGGCTGTGATCCCAAGAGTGACACCACCTCTTTGCTGTTTGGCGGTCGGGCTTGTCCGACCATCATCGAAACGTCCTCGAAGAAAAAAGAGTCTGGCGAGGAGGTCGCGATTGGCGACGTCTGCTTCAAGCGTGACGGCGTCTACGCCATGGAACTCGGCGGACCGGAAGTGGGGCGCGGCTGCGGCGGACGCGGAATCATCCACGGATTTGAATTGCTTGAGAAGCTTGGCTTCCACGAGTGGGATTTCGATTATGTCCTGCTCGACTTTCTGGGCGATGTGGTCTGCGGCGGCTTTGGGCTGCCGATTGCTCGTGACATGTGCCAGAAAGTGATCGTCGTCGCATCCAACGACCTGCAATCGCTTTATGTGGCCAACAATGTGTGCTCTGCGGTCGAGTATTTCCGGCGGCTTGGGGGCAATGTCGGTGTCGCTGGCATGGTCATCAACAAGGATGACGGCACCGGCGAGGCACAAGCCTTTTCGGACGCGGCAGGTATTCCCGTCCTCTCGGCCATCCCCGCAGACGAAGACATTCGCAGGAAGTCTGCAAACTATCAGATTGTGGGCAAACCCGGCTCTCCCTGGGCGCCGATTTTCGAAAGCCTGGCGGAAAATGTCGCCAGTGCGCCACCGATCCACCCGACACCGCTGAGCCATGACGGCCTGCTGGATCTTTTCTCGGCAGAAGAAACCGGAGCGGATTTCACGCTCATTCCGGCGACCGTCGCCGACATGCGCGGTGCCAATGTGACTGAAAAACCATCGCTTGAAGTGGTTTACGAGGAGATCTGAGGACAAATGGGCGACCGGGGCGACAATGTGCAGAATAACGCGAAAGACGAGGTCGCAATGACGTCGGCTGTCGATGATATGCGCAGTGGCGACGCCACCGCCCAGGACGGTTGCCATGGCGGCAAGGAAACGTTGCAGGCTGCGGCCAAAAAGGCCGGCAAGAAAACGTTGCTGGAACAATACGCCAAGGACTACCCTACCGGTCCCCACGACCAGCCCCAAAGCATGTGCCCGGCCTTTGGCTCCCTGCGGGTCGGCTTGCGCATGAAACGCACGGCGACCATCCTTTCAGGCTCGGCGTGTTGCGTTTACGGCCTGACCTTCACATCACATTTCTACGGCGCGAAACGAAACGTCGGATACGTGCCCTTCAACTCAGAAACGCTGGTCACCGGCAAACTGTTTGAAGACATCAAGGCGGCCGTTGAAGAAACTGCGGACCCTGATCGCTACGACGCAATCGTTGTTACCAATCTGTGCGTTCCCAGTGCGTCAGGCGTGCCTCTGCAACTGCTGCCCGACAACATCAATGGGGTTCGAATCATCGGCATTGATGTGCCGGGCTTTGGCGTTCCCACCCATGCAGAAGCCAAGGATATCCTGGCTGGAGCGATGCTGAGCTACGCCCGCAAGGAAGCTGAACAAGGCGCGGTTCAGCGTGCGAAAACAGATCAGGCAGACTTGCCCAAGATCACCCTCATCGGCGAAATGTTCCCGGTTGATCCGATCAGCATAGGGCATTTGTTGAAACCCATGGACCTGGCCGCCGGGGCCGTCGTTCCAACGCGCGAGTGGCGCGAACTTTATACCGCACTCGATTGCGCCGCCGTTGCCGCGATCCATCCTTATTACACGGCCTCAATCAGAGAATTTGAAACCGCTGGACGCCCTGTTGTTGGATCAGCGCCCGTGGGTGCTGAAGGTACCGTTGCCTGGTTGGAGCAGATCGGTCAGGCCTGTGGCATCTCTCGCGCCAAGATAGACACCGCACAGAATACAGCCCTTGGCGCCATCAAGGGCGCACTTGCGGCCATGCCCATCAAAGGCCGGATTACCTTGTCGGGCTATGAAGGCTCGGAGCTTCTGGTCGCGCGGCTTCTGTGTGAAAGTGGCGCGGATGTACGCTATGTCGGCACGGCTTGCCCCCGCACGAAATGGTCCGATCCCGACCGTGAATGGCTGGAAGCTCGCGGCGTCGAGATCCGGTTCAGGGCATCGCTTGAGACAGATCTTGCCGCGCTCGACGCGTTTGAGCCCGATCTCGCAATTGGCACGACACCGGTGGTCCAGAAGGCCAAGGAAAACGCCACGCCGGCGCTTTACTTCACCAATCTGATTTCAGCGCGTCCGATCATGGGCCCCGCTGGCGCTGGCGCGCTCGCTCAGGTCGTCAACACCGCAATTGCTGGCCGCGACCGCTTTGAAACCATGCGAACCTTCTTTGAGGGCGTTGGCGAAGGTGACACGGCGGGCGTCTGGGAAGGCGCGCCTCGGATCAATGAAGGCTTTCGAGCCAAACAGGAACGCAAACTGGCACTCGCCGCAAAGCGCGCTTCAGACATGAAGGAGCCGGTCGGATGTTGATCCAGGATCATGACCGCGCTGGTGGATACTGGGGCGCCGTTTATGTGTTCAGTGCCGTAAAAGGCCTGCAAGTGGTCATCGACGGCCCTGTTGGATGCGAGAACCTGCCCGTCACATCCGTGCTGAACTATACTGATGCGCTGCCCCCCCATGAGTTGCCGATCACGGTGACGGGCCTCGGCGAAGAAGAACTTGGCCAGTTGGGCACTGAAGAAGCCATGAAACGGGCCCGCGCAGCCCTGGACCCGGCCCTGCCCGCAGTGGTGGTCACTGGATCCATCGCCGAAATGATCGGCGGCGGCGTCACCCCTGAAGGCGCCAACGTCAAACGCTTCCTACCGCGCACAATCGACGAAGATCAGTGGCAAAGCGCGGACCGCGCCCTGCTCTGGCTCTGGACAGAATACGCTCAAACAAAGGGCCGCAACCCGGTTGGTCGAAAGAAGGCAGAGGGCGAAAAGCCCCGCGTGAACATCATCGGACCGAGTTATGGCATGTTCAACATGCCGTCAGACCTGGCCGAAATCCGGCGCCTCGTCGAAGGGATTGGCGCAGAGATCAATCTCGTCTTCCCTCTGGGAAGCCACATCGAAGACACCCGGCGACTGGCCGACGGCGAAGTGAACATCTGCATGTACCGCGAGTTTGGCCGGCGCCTGTGCGAAGCGATGGATCGGCCATATTTGCAAGCACCGATCGGCCTGCATTCAACGACGAAATTCCTGCGCCAACTCGGCAAACTGACAGGTCTGGATCCGGAACCCTTCATCGAGGCGGAGAAACACTCCACGATCAAGCCGCTCTGGGACATTTGGCGGTCTGTCACCCAGGACTTTTTCGGAACGGCCAATTTCGCCGTCGTGGCCAACGAGACCTATGCCCGAGGCCTTCGCAACTTCCTCGAAAGCGATCTTGGTTTGCCCTGTGCGTTCACATTTGAACGCAAGGCGGGCGAGAAACCGGACAATGACGCGGTGCTCGAGGCCATTCGAACCCAATCACCATTTGTGCTGTTCGGCAGCTTTAATGAGCGGATGTACATCCAGGAAGCTGGGGCGCGCACGCAATACATCCCGGCCTCATTCCCCGGCGCGATCATCCGGCGCCATACCGGCACACCATTTATGGGGTATTCGGGGGCAACGTATCTCGTCCAGGAAGTCTGTAACGCACTGTTCGACGCTTTGTTCCATATCCTGCCGCTGGCCGGAGATATGGACGCGGCAGACGCCACCCATTCAAAGATTGAACATGCCGTCAGCTGGGATGCGCAGGCCAGCCTCGCGCTGGATGCCTGCGTGGACACCTATCCCGTCCTCGCCCGTATCTCGGCCGCCAAGCGCCTGCGCGATACCAGCGAAGAATATGCACGGGCGTCAGGAAATACAGTCGTGACACCGGAACATGTCCACACCGCAAAACAGCGTATCGGCGCGCTGCAATCGGCATGATGAAAACGGGGAGCACCAAATGATGAACGCAATTAGAGCAAATCAGAAGCACCCGGTCAGCCGTTTGGCGGGCCTGTTTTATGCACTGCTGATCTACCCCTTTGTGTTCTTTTGCAGCAGCCTGTCGAGATCGCTCGGCCAGCGGTACACAGATACCCACACGTTAAATCCTGGCGCGCCCCTCGAAGCGCATTCGAACGTCCGCGCCGTTCTGCCATGGGTATACTACCCATGAGCTGCTCCCATCCCACCAGAAGACTAGAGTTCGCGTTCGCTGGGGCTGTGCGCATGACGCATGCACGACTTTCCAACAGGGCGATCAGAACATCACCAGTTTCGCGTTTGAGGGCGACTTCAAACGTGGATGAGCCGGGTCGATTTCGGGTCGGTGCCCACGCCGCGAGGGTTCTGCGCGGTAACCCGCCGAGAGGCATGCAACGGAGATCATGCAAATGACTTCTGAAGAACGAGTAACCCCGTCGGGTCTTACTCACAAGGAGGCTGAGGAGCTGCACCGCTACTTTGTCAAAAGTGCGATCCTCATGCTCCTCTTTCCTTTTCTCGCGCACGTGTCGCTTTGGCTCTACAAGCCCTGGCTCACGTTCTAAAAAGCTAACACTAACAAAGGAATAGAAATCATGTGGAGAGTTTGGCTCCTATTTGATCCGCGGCGTGTGCTTATTGCCCTCGCCATTTTCCTGTTCACCCTGGCAGTCTTCATCCACTTCATGCTGCTCTCTACCGAGCGGTATAATTGGCTTGATGGCGCTGCTGAAGGTGGCAGCACGGCAAGTGTTATTGTCGAAACAGACACGGCACTCTTGTGAAGCGTTGAACGGGCGTCGAGGTCGTCCCTTGCGGACGAGTGACCTGAGCTCTGATGGGCTCTGGTCACAAGTGACGGCCGTTCAGCAGGTCCGGGCGCTTTCAGGCGCCCGGTACCGCCCAAGCGATAAATGACGGGGTAATGCAATGGCATTGTTGAGCTTTGAACGAAAATACCGCATTCGCGGCGGCACCCTGGTCGGTGGAGACCTCTTCGATTTTTGGATTGGCCCCTTTTACGTGGGCTTCTTCGGCATCACGACGGCGTTTTTCGCTACCCTCGGCACCGCCCTTATCGTTCTGGGCGCCTCCATGGGAGATACCTGGAACCCCTGGCTGATCAGCATTGATCCGCCAGATGTCAGTTACGGACTAGGGTTTGCCCCACTTGCGGAAGGCGGGCTCTGGCAATTGATTACATTCTGCGCGATCGGCGCGTTTGGCTCCTGGATGCTTCGCGAAGTAGAGATCTGCCGAAAACTGGGCATGGGATACCATGTCCCCTTTGCATTTGGCGTGGCCATATTTGCCTATGTCACCCTTGTGGTGATCCGCCCTTTCCTGATGGGCGCCTGGGGGTACGGCTTTCCTTATGGGATCATGAGCCATTTGGACTGGGTGTCGAACGTCGGCTACCAGTATGGCAACTTTCATTACAATCCGGCGCACATGGTCGCCATCACCTTTTTCTTCACAACCACTCTGGCCCTCGCCATGCACGGTGGTGCGGTCTTGTCTGCCGTCAATCCAGGCAAGAACCAGGACGTCAAAGCCCCGGAACATGAGAACTCGTTCTTCCGGGACACGATTGGATATTCGGTCGGAACACTCGGCATTCACCGGGTCGGCCTGTTCCTGGCGCTGTCAGCTGGCTTCTGGAGCGCGGTTTGTATCGTGATCAGTGGACCGTTGTATGACGGCTCTTGGATCACATGGTGGGACGGTTGGAGAAACCTCCCGATTTGGGGCGGCTGAGGACGAGATCATGGCAGACTATCAAAACATCTTCACTCAGGTTCAAGTGCGCGGCCACTACGACCCCGGCGTCGCCTTGCCAAAGCACGATTGGCCCCGCGAGAAGGTCAAAATCTTCAGCTATATCATGGGCAAGATCGGTGACGCGCAAATTGGGCCGGTTTATCTCGGCACAACGGGCGTGGCGGCCCTCTTCACTGGCTCAATCGCCATCCTGATCATCGGTCTCAACATGTGGGCCTCGGTGGGCTGGGATCCCCTGAAATTCATTGGCGAACTGCCCTGGCTTTCACTGGACGCTCCTTTGCCTGAACATGGCCTCGACCCGTTCCCACCGCTGGCTGAAGGCGGCTGGTGGATGATATCCGGGTTCTTCCTGACCACGTCGATTATCCTGTGGTGGGTGCGAATCTATCGAAGAGCGATTCAACTGGGGCTTGGCACACACGTTGCCTGGGCATTTGCGGCCGCGATCTGGCTATACCTTGTTTGCGGATTTATCCGGCCGCTTATGGTTGGAAGCTGGTCAGAAGCCGTTCCATTCGGAATCTTCTCGCACCTGGATTGGACGAACAATTTCTCATTGATCCACGGGAACCTGTTCTACAATCCGTTCCACATGCTCTCGATCGTGTTCCTGTATGGCTCGGCACTGTTGTTTGCCATGCACGGCGCAACAATCCTTGCCGTTGGGCGCTATGGTGGCGAGCGCGAAGTCGAACAGATCGTCGATCGCGGCACCGCATCAGAGCGCGCCGCCCTGTTCTGGCGCTGGACCATGGGATTCAATGCTTCCATGGAGTCCATCCACCGCTGGGCCTGGTGGTTCGCCATCCTGTGCCCGCTGACCGGCGGTATCGGCATCCTGCTGACAGGTACTGTCGTCGACAACTGGTACCTGTGGGGTATCGATAACGGCTTCGCCCGGTTCTAAGGAAACACGCCGCATGGGGCCCGCATCGGTTGGCCCTCGGTTGGAAACCGTAAGTCTTTGAGAGCGGCACGTGAAAGCGTGTCGCTTTTTATTTTGCCGGTGGTTTGGACACGTGCCGCCAGGCCAGCCACAGCGCCGCGAGGTGGGCCGGGAAGGACAGGCCAACAAGGGCGCAGATCAGAAGATCATGGCCCGGTGCGACAAGGCTGAACCTCAATGCCGCCATGACCAAGGCGCCAGACGCGAGGAAACATAAAGCGGCCGGCAGAAGGGTTAAGTGAGCACGCGACCTCAACCAAAGTACGATAAGGACCGCCTCCACAAGGATGAGACCGAGGATTACGTCGAAAAGCGGGCTCCAAAGCATCGACGTTAGGCCCTATCCAAACGGTCCATTCAACACGACAATCTGGAAATTCAGGTAGGATGCAAAACTCACCCAGAGCAAATACGGCACCAGGATCAGCGCCGAAACCATCGAGAACTTTCGAAAGAACAGGATCAACGCCGCTACCGACAGCCAAAGCGCGACCACTTCACCCAACGCCCAGTCCGGTCGTTCCAGTGTGAAGAATAAGAAGCTCCAAAGGATGTTGGACACAGCGTTGATGAGGAACAGGCACAACAGCCAAGCTTTGCGAGAGGCGGTCTCTGCCCGGCGCCACCCCATAACGGCCGCAATCACACAGCTGGCATAAATCAACGTCCAGGCAGGACCAAACACCCAGTTCGGCGGCGTCAGTGTCGATTTCTCCAATGCCTCGTACCAGGCGCCTGGGCGGGAGGCGAACCCACCAAGCAGCGCTACAATGATCGCGCTCGCTGTGGCAACCAGGATCGGTCGCGATTTAGTCATCCCTGGCGCTGGTCTTCCACGCGCGCGAAGCCGAGCAAATGCGCCATGTCCTTTATGAATATGCGAAGGTGCGCCATCGGATCTGCGCGGACGAGCCGCTTGTTCATATAGGCTTCCCAGGTCAGACGCTGCACGTCCGGATCATCGCACATATTGACAAATCGCTCTCGGCGTTTGTCGTTCCGATACCAGAAGTGTTGCATGATCCCGAGAATAAAGAACACCTTGCCATGCTCTGACATGTAGCGTTTGCGTGCGCGAGCCAAAGCCTTCGCATCACCCGTCACCAGCAGCTCGTGGACCCCCTCAGCCGCCACCTGGCCGCCCAGCATCGCATAGTAGATGCCTTCGCCAGAGGCTGGAGCAACGCACCCGGCCGCATCACCGGCCAGCATGACATCCTTGCCATTGTCCCATTTTTTCATGGGCTTAAGCGGGATCGGGGCGCCTTCAGTGCGGACCGTTTCTGCGGTGGCGAGATCGGCCTCATCGCGCAGGCTGCTAACGGCATGCCTGAGTGAAAACCCTTTTTGCGCGCTGCCAACGCCTACACTCGTTGTATCGCCATGGGGGAAGATCCACGCGTAAAAGTCGGGCGACAGTCGTCCTTCGTAGCGGATCTCGCACCTTGAGCCCGCAAAGACCTCAGGATCGGGCGCCTCGGGTGAGCGAACAATCTCGTGATAGGCAAACACGCTTTTCGGTTGCGCTCCGCCAACTTCTTCAGCTGCAATGCGCGAGCGAGCACCGTCTGCGCCAATTAGCGTTTTTGTTGCGAGCCTCAGCGGTGAGCTTTTGCGATCAGCGCCAGCTGGGCGGCAGAGCACGATCGCGCTGCCATCGGCATCTCGCTCCAGCCCAACATATTCACCATCCAGGCGCTCTGCCCCGCTCTGCGCAGCGCGTTGCCTCAACCATTCGTCGAAGTGTTCCCGGTCAACCATGGCCACTGATCCGCCATTGATCGGCATGTCTACGATGCGGCCTTTCGGAGACACCATGCGCGCTGTGTTCGCGTGGGCCACGATCTGGCTTTCCGGTATGTCGAAATCGCGCACAAGTCGCGGCGGGATTGCACCGCCGCATGGCTTGATACGCCCAGGCTTGTTGATCAGCAGCACTGTATGGTTCTGTTCTGCCAGGGCTTGTGCAGCTGTGGCGCCTGCCGGGCCACCACCTACGACGATTGCGTCATAAACGGTGTTAGTCTGCACTTCAGAAGACATGGGTTCGGCTCCGATCATTCAGCGGCAAGGAGGTCAGCGGACGGCAGGACGGGCAGCAATTTGTCATCGGCTGAGGACCGTCCGACCCACACGGCGCAAAAGGCCGCCGCAATAAACAGGGCGCCTTCAATTCCGAAGACGAGGGCGAAGGCCGGACCGGTTTCGGTGAATGACACGCGCGCGATGTCCAACACGGCGGCGCCAAGGAAACCGCCAATACCGAAAGCAAGGGCCTGGGATGCGCCCCAAAGCCCCATGCGCATGCCTTCCCGCTCTTTGCGGCCGGAACTGGCCAGCGTCATCATTGAACCGATCGCGGCCACGGCGAATATGCCATTGGCAATACCGAGGGCAAACACGGTTGGTTGTAATGGCCAGGTTGGGCCCACCAGGGCTGCGGCGCACAGCGCAAGCAAAGCAGCCGCCGAAGCGACGCAGCCAAAAATCGTCCACTGGCGCATGAAACGCGCGCGCGATTTGCCAATCACAGTGCCGAGGATCGCGGTTATGATCATGCCGATCAGCACGCCCATATTCTGCGTGCCGGACAACTGTGTCGATTCACCGGGCGTGTAGCCGTAAATCAGTCCCGCAAACGGTTCCAGAATGAGATCCTGTGCGCTGTAGGACAGCATGGCGATGAAGACAAAAATCGTGAACCGGCGCGCTTGAGGCTCATCCCAGATTTCCCGGAAAGCACCTTTGAAGTCAGGCTTCTCCGACGTCTCAAACGCGCGCTTGCGCCGTTCGGTCCGGCCCTCAACACCCCAAACCGCAATTGCGGCCGCTGCAACGGCAACGAAGGAGATGATCACCGTCACTTCAACGAGGCGCGCCATGGAGAAGGGATCGAGCATGGCGCCAGCCACGCCAGCGGTAATGATGAAGCCAATAATCATCATGATCCACGTGATGGCTGCCGCCGCAGCCTTTCGCGACGGCGCCGCATGGGTTGCGAGCAGGGCCAGCAAATTGGTTCCGGCGGCGCCGACCCCAACACCAATAATGAAAAACGCAACAAAGGCAGCAATCGCGCCGGCCAGCACATTGCTGGCCATCAAGGCCGTGGCCGCTGCGGCGGAAATAGCACCCAATGCAAGCACCATCATACCGCCAATAATCCATGGCGCCCTCAATCCACCGATGTCTGAGCCGTAGCCCCATCGTGGCCGTGAAAGCTGTACTGCATAGTGCCACCCGACCAAGGCGCCCGGAATGGCTGCCGGCAGGGCAAGCTCGACCACCATGACCCGGTTCAGCGTGGAGGTGGTGAGGATGATAATGGCCCCAAGGGCGGCTTGCACCAGACCCAGACGAAAGATTCCGACCCAGCCAATTGTTGGCGTCGCTAGCTTAGCGTCCATCCCGGACCCCCATCAATTGAACCAAGCGCAAAGGCGGTTACCAACATCCCAAGCACATAAAGCAACGTGCCCGTGGCGTTGAACCAAGGCGCTTTTTCTTCTGGATTGCGCATCAGGATGCGCATCAAACAGACCTGCGCGATCACGAGGCCTGCCACGATGCCGGCATGAAAAAACATGCCGATATATGCCAACCCGGCAATCACGAGAGTTTGGGCAATCAGCATGACAAAGCAGGCGACTTGTGCTGCGCGTCTTGTTCCGAGGCGAACAGGCAACGAGCGGACGCCAGATACGCGATCACCCTCCACAGCCTTGAAATCATTCAAGGTCATGATTCCATGAGCCCCGAACGAATAAAGCGCCACCGCGACCAGGATGTAGGGACCCGGAGCAACCTGCATGATGACAGCAGCGCCGGTAAACCAGGCAACGCCTTCATAGGCGATGGCGACCACGGCAGGTCCGCTCCACCCGTCTTCTTTGAACCGAACCGGTGGAGCGCTGTACAGCCACGCAAGGGCCACAGCCACAACCGTTGCAACAAACGCCCAGGTGCCGAGCAATGCGCCGACCCCAAGTGACATGGCAGACCAGAACACCCCGAGATAGAGCCCCCATTGTCCGGAAATTCGCCCGGATGGAATGGGCCGGCCTGGCTCATTGATCGCATCAACATGCCGGTCGTACCAATCATTCACGGCCTGGCTGGCGGCGCAGACCATTGGTCCGGCGAGGATGATGCCACCGAGAATAAAGGCCCATTGCGTCCATGCGGCCTGGCCGGTCGAGACGACGCCGCACATAAACGCCCACATCGGTGGAAACCAGGTGACGGGCTTCGACAGCTCCAGAACATCGCGCAACTGAGGCCGCGAATTCAAAGTCATAGGAAGGGGTAAGCCCGACATGCGCCCACGTTAAAATGGACAGTTAAGAGTGTCAATTTACGTTGACGCTTTTATTGGTGTGTTGCGTCACTCTCCGGCTTCGCCGCTGACACGCTTCAATTTGGAATATAAACCTTGCCGGCTCAACCCGAGCATTTCGGCTGCAGACGCACGATTGTTGTCAGAAATCTTCAGCGCCGTTTCAATGCACAGACGTTCAATCAAGAGCGTTGATTCACTGACAATTTCTTTAAGCGGCACGCGTCCGACCAATTCGGTGAAGTCAGTGGTGGAATTCGGTAATTGTTCGTTCAGGCCAGGCGTTTGAGTCAGGCGGCGTGAGACACCGCGGACAGAGAACGCAAAGACCAGCCCGTCCTTTGTCGGGGCAGGCACGGCCGAGACTTCCACCTTTTCCTCACTGCCAAAACGATCGCGTGCAATGGTGGCGAAGTTGCGAACAAATCCGTTCTTCTTCAACGACGCATACAAGACGTTGACGTCGGTTGATGACCGTCCGAGAAAACTGGTCAGCGGCGCACCCCTGGCATCCTGGGCCGACGCAAGCTGGGCGGAATGGGAAAATGTCTGGTTGACCTGAAGGATGCGCTGATTGGCATCGGCAATCACCAGGCCGTCCGGCAAATGGTCCAACAGGCTGGCGAGTGACTGCGGCTCGTTCTGGCGCCGGTCTTCATCCTGTACATCATTCAATCGCAGGATGACCCGCCTGCGATTGCTTTCAGAAAACGCAGAAGCCGACAGGCCGACCAGTTTTCCGGACGTCAACTTCAGCTCCGATTGGGTGGATGATCCTTGCGTCGCCGCTGAAGCAATCAATGTGTTGAGCCGTCCGATGGCGGTATTGTCAAACAACTCGCTGATCGGCTTACCGACCAAATCAGCAGCGTGTTGATCTGCAATATAGCCCGCCGATGTGTTGGCCTCTTCAATGGTCCAATCTTCAGCATTCACGATGAGGATGGGTTCAGCGCTGGTGTGGAACAAGATCCGGTAGCGCCCCTCGGCGCTACGTAATCTCGAATAGTCGCGCTCCAGCTCCTGGTGAGCGTTGACCAGTTTCTGTTGAAGGATCGAAATGTGACTCAAGTCGCGGCCGAGCGCGATGATACGGTCATCTCCAGACAATGGGACGGCGCGATACTCGACCGGAACGTCGAGGGTCGACTGGGATTGGTGGTTCACTTGTCGCCAAAGCGGAGCATTGGGCTCGCGCTTCAACAACGCCTCGATCTTCGGACGACTTTCAACCGTGACCGTTTCGATCCAGGGTTTTCCGACCCAAGCTTCACTATAGCCGTGTGAAACCAGATCGCGATTGGCCAGTGCCACATCTTTGACGATGCCATCTTCCACAACGAGCGCGATATCAGCGGCCGCTCCGATTAATTCAGCAAGGGTTTCCGGCGATAAGTCCTGTAGATATTGCGCGGGCGACTGAAACAGTGAACGCATCTCATTCCGCTGAGGTGTATGAGGTGTTTTTGCGTCCATGTCCCTGCCGATTTGATGAGAATAATCGCGCGTCTAACAGCCGATTCGTATATCTGCCAACAGCTTTGCTGCTGCGGTTGGCGCATCGGCTGCATCTGTAGCAAATGCGTCAGCGCCGACTTTTTCAGCAATGGAGCGATCGCGCTCAAGAAGCGCTCCACCTAAAATGACCTTGATGGCGCGGTTGCGAGAAGACTGTCGCAATTGCCCAACCGCGCGTTTAATCTCGTCCACGTCATGAGAGCGGGCGACCGAAAGACCGACCATATCGAAGCTGTGTTCAGACAGGATGCGTTCGAGTTCCGAAGTTGCAGCGCCGGGTTCGGACGTCACCTGCCAACCTGCATTACGGAAAAACTCGGCCACCATGATCACGCCAAATACATGCTGATCGGCGCACGCGGTAGACAACAGGATCGACGGCGCATCGGGCGCCAAGGCAATCTGTCCTTGCAACGATTGAAACGCACTGTGGCGAAGCACTTCGTGCAGGCGGCAAAGGCCGAGGGTTACATCCGTGAAGTTTCGGATGTCTTGCTCCCAAAGTTCACCCATCTGACGCGCGGCAGGGGCCAGCACATCAAGATAGACCCGCTGGGTCGTCACACCTTGCTGCAGGAGTTCCTCCACAAAGTTCTGACCAGAGGTCACACTCTGATCGAACATCATCTCAACAAAAGTATCGACCGTCTGGGGATCTACACTCACCTCCGGTCCGACTTCAGCCAAAGCCTTGGATGGATCGTTTTCCTGAACAAGCATCAGACGCGGTAATATTTCCGCTTCGATCGTGTTCAGCAGATTGGTTGCGGGATTTATGTCTTCTGACGACTCCATCGGATAGCCCGTTGGGCTCGCGCAGGGTATCGTGTCCAGTCCGGCTTCTGCGGCTCTTTCGGTTTCTGGCGAGAATTCGCTATTGTCGGCCACCTCAGTCCTCCCGGCGTGACAACCATCTCTCCCCTTTCCAACGCGACGTTCAAACGGTGACATCACCCATAGGCAGACGTCGCCAGTCGGCGGCAGCGTCCCGTTTGCGGGTTGCTTGGGAGTCGTGGGTCGTCACTATATGTTTCGACAACAAAGACGCGCGCATATTTGCGCCGCGCTTGACGCTCTTCAATACCAAGCCCCGCAATCATGTCTGATTGCACCAGAGGGTTTCTACCGAGCTGATTAGACCTTGGCATTTAAAATCCTTAACAGAATAAATAGCCTCTCGATAGGGCGCCGTTTCGGCCCAAAGAGTTGAGCATTTCCGCTTAGACGTCAAGCCAAATAGACGTAAAACCAAGTTGACACATTTGGGCGCCCGCGCGTAGTTTAGACTGCAAGCTACGATTGGAAGAGCGGTGATGAAGATCGGCAAACGATCAATCACGCAGGGCACAGCACTCTATACGCCGGCTGAACGCATTCGGCGCGACGAAACCGTATGGACAATGGTCCAGGCAATCCTGGCGCCCCTCCAGTTCCTTGTTTTCGGAATCAGTCTGTTTCTGGTGGTGCGCTATCTTGCGACAGGCGATGGCTATGGGCTCGCGACCATCTCAATCTGTTTGAAGACAGCGCTGCTTTACACGATCATGGTCACCGGCGCGATCTGGGAGAAAGTGGTGTTCGGGCGTTTCCTGTTCGCGCCTGCGTTCTTCTGGGAAGACGTTTTCTCCATGCTCGTTCTTGCCCTCCACACACTATATTTGGTTGTGGCTCTTTTCTCCCTCGGCGATGCCACTCTGCAAATGTGGATCGCGCTCGCCGCCTACGCGGCCTACGTCGTGAACGCTTTCCAATTCGTGCTCAAACTTCGCCAAGCTCGCCTTGATGCGCCTCGCAATACTGAAATGCGGGGACTTGCATGAAACATGAGCGCCCTAAATTTGCCGATGCCTGGAAGGGAATGAGCCGCAAGTTCCTGCCGTTTGCTGATGTCGCGACCACGGACCTGCCTCTCAGTCGGCTGCTGCGGTTATCCCTTTTCCAAGTCAGCGTTGGATTGGTCTTCGCCCTGGTGACCGGGACCTTGAACCGAGTGATGATCGTCGAATTGGCGGTACCGACCTGGCTGGTCGCGCTGATGATTTCGCTTCCGTTGGTGTTTGCGCCACTACGTGCCCTGATAGGGCATAAGTCAGACGCCCATGTATCGGTTTTTGGGTGGCGCAGGGGCCCCTACATCTGGTTTGGCACGCTGTTTATGTTTGGCGGGTTGGCGACCATGCCGTTTGCACTTTTGATCCTGTCGGGTGGCTCCGATGGAACGGCCTGGATTGGCCAGGCAGGGGCTGCGCTCGCATTTCTGATGGTCGGCGCCGGTTTGCACACCACGCAAACCGCCGGCCTTGCACTGGCAACCGACATTGCGCCGGAAGAAGTGCGCCCCCGCGTCGTGGCCCTGCTTTACGTCATGTTGCTCGTCGGAATGGGCGTGGGCGCGCTGGTGTACGGTGCGCTGCTGTCTGACTTCACCGATATCAAGCTGATCCGCGTGATTCAGGGCTCAGCCGTGGCCGTGATGGTCTTGAATGTGGTCGCGCTCTGGAAACAGGAAACGCGCAACCAGGCCGTGATCGACGGCACTGCTCAGACCGCAAGTTTTGGTCAGGCCTGGCAAACCCTGATGGCAGATAGCCGGGCTTTGCGCCTTTTGCTCGCCGTGGGCTTGGGTACTATGGCGTTCGGCATGCAGGACATCCTGCTGGAGCCCTATGGCGCCGAATTGCTGGGCATGTCGGTCAGTGAAACGACGCGATTAACGGCGCTTTTCGCATTTGGATCGATTTGCGGGTTCGGTATTGCCGCAAAAGGCCTCGCCAGCGGACTGGAAGTGCACCGCCTGGCTGCCATGGGCATCCTTATCGGCGTGGCGGCGCTCAGTCTGGTCGTCTTTGCTGAACCGCTCGGCTCGACGCTACTGTTTCAGGTGGGCACGACCCTGATTGGGCTGGGCGGGGGATTGTTTTCGGTTTGCATGCTGACGTCGGCAATGGACCTTGCAGAAAGCAGCGACAGCGGCATTGCGCTCGGCGCATGGGGGGCTGTGCAGGCAACGGCGGCCGGTGTCGCGCTTGCGCTGGGCGGTGCGCTGAAGGATGCCACGCAATCGGCAGTCCAGTCTGGCTGGTTTGGCGAGGGTCTCAACGACACCGCGATCAGCTACAGCCTCGTCTATCACATGGAAATTTTGCTCATGTTCGTCACGCTCGCCGTTTTGGGTCCCATCGCGTCACACACCCGAAGCAGTTCGGCGATAAACAATAAATTCGGGCTCGCGATGTTCCCGGACTAGGGCGCCAGTAAGGAGACTTAAAATGATCTTTGGCGGAGAATTTGTAGCGGGAGTCGACCTGGTCGATGTCTCTCTTTGGCTGTTTACAACGTTCTTTTTTGGGCTGATCTTTTATCTCAGGCGCGAAGATCGTCGCGAGGGGTATCCACTGGAAACCGACACGACCGGCAAGCAGGAAGCGTCGGGCACATTCTGGATGCCACCGAAAAAGTCATTCAATCTTCCCCATGGCCGCGGCAAGCAGGAATACGCTTTTGGTCCACGCGATGAGCGCGAATTGGCGTTGAAGCGTACTGCTGTCTGGCCCGGCGCGCCGTATGAGCCCACCGGCGATCCCATGCAAGATGGTGTTGGCCCGGCATCCTATTCCATGCGCGAGGATGTTGCGGACCTGACCCTCGAAGGTGAGCCGAGAATTGCCCCGTATCGCGACAGTCCCGGCTATGAAGTCGCAGAACAGGACCGCGACCCGCGCGGCATGGACGTCTACGGGGCAGACGATGAAGTGGCCGGCCAGGTGCTGGACCTTTGGGTAGATCGTTCCGAGGCCATCATTCGCTATCTCGAGATCGAAGTCGCGGCCAACGACAGCGCCTCTGGAGAACGGTATAGTGTTCTCGTGCCCATGCCTTTTGCCAAAATGGTCGGTGGCCGCCAACCCAAGGTCGTGGTCGAAGCTGTTACGGCCGAACAACTGCGCGCAGCCCCCAAGACCAAGAACGAACTGTCGGTGACCCGTCGCGAAGAAGACCGCATCAGCGGCTATTATGGCGGCGGAAAACTCTATGCCACCAGGGACTTGATTGAGCCGTTGCTATGAAACTGTTCCATGACGAAGAAGACGGCCCAGTTGAGCCAGTGAAGGGCATGCCTGAACACCTTCCAGACGGCGAGACGATCCTCTGGCAGGGCAAACCCAGCACTGTTGCCCTGGCATTGAACGCGTTTCGTTTGCGTTGGATCATCGGCTATTTCATTGCCATGACCGTGTTCCGATTGGCCAATTTGTCGTCGAACGAAGCCGGGGCGTCTGAATTTGCGGGTGTCATGACCAGTTCGCTGGTCTTTGGGCTTGTCTCGGTAGCGCTGATTTTCGTTTTGTCCTTCGCCATGAGCCGCGCCGCGATCTTCACGGTCACCAACCAGCGCGTTGTGCTGCGTTACGGCGCCGCGATCCGCAAATACGTCAATGTCCCATTCTCGCAAATGCGAGGCGCGCAATTGAAGCGCAAGTCGGCACGTGTTGGCGATATTTCAATGCAATTGGATGGACCCGGTCAGCCACCGTACCTGCACTTGTGGCCCTTCGTCCGCCCATTTGAATACTCCAGACCACAACCGATGATGCGCGGTATTGAAGACGCTGACGCGGTGTCTCAAATCCTTGCGCGTGCAGTGTTTGAAACCGCGCCGGAAACCGTGCAACTAGAGCTTGGAGCCGCTGAATCCAAAGGGCAGGCTTCGGCAGCGCCAAACTCTTCCATTCCAGCGGTCTGAAGAGGTCAATGTGAGCGACCACAGCCATGACATCCACGTTCCCAAGCCGGCGCTGATCAGCATTGCATTGATGCTTGCCACGATTACCGTGTTCGTTGGCGTCGCGCGCCTTACTGGCGTTGGAATCGCTGATCTACCCAAGGAAGCCACAATTGAACGACTGCAGGTTCGGTTCGCAGATGAACCAACCGGCGGCGTCGGCGCTTATGATCCTGAAAGCGGTGAGGCGATCCACATGTTTGACCCCGGAGCGGGCGGATTTGTGCGAACCTCACTTCGCTCTTTGAGCCTGAACCGCCGCCGAGCGGGAATTGGACCAACGCCAGCATACGAGCTGCAAAGATCAAACACCGGGAACGTGATCTTGTTCGACCCGGAAACGGGAAAGTCGATTACTTTGGATGCATTCGGGGACCTCAACGAGAACGATTTCGCCCAACTGTTTGATGCGCAAGCGCCAACTCCATGACCTTGCGCCGGGCTCCGCAAACCGACCTGTCCAACCGGGTGCGGGTGGAGACCGCGCGTTAAGGATGGACACTTTTATCCCCATTCTCATCGCCCTGCTGACATGGTGGAGCAGCACCGGCATCCTGATCTGGGTTGTCGGCCAGGGTGGCGCGACAAAGGTCACCGCCGCCACCACGCTAACACTTGGGATGATCGGAGCGACGCTAGCGGTAGTGCTCCTTCGGGACACGACGTCACCGATCTATGCCTATGCGGGATTCGCCGTTGGTCTCACTGTCTGGGCCTGGCACGAGGCTATGCTGCTTTTGGGCTATATCTCGGGACCAAATCGCCGAGCATGCCCGCCGCATCTGTTAGGCTGGGCGCGTTTCAAGGCATCAGCCGGCGCTATTTTCTATCACGAGCTGGGAATCGCGGCGCATGGCGGATTGATCATCTTCATGAGCATCGGAGCTGAAAACCAGGTCGCAGCTGCAACCTATGTTCTGTTGTGGGGCATGCGATTGAGCGCAAAACTCCTGATATTCCTTGGTGCACAGAATGCCTCTGACAGATTCCTGCCGCAGCATTTGAAATACCTTTCGACGTACTTTCACACCGCGCGCAACTCGCCTTATTTTCCAGTGTTCTTGCTGGCCACCAGCCTCGTCGCCATGGCTTTACTGTTCTTGGGTGCGAGTGAATTGCCCGGTTCATTCGATGGCGCCTGGTATCTTCTGCTCGGCACGCTCGCGCTGTTGGCGGCGTTCGAACACCTGGCTCTTGTCATGCCTTTGAATGAGGACCGGTTATGGTCCTGGGCCGTCAAAAAGACGGTAGCTCCAGGCGACAATGACCCAAATGACGAGTTGGACCTCAAGCGAACCTGAAGCGCTAAGCAGGTCGCAAGCGTTAGTTCAGGCGCAACAGATGGCGGTCAAACTCACCGCACCCATTGCGCCTGATCCTGTCGCGACCTCTATTTGAACGTCACGCTGGCGCGAACACCAAACGTACGCGGTTCCGGTAGATAGGCGACGATTGCGCGGCCGGGTGCGAAGCCTTCTGGATTGCCAGGGTCAACCTGCCTTTGAGCGGACTGGATCGTGTCATCATCGGTGACATTGCGCACGAACGCGGTCAACGCGACCTGATCAAGTTCCACACCGGCAGCCAGATCAAAAATCGTGTAGTCCGGTGTCCAGGACAGATTGGCCTCATCGACAAAGCGCTTGGACCGATAACGCCCGTTGGCCTCAACGAACCAGGAATTGCCCTGTGTGCCGAACTCCCGGCTGTAGAACGCATTCAAGTTGGCGGAGTGTTCAGGGCTCTTGGGCACAGCGTTTCCGCTGAAGTCAGCGCAGATATTGCCAGATTCAGCGCGGAACTGGGTCGACGAGGTTTGCCCCTCGGGCACACCACATGCTGCAAAGTCTTCAGATGTCGCGCCGGGCGGCGGTCCCTGGACGTAGTTTCCAAACTCGGCATCGGTGTAGGCATAGCCCAGCGTCAACCGCAGGCCGTTCTCCATCAACCAATCTGCGTCGAGTTCGAAACCCTTTGTTTCAACCTCGGCCGCATTGATGATGCCCGGCACGGCAAGCACTGACCCGCCTGAACCAGCCTGGTTTCGCTGAATGCCGATCTGCTGGTCGGTGTAGTCGTTGAAATACACGTCCGCATTCACGATCAACCTGCGGTCCAACCATTCGGTTTTGACACCCACCTCGTAAGCCGTCACGAATTCGGGCAGATACCCTTGGCCGGTGAGCTCTGACACTTCATTGACGTTGAAACCGCCAGGTTTGTAACCGCGGGCGACACTCCCGTAGAGCAAGGCCGATTCCGTGGCCTGCCAATCGAGGGTCACACGGGGCGTAAACTCTGAAAATGACACGGTCTCTTCCCGCGGGCAGGCATTCACCGTTCCCGGTGGCGGAACGTCGGGCCCGGGCACGCCCATGAACGTCGCGCCCTGTGGAATTTCCGGAATACAGACCGGTGTCAGACGCGACAGTGACGTATCCTGAAGTCTCCAACCCGGCAGCGTGTAGGTGATCTCGTCCTCATTTTGCCGCGCTTCCAATCCAAGCCGCAATGTGTCGGTCACGTCCAGGCGAACACGGCCAAACACGGCCAGATACTCGGTGTCGCGCGTGAAAAAGGCCGGGAAATCGTTCTCCTCCAGCATATTCGCAAGGAAGAATGGCGGCCCTGCAAGTGGCGAGTCCGGATTGCGCAGCGCAAACTTACTGTCGTTCAGCAGCGTTGAGTCCTCATTGAAGACCTGAGCGCCAACGAGCACCTCAAACCGATCAAATGAGTTCACCCACATCAGCGTGTGGTCCGTGTGCTCATTGTCATAGGTGAGTTGTTGGAGGGCCGACAGCGAGAAAACAAATCCTGGTGGACCCGGAAAATCGGTGAAGTCACCATCGGTTTCGATGAAGCTTTCATTCTGGTGGTAGCCAAACAGATAGCGGAACTCGCCCACATCGGTCTCCCAGCGTGCATCAATCGATCCCACAACCTGATCGACATCCATACCCGCTGGTGGCTTCCCAGTGAGCGGGTTCAGGCCCATCTGCACATCGCTGATATCAGCTTCAATCGGACCGGTGATCGTGCCGCGGGTACAAGACGTCACAACAGCGTCCGGCAATCCTGTCAGGCTGTCAGGACAAGGCGTCGGCGGTGTTCCGGGTGGCCCCGCGGTAAACGTGCCGCCCGGCACGGGTATACGCTCGTTCGGAAACAAAAACGCAGTTGGCAGATCCGACTGGTCGGTCTCAGAGATCTGTAAGCGGCCCGTGATGTCGAGCCCGTCCATCGGGGTGGCTCGCAGCGACAAGGCCCCGCCTAAAAACTCTTCCGCACCAAGCTCACCGCCATTGACCGGGTTGGTGTATCTTCCATCGGTCGTGCGGCTGGCCAGATTGAGGCGATAGGCCAGCAGATCGGCAATGAGCGGGCCGGTGGCCGAGCCGCGAGCCTCAAATGTATCGCCTTCAGCAAGCTCAACCGTGGCAGAGTATTCCCGCTCGAATGACGGCTTCTTGGAGATGTAATTGATGGCGCCGGCAAACGCGTTGCGACCGTACAAAGTCGATTGCGGCCCTTTAACCACCTCGATGCGCTCAATATCGAAAAGACTGGTCGCGACGCCAGCCGTGCCACCGGCAATGGCGAGGTTTTCACCTGACAGGTCGATGCCGTCGAGCATAACCGCAACGCTCGGCCGACCCCGCTCAGCCTGCATGCCGCGCACGCCGGGCCGGGTATCGTTCGGGAATCCGCCGATATCATACGTCAGTCCCGCGATGAGTTTCGCAACATCTTCAGTGTTCTGAATATTCGCGCGCTCGATTTCATCATCCGTTATGGCCCGGATTGTCAGTGGCACGTCCTGTAGGTTTTCATTTACACGACGGACGGTGACGAACACGGGGTCGAGAACCGCCGCGTCCTCAGCGGGTTCTGCGTCCTCTTGCGCTAACGCGGCTGGCGTAAACGCCGCCAGGCTGAGCGCGAGCAAGGAACACGACAGGACAGACCTGACCTCGAACCTGCTGGCATTGCAATTTAGTGTTTTCTGCTTGGATACCATGACGTTTTTCTTACCGTTTTTTTTGCCACGGAGCTGAATTCCTGCCCCTATACAACATGTTAAACAGCTGGTTTTCGCGCCATCAAGCCGTAAATCCGGACACGCGAATTACAAACAAGCCGCACAGCGCAATTCTTGGTGAAGCACGCATGGAAAACGAGGGTTTTCATAAAGAACTCGGGACGCTTGGTGCCCGTCTGAATGAAGGCCAGCTTACGATAACGGCTCGCGGCGCTGACTGTCATCGATGAGAATCGTGCAAGGTGTCGCCCCGGCGTAGCCCACCGGACAGCCCAATTAGGTAGAGATGCCACCGGAATTTCAGATTCGCGGAATCTGCCAGGTACAGAACAGGCTACGTGGCGGTGAGACAGGGATTCGAACCCTGGAGACGGTTGCCCGCCTACACGCGTTCCAGGCGTGCGCCTTCGACCACTCGGCCACCTCACCGTTGAGGCAAGCGCGCTTTATACAGACGCAAACGCCCGCGGCAAGGGAGCGTTTGCTGAACACAGCACGCGCACCCATATCACTGCCGAACTGGAGTCTTGATCGGAACCTGCCATGTTGTTTTCACATAAGCCCGCAGGCGTGCCCAGCGCGCAAGATGCTCTGCCCGGCCGCCCCACGGCAATCCCCACTGCGGACACGCACTTTGTGTTTGACCGCCCCCTGCAGGGCGATATTCCGCATGGGTTTGAAACGGCCTATGTTGCGATGGGGTGCTTCTGGGGCGCCGAACGGATGTTCTGGCAACTGCCCGGTGTCTGGCTCACCAGTGTCGGATATGCAGGTGGCCCTACGCCAAACCCAACCTACGAGGAAACCTGTAGCGGCAAGACAGGCCATACCGAAGTGGTCCAGATCATCTTTGATCCAACGGTTGTATCGTATGAAGAGATCCTGAAGACCTTCTGGGAAGGCCATAATCCATCCCAGGGCATGCGGCAGGGCAATGATATCGGAACGCAGTATCGCTCGGCGATCTACACCACCAGTGACGTGCAAGCGGCAATGGCGAAACGATCCGCCGATGCGTATCAGGCTGCGCTCAACAATGCCGGACGAGGGGAACCGATCACAACCGAGATCGCGCCTCTGGACGCTTACTATTTCGCCGAAGCCTATCATCAGCAGTACTTGGCCAAGAACCCCAATGGCTATTGTGGTATCGGTGGAACCGGCGTCAGCTGCCCCATTGGAACAGGTGTTTCAGGCTAAGCGGAGAAATTGACCGCAAAGCGGCGACGGGTTTCCACCAGGGATTTGGCACGCTGCAAACCATCGCTGGCACGCTGTGCCTTCCGGATCGTATCGTGCTGACGCAGCGCATCGATCGCCGCGTTCAAATGCACAGACGCTTCGCGAACACCGACTGGATCAAAGGCCGTCTCGCTTCGCTTTAGCAAGGCCTGGCCGAGGTCCAAACGCGCATCGATCTGGGCTTCCGCGTCAGGGACATCCTTCAACTCCTCAAGCGTAGCGCGCCGGCGTTCGATCAACTTGTCGATCCACTCTGGGCGCGGTCCGGACTCGGTAAGATGCAGGGTGATGCCGGAGAAGTCCGTTTCGACTTCGCGTTGGGCACCAGCTGGCAGGGCGGGTCCGTCCTCGGCCTCAAATACATCCAGCAGCGTATCGAGGGTCGCGCCCAGTTCGGCAATTTTCTCGGCGCGGAAGGCTTCGGGGCGACCAAGGGCGGGCTGCAGTCTCTTTGCCAGAAGATAAGCCACAACGCGGCGCATTGGTTCCGAATAGATCCTTAGTTTGCCAGGGATGCGCAGAGTGAACACATGCGCTTGCGACGGCAGCCGTGAACCGCCGCGCGAGACCCCATAGATCCGCAGGGCCTCTTCACCGTCGCCTTGCCGGGCGCCCCAGACAATCATGTCCGCGCCGGTTTTCTTCAGCCGCCTGCGTGCACCATCAAGCGCTGCGCCTTCGGGACGCCCGCGCACACCTTTGACCCGAAACGTTCGGAACTGGGCGCCAAAACTGAACTCGGCGAGATGGTCTTCCAGGGATTGTTCGATGATATCCCGGCTCGCAGAGCTCTGGCCACCATCAAACTCTCCCAGCAAGACGCGGTAGCCTGGCTCTTGTCCCGCACGGCGAATGGTGCGTGTTGAGGCTCCACCAGACCCAAAAAAGGAGGCAATGCCCTTCACGCCAAAGAAAAAGGCCACAAGCGCGGCGATAAGCAACGCAGCAGCCCCAATCGTTGCCAGCGCTGTTGAGACCATCACATTGGTCTCCATCCAGGCGGCGATCTGGTTTACGAGGTCAGATTCAAGCATTTTCGTGGAGGACTCCGGTTACGTTGCCGATACACGAGGCGAACAGGTCAGTGCAACAGGGAACCTCTTTGCATATGAAATTCTCTCAAACTGCTCCCTTTACGAGCATGCTCGACGCTTGTCTTTTCAGACGGCTTCGCGACCAGAAACCCGGCCCATGACAGAATTTCGCACGCGCTTTGCGCCCTCACCCACCGGGCCGCTGCATCTCGGTCATGCAGCCTCGGCCAGATATGTTCGCAACGCCGCAGACGCTGCCGGCGGCGAGGCGCTGTTGAGGATTGAGGATACCGATCTCACGCGGTGCCGACCGGAGTTCGAACAGGCCATTCTGGATGACCTCTCCTGGCTCGGTTTGAAATGGGACGGAGATGTGCGTCGCCAATCACAACATTTGGATGACTATCAACGTGTTGTGGTGGAGTTGCGAGAACGCGGCCTCGTCTATCGGTGTTTCCTGACCCGACAGGAAGTATTGGCGCGCTTTCCGGACGGCATCGTCCGCGCACCTTCACTATCCAAGACAGAAGAGCTGGACCGTTTCAGCCGCGGCGATGCATTCGCCTGGCGTCTCAGCCTGGACGCCGCGAAACTGGAAATGGGCGTGCTTCTGTATTCGGCGCTGTCTTACCAGATCGACCAGGATGGCGCGCTCGAAACCTTGACGGCTGATCCTGCGCAACACGGCGACATCGCGCTGACCCGTAAAGATAGCCCCGCCGCCTACCACCTCGCTGCGTGCCACGACGATGCCTTGCAACAGATCACCCACGTCGTGCGTGGAGAAGACCTTGTCGGCGCGCCCCATATTCACACGCTGCTGCAAGCATTGATGGACTGGCCGCGCCCAGTCTATCGCCACCATCCGTTAGTCCTCGACGAGAACGAAGAAAAACTCTCAAAACGTACCGGTGGGAAATCGCTTGCGTCTCTGAGGGATGACGGCCTAACGCCATCTGAGATTTGGCGTTTGGCAGGGGTGGCATGACCGATTCAGCGACAACAAGCCGTGGCTGGATCGGGCCGGTTTGCGTTCTGATGGGCGGAATCTGCATCGGGTTTGCGCCCATTGGACTGCGACTGGGCCTCGATGAACTTGGTGCACAGGCCATCGCATTCTGGAGATATGTCTTCGCCGTACCGATCCTCTTTGTGCTGTTGGTGAGCGTCGAAAAGCGGCTTCCAACTCTGCCAAGCTGGCCAATTGTTGTTGCCGGAGCGTGCTTCGCACTTGATATTGGGCTTTGGCATTGGGCGCTGGAGCGCACCACGGTCGCGAATGCTACATTCCTGGTGAACCTGGGGAATGTCTGTGTCGGGCTATTGGCTTGGCTGGTCCTGAAAGAAAGGCCCACCGCAGTTTGGGGCGTCGCCGTCATCATCGCTTTAACGGGCGCCGGCTTCTTGTCTCTGGCGGCAGCGAGTGATGGAAATGCCAGCCTCTCGGGTGATATACTCGCACTTGGAGCCGCCTGCCTTGTGGCCGGCTATATGCTATTTTCGAAAATAGCCCGCGGGTCGTTGGACGCACTGGATGCGATATTCTGGCTGACTGTTGTTGAGGTGTTTGTTTCATGCCTGATGGTTGCGGTATCCGGCGAGGCGTTCTTTCCAGAGACGCCAAGCGGATTTCAGGCGCCTTTGTTCCTGGCCGTTGCGGTGCAAGTCGGTGGACAAGGCCTCATCATATTCGGCCTGGGTCGAACGCCAGCAGCCGTCGCAGGCGTCCTGGTGCTGGTCCAACCGGTGACCGCAGCATCGATTTCCTGGCAATTGTTCGATGAACCCTTGAACGTCTGGCAGCTATTTGGCGGCGCCCTGATCCTCACCGGCGTTTTGATCGCGCAAAGCCGCGCTGCCAAACCGCAACCCAAGTCTTTGCCGGGCGATGCGAATTCGTGACATAGTTTCGCTCTAAGACCTGACCGAACCGTCACAAGACCAAGGACACAGATCGATGCGCCTCGCCCTGCTTTGCCTGACTGCCAGCCTTGCAGGATTGGCCGCCTGCTCTGCGCCGGAACCCGTTGACCTGACCAAGGCAAACTCTGAACGAACAGCCGTCCTGCCCTCACAGGCTAGCGATACGTACTATCAGACTGCGGCGGCGGCTGTGGCGGCCCGCGCTGGCCGCATCGGGGAGATTAGCCAGGCCAATAACGTTATTCTGTTCGTCGGTGACGGCATGGGCATCTCCACGGTGACAGCTGGACGCATTTACGCCGGCCAGAAGCGCGACGTGGACGGCGAGAGCTTTCGCCTGGCCATGGAAACGCTGCCCAATGCCGCCCTGTCAAAGACCTACGCCCATGATGGACAGGTGTCCGACAGCGCCTCCACAGCCACGGCACTGGTCGCCGGGGTCAAATCGAATGTGCGCACTTTGGGTGTTACGTCAGAAGCCGGCTTCGGAAATTGCGCCAGCGCACAGGGAAACGGCACCGACTCTCTGTTCGAAATTGCAGAGGAGGCCGGACTCGCCACCGGCATCATTTCCACAGCGCGGATCACCCATGCCACGCCTGCCTCGGCCTATGCCGAAAGCGCCAGTCGTGACTGGGAAGACAACACCGCTTTTCCCGACGGTATCGTTCCCGAAGACTGTCGAGACATCGCTAGCCAGCTTGTGGAATGGGAGGCCGGAGACGGGTTTGAGATCGCCTTAGGCGGTGGACGCCGTCATTTCATGACCACCGACGAGCCTGACCCAGAACTTGAAAATGGCACCGGCCGCCGAACGGACGGCAGGGACCTGGCCAGCGAGTGGACGAAACTGTCGAACCGGCACCGTGTGATCTTCGCCCAAGCCGGTTTCGATGCAACGAACTTTGACAGCGACGAAAAGGTACTGGGCTTGTTCAACCCCTCCCACATGGAATTTGAACTTGACCGGGCCGAAGATGGTATGGGCGAGCCCTCCATCGCTGAGATGACCCGGGCCGCTATTACCCGTCTTTCAAGGCATGAAGACGGCTACGTCCTGATGGTGGAAGGCGGAAGGATCGATCATGGTCACCATGCGGGGAATGCGGCGCGGGCGTTAGAAGATACCGATGCCTTCGATCAGGCGGTGGCCACAGCGCTGGAGATGACCCGTGAAAGCGACACATTGATCATCGTCACTGCGGACCATTCACACACCATGACACTGGCCGGATACCCGGCGCGCAACAATCCAATCCTTGGCAAAGTGGTCTATGCCACCGGGACGGAAGCACGCGGCGCCGATGGGAAACCCTACACAACCCTCGGCTATGCCAATGGTCCTGGCGCCATGTGTGCTCCGCAAGCCGACGCTACTGAGCCCTGCACGCGCCCTGACCTGTCCAATACCGACACGACACAAGCCGACTACCGCCAACAGGCGGTTGTCGCCATGCCGTCTGAGACTCACGCGGGTGAAGATGTGGCGATCTTTGCGAGGGGGCCCGGATCACAACTGGTGAACGGTGTCATGGAACAGAATGAAGTCTTCCATGTCATGGGGCGCGCCACCGGACTTGTCGCACACACTGAATAAGCCTCGGTTCAGCCAGTAATCGCCTGCTCGCCGCGCTCTCCGGTGCGGATGCGAATGACGGTGTCCAAACCCCGAATGAAGATCTTGCCGTCACCAATCGTACCTGTATTGGCGGCCTGGGCGATTGCGTCAGCGATACCATCCGCGTCGTCATCAGAACACGCAACTTCGACTTTCACCTTCGGCAAAAGACGCACTTCGTACTCGGCGCCACGGTAGACTTCCGTCTTGCCTTGCTGGCGGCCATAACCGCGAACTTCGGAAACTGTCAGGCCCGCTGTGCCCTTCTCAGAGAGAGCATCAATCACCGCGTCGAGGCGGCTCGGCTTAAATATCGCTGTGACCAATTTCATGTCGTTTTCTCCACTCCCGAGACAAAACTACGCTGAAAATGAGCTAAAAATCAAGACTATGGCGTGTCTTCTGCAGTATCTGTTGCAGCTTCGGACAGGTTGCTCGTCATGGCGCCCGCTGTTTTACGGGTTTGTGCGGCTACAACAGCCGGTGCAACAGCGCCCCCGCCTGGCTCTATGTAAAGGCGTTTGACCGCTTCGACGAGTACGACACCGCCTAGCCCGGGCATGACCATTCGCCCGGCGCGTTCCCAACCATCTGCGCCACCTGTGATCACCGACACATTGATCGGCGGCATGTAAAGGGCATGCGTGCTGGCGGTCACCTGAAACAGACTGTCGCCCAGCAGGCTCGACAGCTGGCGCAACGTCCAAGGCCGGCCATGACCGAAAGGCGTGCGTTCGGCGCGGGCCCAAAGACCGCGGCGGTTGGCCGCTGCGACGACAATACGTCCTTCTGGGGCCATGACCCGCCAAAGCTCCCGGCACAGAGCGCGCGGGCTGGCGGCATCCTCCATGGCGTGGAGCAGTATGGCTCGGTCGAAAACGCCATCGGTAAACGGAAGCCGCGATTCTGGCGAAACAACCACGCAGTTTCCTCGATCGGCAGCGTCCCATCGCACCTGGCCGGCGTCTTCACCCAGGGCCGCGACGGTTCGCTTTGCCTGGGCGGTAAAGGGATCCAGCGCTGGAAACGGGTGGCCCAAACCAAGAAGAGACAAACCAGTCAAGTCTTGCCAAAGGTCGACAATTCGCCCGGACAGCACGCGCCCGGCAGCCACGCCGAGGCGGCCGTTGTAAAATCGCTCAATGGTAATGCTGTCCTGTCGCACTTTGCGCGCCTATACTTGTGAATGTACAGCCTTCGCTGCACCTGCCTGGGAGTAATATAGTGCTGAAAGTGCATCAATTTCCTTGTCTAAACGACAATTACGGCTTTCTGGCCCATGATACCGAAACCGGCGAGACCGCCGCCATCGATACGCCTGACGCCGACGTCTACCTCGCAGAAGCTGCTGCACTGGGGTGGACCATCACCCAGATCTGGAACACACATTGGCATCCAGACCATGCTGGCGGAAACCTGAAGATCAAAGACGCCACAGCCTGCAAGGTCATCGGCCCGACGGGCGAGGCGGATAAAATTCCAGGCCTTGAACAACCTGTTTCCGGTGGGGATGAGGTTGCACTTGGACGCCTGACAGCCAAGGTGGTCGACGTGCCTGGCCATACTCTGGGTCATATCGCCTTTCACCTGCCTGATCAGTCTACCGCCTTTGTTGGTGACGCGGTCTTTGCGCTTGGGTGCGGCCGGGTCTTTGAAGGCACGATGGACATGATGTGGGAGAGCCTGTCACGGCTGAAGGCTCTACCGGCGGACACCACGATGTATTGCGCCCATGAGTACACCCAGGCAAATGCGCGGTTTGCTGAAACCATCGAACCTGAAAACACCGCTCTTCAGGCTTATATTCGCGAAATTGACGACAAACGCGCCCGCGGGGAGCGAACCGTCCCGATCCAGCTATCACGTGAACTGGACACAAATCCGTTCCTGCGCGCTGACGTGCCGGAGCTGCAGGCCGCCATGGGGCACGCGGGTGACACCGTTGCCACCTTCGCCGAGATCCGTGGACGCAAAGACCGCTTTTGATGGCCATCAGCGGCGATCTGGGAGCCGGCGAGATCATCCGGATGTTGGGACTGAAGCCCCATCCGGAAGGCGGGCACTATGCGGAGACGTTTCGCTCTCCGGTTCTGGACGGGGCACGCGGCGCCCTGACGGTGATCTACTACTTGCTTCAAGCCGATGAGGTATCTGCCTGGCACAAAGTTGACGCCGATGAAGCCTGGTTCTGGCACGCAGGCGGACCTCTGGCGCTGACACTCTCAACACCCGAAGGCATAGGCGCCACGCCGGTTCAGCTGGGTCCTGAACTGAGGTCTGGTCAAAAACTCCAGGTCATCGTGCCGGTCGGGCATTGGCAAACGGCGGAATCCCTAGGCGCCTGGACTTTGGTGTCTTGCACGGTCGCGCCGGCGTTTTCGTTCGACGGGTTTGAGCTCGCCCCTCCTGACTGGCGGCCTGACGTTTAAGCCAATCCCCAAACAGCAAGCGCGCCCAGCCCCAGGATCAAGCCGAACCAACCCCACCAGGGCGCAAATCGTTGGTTATCTGTCTCGGGTTGATGCGCTCCCGCCTCAATCATCGCTTCGACCTTATCCATGACATCCGGCAAACGCTTCAAACGGTCTGACACCTCACGCGCATTGCGCGCTGCCAATTTCACTGCTCCGGCAGGCCCAAGCTCTTCACGCACCCACTTTTCGACCACCGGCTCTGCCGCATCCCAAATGTTGTGGCCCGGATCTATTGCGCGCGCGACGCCTTCAACCTGCACCATGGTTTTCTGCAGCAGCACGAGTTCCGGGCGCAAACGCATTCCAAATGTGTGAGTATAGTCGAGCAGCTGAAGCAGAAGCCGGCCCATCGATACATCCTCAGCTTCCTTGCCGTGGATCGGCTCTCCAACCGACCTCAGCGCCTGGGCGAATTGCCCCACAGACTGGTCTTTCGGAACATAGCCTGCTTCGAAATGCACTTCAGCAATGCGGGTATAGTCCCGGCGGATGAAACCGAACAGAATTTCAGCCAGGAACCGGCGCTCCATCAGGCCGATCCGGCCGATGATACCGAAGTCCAGCAGGCCAAGCTTGTTGCCCGGCAGAACCATCAGATTGCCCTCATGCATATCAGCGTGAAACACGCCATGGACGATGGCGTGGGTGAGGAACCCGCGCGTGACGTCGTTGGCAAGGGAGACCGGATCAATGTCTTCCGCAGATAGGGCGGCTGGGTCCGTGAGGGGCACGCCGTCCAGCCATTCCATTGTCAGCACACGGCGGCCGGTACGTTCCCAATCAACCTGCGGAACGATGAAATGGCCTGTTTTTCGTGAGATTTCACCCATTTCATCGAGCCCGCCAGCTTCCAGGCGCAAATCCAGCTCACGAACCATCGCGTTGCCAACCGTGGTCGTGAACGCCACGGGCTCAAGGCGACGGCTGTCCGCAGACGCAGTTTCGACAAGCTTCGCGCCCCGTTGCATGGCGCTCAGCGCCTGATCGATCTGGCGTTCGATGCCCGGCCGCAAGATCTTCACGGCCTTGGTTTTACCCGCAACCTCGATTTTGTGGACCTGGGCGATGGATGCCGCCGCGACGGCTGGCCCAAGGTCTGGAAACATCCGGTTGGCGACATCGGCGCCAAATTCGGTCTCCAGAGTGTCTTTTGCAGCCTTGCCCGAAAATGGTGGCAGCTTGTCTTTCAGCCGAGACAAATCCTGAGTGGCCTCAACGCCGAACACATCCGGACGCGTCGCCAGAAACTGGCCTAGCTTGATGTAGGCTGGCCCAAGGCTTTCCAGCGCCGTCGCGAGCCGCTCACCCGGTCGGCCCTTGGCGCCACCGCCGAAGGCCCGAAGCGTTTTGCCCGCCCAACGCGCAGGCGCAGGCATTCTCGCCTGATACTCGCCGGGCAGAATCACATCGTGGCGTGCCAGCGTGACACCGGCCTTGGCCATTCGCCACAGGTCGCCAACCAAGCTCGCCATGGCTCAGACCGCCCAACCGAAATGAAGCGCTGCAACACCGCCGGTGAAATTCGTAACGCTCACGTTTTTGAAGCCGGCCGCCTCGATTTCCGCTTTGAACATATCCTGATCAGGAAAGCGCCGAATGCTCTCGACAAGGTACTGATAGCTCGCCTCATCTCCGGTCACCAGACGACCCATACGGGGGATCACGGCAAAGCTGTAAGCGTCATAAGCCTGCTGTAGGAGCGGGGCCGTCATCTGTGAAAATTCCAGTACGGCGAGCCTGCCCGCCGGTTTCAAGACCCGGCGGAACTCTGCCAGCGCCTTGTCGCGGTGGGTTACGTTGCGGATGCCAAGCGCGATCGTGATGGCATCGAAGCTCCTGTCCGGGAATGGAAGCATCTCGGCATTTCCGCAGACCCAGTTGACGCGCTCACCAAGTGCTTGCATGTCGGCTCGCGCGCGGCCAGCATCCAGCATTTTGGCGTTGATGTCACAGATTGTCGCCTTCGCCCCATCGCCGCTGTTGCCCCGGCGACCTGCACGATCTGCGCGATCCAGGAACGCCTTGGCGAGGTCCCCCGTTCCGCCGGCGACATCCAGCAAATGCTCTCCCGGTCGCGGGTTGAGCTTTGAAATCGTGTCATGTTTCCAGAGCCGGTGAACGCCCGCCGACATCAGGTCATTCATCACATCATACTGGCTGGCGACGGAATCAAAGACACCGCGCACACGCGTTTCCTTTTCCGAGGCCGGAATGTCCTCATACCCAAAGGATGTCGTTTCGGAATTATCTGTCATCGGTTCATTCTTGTCGCCGCGCTGGAGCCTTATATGCTGTTCTCATGCCTGAATTACCTGAAGTCGAGACGGTTCGCCGCGGCCTATCGCCCGCCCTTGAAGGGCGGCGCATTCAACGTGCGGAGATTAATCGTGCGGACTTGCGGTTTCCATTCCCTCAAGGCTTCGCCGACCGCCTTGCCGGAAAAGAGGTGTTGCGCCTCGGGCGAAAAGCAAAATTCCTGACAGCCGACCTGTCGTCTGGAGAGACACTGGTGATGCATCTTGGCATGTCAGGGCGGTTCACTGTTTGCGGCCAATCCACCGCAGATTTTCAGCATGAGACCGGGGGCAACGCCGTCCATGATCATGTGGTTTTTCATATGTCTGGCGGTGAGACCGTAACCTACAATGATCCGCGCCGCTTCGGCTTCATGGAGCTTTGGCCCACAGAGACGTTTGACGCCTATCCGCGCCTGAAAAGCCTTGGACCGGAACCGCTGACCAACGGGTTCAATGCCGCCTACCTTTATGACACGTTGAAGGGCCGGGGCAGTCCGATCAAGTCTGCATTACTGGACCAGTCGGTGGTGGCGGGCCTTGGGAACATCTACGTTTGTGAAGCGCTTTTCAGGTCAGGGATATCGCCGCGCCGCAAAGCGTCCAGTGTGGGAAAGACCAGGGCGGAAAAGCTTGCCGCAGCCATAAACGCGGTCATTTCAGAGGCCATCGAGGCCGGCGGGTCATCATTGCGGGATTTCGCCGATGCAAATGGCGATCTTGGCTATTTCCAACACACATTCCGGGTTTATGACCGGGAGAACGCGCCTTGCCTGACCTGCGGCGCATCTGTGAAACGAATTGTCCAATCCGGCCGGTCCAGCTTCTTTTGCAGCACGTGCCAGCGGTGAATTGATCTGACCGCACGCCGCCTGCGAGGTGAATACGCTCGCCCGCGGGCCTGAAACTGTTACGCTAGCGTTTCAATCTTCCTGCGCTGGAGTTCCATCATGTTGCGTGCGACCGCTTTTTTAACATTGGCCTCTATGGCCTTCACAGCGCCTGCTCTGGCCGATGGCTACGCCTTGCGCGGTGGGCATTCGACCGTTTCGAGCCTGACAGCCAATGCAGAATGTGCCTCGCGCACCCTGATCACACAGGAAAATGGTGTGCGAGTGATGCGCTCGACCATTGATGCCAGCTGCCAGGTCGCGCGTGCGACTGTTGGAGAAGCCAGTTCGCCCGCCGAAACCAACATTACAGTGAATGTCGTGGTCAACGAGGACAGCTATGGCAATCGCAGGCTTCCGCGGAAAGTCCCGTTCTACGAACGCTTTGCGGACCGGTGGAACCGGTAAGCGCTAAACTTTCCACGGTCTGTGTGGGTTTTTCGCAAGCATTTCGTGTTTATCTAGCCCCCTAGGACACGAGGCAGGGCGCCATGGCCAGCGCGGCAAAACGCATTCTCTTGATCATCGGCGGCGGAATAGCGGCCTATAAATCGCTGGAGCTTATCCGCACCCTGTCCAAGCGCGGCGTCGCAAGCCGCTGTATCGTCACCAAGGGTGGAACAGAATTTGTCACGCCATTGTCGGTCTCGGCGCTGTCTGGTGAAAAAGTCTTTACTGACCTGTTCGATCTCACCGACGAAGCCGAAATGGGCCACATCGAATTGTCCCGGTCGGCTGATCTGGTTGTGGTGTGCCCCGCAACGGCAGATCTCATCGGCAAGGCTGCCGGTGGATTGGCCACTGATCTTGCCACCACAGCTTTGCTGGCCACTGACAAGCCTGTCGTCATGGTGCCGGCCATGAATGTGCGGATGTGGCAGCATCCTTCTGTGCAAAGAAACGTTGCACAATTGAAAGCCGATGGCGTTGCTGTAATGGACCCTGACGAAGGCGCCATGGCCTGTGGCGAGTTCGGACCGGGCCGCCTGCCTGAAGTTGACGCTATTGCCGCTGAAATTGAGGCTCACTTGGCACCTAAGCCTCGTTCGCTCACCGGCAAGCACGTCCTGATCACCGCCGGTCCAACCCGTGAGCCGATGGACCCGGTCCGCTACTTGTCGAACCACTCTTCCGGAAAACAGGGCTTCGCCATTGCTGGCGCGCTGGCCGATCTAGGGGCGGATGTAACGCTCGTGTCCGGCCCTGTGTCACTGGCTACACCGACCGGCGTAAAGCGCGTGAATATCGAAACGGCCCGAGAGATGTTAAAGGCTTGCGAGACCGCTTTGCCGGCGGACGTCTTTATTTCTGTTGCTGCGGTCGCTGATTGGCGGCCTGCAAATTCTGCCGCGCGCAAGCTGAAGCTGAAAGGCCGCAGCGATGACGCGCCGCTCACGCTGAACCTGGCGGAGAACCCTGACATCCTAACAACAATCGCTCGCAAACGAAAAAAAAGACCGAGTCTGGTGATCGGATTTGCGGCGGAAACCCATGAGGTCGAGGCGCACGCGCAAGCCAAACGCAAGCGCAAAGGCTGTGACTGGATTGTCGCCAATGACGTTTCAGGGGATGTTATGGGTGGGGCGGAAAACGAGATCGCATTGATCACCGAAGATGGAACCGAACGCTGGCCGCGTATGACGAAATCAGACGTGGCCGCGAAACTCGCCGAGAGTATTTCCGTCTGGCTCACACGTCGCGCGCCAAGCGCATCCAAGGCTTCGGCTTGACACAGTCTTCTGAACTACCCGCAAAATTTACGGCAGTGTCAACGCGATCTTTGGACTTTGGCGCCATGACTGGAGCAGCAAAAAGCTCGATAGAGGCTTTGCGTCGGCAGTTTTGCACCGGCGCGAAGTATGAGGACTAATATGACCGTGACGCCGTCGAAAGCCGAACTCGAATATCTCCATGACATTACCGCTTCCGGCTATGAGGATCCGTTCCTGGGCGGGCGTTTTCTGGCCTGGTGGGGCGCGCTGATCACGCTGGCTTATCTGATGCACTATTGGCTGTTGCGCGACCCGTTTGGGTTTGGCGGCTCAGCCATTGGCGTTATGTGGCTGATAACCATGCTGGTCGGACTTGGCGGGTATTTGCTGTTGCTGTCCAACACACCTGAGAAACCTGCCTATGGATCTGCCGGCAATCGTGCAGAACCCGTGCTGTGGAGTACCGCCGGTTTCGCGATCTTCGCCTTGTTTGGTGGTATTTTCCTGAAGCTGTTCATGGACGGGGAAACCCTCCATCCCGACGCCGCGCTTCCAGTGGTGTTTGCCGTGTATGCTGTTGGTCTTGCTACGACCGGCGCCCTGGCACGCAACAAGATACTCACCATGGCGGGTTACTTCTCCTTGGGCGCGGTGCTTTTGACCACCCTGCTCTATGGCGAACAAGAATTGTACCTGGCAGGCGCTGCCAGCGTTATGGTGACCACCTTTGTGCCGGGCCTTCTGCTGATGCGGACAGATCCGGAACCAACGGCGTAAACTCTCCCACTGTAGGGGCCAAGCGACGGCCGGAACATCCTTTCGCCAGTTCAATCAAGAATTGTCGTTCGATTTTGAGAGCGGCAATGTGTCTTTTGCCGCGGCGCGCGCAGCTTGCTCCATTCACGCGAAACGAAAAAGGGCGGCCCAATCAGGACCGCCCTCCTACGCTACACATACTCTACTGGAGCGAGAGTTAGCCTTGTTTCGCTAACAAATCACGAATTTCTTCCAGCAACAGCTGCTCTTTTGGCGGCTCAGCAGGCGCTTCTGGCTCTTCTTCCGCCTTTTTCTGCATATTGTTCATGCCTTTGATGATCATGAACATCACGAAGGCGACAATCAGGAATGAAATCAGCGCCGCGATGAAGGCGCCCAGATCGACGATCGCCGCTTCCTTGATCACCTCGCCCTCTGGTCCGAGCACGGCTTCGGCCACGACGTATTTGAGATTGGATAGATCCAAGCCACCCAGCACCGGCGAAAGCAGCGGTAGAAACACGCCTTGGATGAACGCCGTGACCACCGTGGCAAACGCACTTCCCATGACAAAGCCAACGGCCATGTCCACGAGGTTACCCTTCATTGCGAATTCTTTGAATTCGTTCAGCACCCTTAACCCTCCTCTAGTATCAGAATGGCGTGTCTTTCTCGAATTTGGCCGAGTTTACAAGGAAAAGGCGCAGCTAACGGGCTTCAGGGTCCACGCCTTCATTGATGCGGGCGCGAAGTTCCTTACCCGCTTTGAAGAACGGAACCGCCTTGGCTGGAACCTCGACAGTATCGCCGGTTCGAGGGTTTCGTCCCCGCCGGGCCTCCCGTTTGCGCACCGAGAACGCTCCAAAGCCGCGAAGTTCGACCCGGTCGCCCTGGGCCAATGCATCTGCAATTTCGTCAAGAATGACACCAACCGCCTTTTCCAAGTCGGCAGCTTGCAAATGACTATACTTGTCGGCCAATAAGGCCACGAGTTCAGATCTAAGCATAACACTGATATTAAACGTGTTTACGGCGGGAACAGCAATCCCCGCCGTAAAATCTTACTAGATTGTCATATGCCTGAAGGGCAAATGATTATCCGCCGATGAGGCCCTTGGCCTGATTGACCCAGTCACCCTTCTCGAATTTGCCTGAAATGCTGAGCTCTTCTTCCAGCTTTGCCACGTCTTCATCGGACATGCCGGCAATCTGATCGAGCGAGGTTACACCGGCGCCGTGGAGCTTTTTCTCAAGGGCCGGGCCAACACCCGTCAGGAGTTTCAGATCGGATGCGTCCACATCTGACGCCGGGCTCGCACTGTCTTCTGCGACAGGTGCTGGCGCTGGTTCTGCGGCGTCAGCCGGAGCTCCATCATCGCTGGTGGCCAATGCGGCGCCCAGGATGTCACCAAGCGATGCACCACTGTCAGCCGACCCATACTGGGCAACGGCTTCCTGCTCTTCGGCAATTTCCAGAGCCTTGATCGACAGGGTCACGCGGCGCGATGCTTTGTCGAGATTCTGGATTCGTGCATCGATCTTGTCGCCAACGGCAAACCGTTCGGGACGCTGCTCTGAGCGATCACGAGACAGGTCTGAGCGGCGGATGAACGCCTTCATGGCCGGATCGCCGAATTCCACTTCGATGCCGCCGGACGCCACTTCGGTGACCACACAGGTGACAATCTCGCCGCGGCGAACACCGCCGCCGGTCATTGGATCGCCGTCCAGCTGTTTAATGCCGAGGGAAATCCGCTCTTTGTCGATGTCCACGTCGAGGACTTTGGCGCGAACCGTATCGCCTTTTTGATAGTCCTGAATGGCTTCGTCACCGGACCGGTCCCAGGCAATGTCATTGATGTGAACCATGCCGTCGAGTTCCGGGCCAAGGCCCACAAACAGGCCGAACTCGGTGATCCCGCGAACTTCGCCTTCGATCTCCGTGCCGATGGGGTGTTCAGCCGTGAAGGCCGTCCATGGATTGTCCTGTGTCTGTTTGAGACCAAGGGAGATGCGGCGCTTGTCGCTGTCCACATCCAGCACTTCCACGTCCACTTCCTGAGAGGTCGAAACGATCTTGCCGGGGTGCAGGTTCTTCTTGGTCCAGCTCATCTCAGAAACGTGGATCAGGCCTTCAACACCGTCTTCCAGTTCAACAAACGCACCGTAATCGGTGATGTTCGTGATCTGGCCGTTCATGCGCATGCCGATTGGGTACTTGGCTTCGATGCCGTCCCATGGGTCGGCTTCCAGCTGCTTCATGCCAAGCGAGATGCGCTGGGTGTCCTGGTTGATACGAATGATCTGAACTTTGACCGTGTCGCCAACATTCACAACCTGGCTCGGATGGTTGATCCGCTTCCAGCTCATATCGGTGACGTGCAGAAGACCATCGATGCCGCCGAGATCGACGAACGCACCATAGTCGGTGATGTTCTTGACGACACCGTCGCGGACATCGCCTTCATTCATGTCGCCGACAATTTCAGCACGCTGTTCGGCACGGCTCTCTTCCAGGATTGCGCGGCGAGAGACCACAACATTGCCGCGCGGGCGGTCCATTTTCAGGATCTGGAATGGCTGGGTTTCCCCCATCAGCGGGCCAATGTCGCGAACCGGGCGAATATCCACCTGAGAGCCAGGCAAGAACGCATTCACGCCACCAAGATCGACAGTGAAACCGCCTTTCACGCGGCCGACAATCGCGCCTTTTACAGGCTCTTCCGCGTTGAACGCATCTTCCAGACGCACCCAGCTTTCTTCGCGGCGTGCTTTCTCGCGCGAGAGAACCGCATCGCCGAGAGCGTTTTCAATGCGTTCGAGGAAAACTTCGACGATTGTGCCCGTTTCCGGCGGACCGTCATCCTGACCAAATTCGCGCAGTGGCACGCGGCCTTCGGTCTTCAGGCCGATATCGACGATTACGGCGTCGTTCTCCACGGAAATTACCGTGGCGGGGACGACTTTGCCTTCCTGCATAGCGGAGGCCGCCGCGGAGTCTTCGAACATCGCGGCAAAATCGTCGGTGGTGGGGGTCATTGAGTCTGTCATAGGGTTGAGCGTTTATACTTCGGGTTGGACCGGTATCGCGCGCAGGCCTTGCCAAAAACAGCAAAAGCCCGCCGGAAACACCGGTGGGTTGAACAGGTTTCGGCGTGGCGCCTGCCTTTTGGTTTTAGCACCGGGCCAATGCCCTGAACGCTAGAAGCAGACTAACTTTCTGGCGGGCAGACACCATCAATGATGGCACGCGCCTTTTCCACAGCCGCGTCTATAGTCAGCTCAGTCGTATCAATCAAGTGGGCATCGTCGGCCATGACCATGGGTGCGTCTTCCCTGGCGCGATCGCGGGCATCTCGAATGCGCACTTCGTCCAGCAATCGATCGAAGCTTATCGTGTTTCCCCGCGCGAGCAGTTCAACGTGTCGGCGCCGGGCACGCTCCTCAACCTTTGCGTCAATCCAGAGTTTCACGTCCGCATGTGGGCAGATTACCGTACCGATATCGCGGCCATCGAGAACCGCGCCGCCGGGCTGGTTTGCAAAAACCCGCTGGAGCGCCAGCAATGCCGCACGTACCTCTGGCACGGCAGCGGCGCGGCTGGCCGCTTGCCCGGCCTCCGCAGTGCGAAGGTTCGCTTCATCGAAATCAGTCAGATCAAGTGTTTGCGCGACCTCGGCCAATGCCGAAGCATCTTCAAAGTCGATGTTCGCACGCATGGCCGCAACGCCAGTGGCCCTGTAAAGGCGCCCGGTGTCCATGTGAGGCAGGCCGTACCAACCGGCGACACGCTTCGCGAGCGTCCCCTTTCCAGAGGCCAGCGTTCCATCAATTGCGAGAATCATCGACAGCCCAGCCCTTTAGTCGAGCGCGTTCTGGTCCCGCTCGCCGGTGCGGATGCGAACCACGTCGCTCAATGCATGGACGAACAGTTTGCCATCGCCAATCTTGCCTGTCGCGGCAATCTTCTGGATCGATGCCAGCACTTCGTTCAGGAGTGTGCCTGGCACGGCGATCTCCAGGCGCAGCTTTGGCAGCTCTACGGTCTCGTATTCGGCGCCGCGATAGATCTCGGTTTTCCCCCGCTGGCGGCCAAAACCTTTGACCTGGGTCACCGTGATGCCCTCCACGCCCAACGCCAAAAGGGCTTCGCGCACCTCTTCGTATTTGTGTGGGCGGATAATAGCTGTGACCATGCGCATGGGAGATTCCTCATCATAAGACAGCCCGAGCTGGACGAGCCGGCGTATCGCTTCCGATCGCGACGGCAAATCTGATTGGGTGCGTCGCCATTGGTCTACGATCTTCGAAAAATCCGCCGAAGCAACCAGTTGAATTCTTTGGTCTAATTTCTCTGTCACGCTCAAACCAATCTCTAATTTCGCGGCCGATCTATGTTTTGAACCGGAGGGACTGATAGCGTTTTAAGGCATCCAGACCCTGTGTTTAAGCAGCCAAACACAGTTTGTGAGAGAGGACAAACTTACTACGCTTGACAAAGTTACACACTTTGCATATGTTTAGCTCATCGCACAGCGCCCCACGCATATTGGATCGGGACGCGGCAACTGCAGGAGACGAAAATGTCAAACATGATTTATCGCGGTGTCGCCTACACCACCCAAACCGACGCACCGAAGTCGCTCGCTGAGCAAATGAAAAAACCGCAACTGGTCTACCGCGGCATCGCCCATGATGGTGAGCGTGCTATTCCGATTGCAACGTCTCGCAAGGACGACCAATTCTACCGCGGTTTCAAACTCGCCTAGTCCCCATCCCCTTATAGAGCGAGTTGGCCGTCCCCAATGGGGACGGCTTTTTCGTATCCACGTGCAGGGCGCTCTAAGCGCTGATGTTCGCGCCCAGTGCGGCCATGTGATCCATGAAATCGGGATAACTGGTCGCAATCATCGATACATCATCCACGGAAACCGGCTTTTGCGCCGCCGTGCCCATCACCAGCGCGCTCATGGCGATGCGGTGATCGTGCAGCGTTTCAACCACACCGCCGCCGGGCGGTGGACCGCCACAGCCTTCGACTTCAAACCCGTCAGGCCGAGACTTACAGGCCACGCCATTTGCCCGCAGCATGGCGATCACCGCATCAATGCGGTCGCTTTCTTTGACCCGTAACTCTTCCGCGCCGGTAACCCGGGTCGTCCCGCTGGCAAACGCTGCCACGACAGCGAGAATTGGAAATTCGTCAATCATTGACGGCACAAGGGCTTCAGGCACGTCGATACCGTTCAATCGCGACGCTGAACTCACTTGCACATCGATCAGACGTTCGCCCACAGCGTCGCCTACGTCTTCCGCGCCAATTTGCACGCCCATCCTGGACAAAACGTCGAAAAAGCCGTCGCGCGTCGAATTCGACATGACCCCTTCAATAAGCACACTGGCCTTCGGGGAAATAGCCGCTGCTGCCGCAAGGAAGGCCGCAGAACTCGGATCGCCAGGAATGGCCGCCTTGATGCCAGTCAGCGTCTGGCCGCCCTGGATAGACACCGTCTGGCCACCTCCAGGCGCCAATGACCGCCCAACGTCTGCCCCGAAACCCACCAGCATGCGTTCTGAATGGTCCCGTGTGAGCTTGGGTTCCATTATGCGTGTCGTGCCTTCAGCGCTGAGGCCGGCCAGAAGCACGGCTGACTTCACCTGAGCTGAAGCCACTGGCGGGGTGTAGTCGATCGCTCGGAGCCCATCATGAGCAAGCAACCTGAGGGGCAAACGACCGTGCTCGGCGGCGTCATCGCGCGCACCCATTTGCCGAAGCGGCGTAAGGATCCGGTTCATTGGCCGTGACCGCAGGCTTTCATCGCCGGTGAATTCCACCTCGATCGCAGCCCCCGCCGCAGCACCCATGATCAGCCGGCTGCCCGTGCCGCTATTGCCAAAGTCGAGCGCTCTACTCGGCACGGACAACCCTTTGGCCCCGACACCCGCAACGGTCCATTCTCCCGGCCCCGTCTGGTCGACCGTCGCACCTAGACTGGCCATGGCCGCTCCGGTGCGCAAAACATCGTCGCCTTCCAATAGACCGGTGATCTCGCTGACGCCATCGGCCAGCCCGGCAAGGATCAAGGCCCTGTGAGAACACGATTTATCGCCAGGTGCGCGCACGATTCCAGCAAGACGGGCGACGGGATGAGAGGTGCAATTCATAAAAAACGGGGACCTAAAGATGTGAGCGTATGTGAAATGCGCTTTGACAGGGCCTCAGGTTTCTGGCAAGCGCGCCAGCCAGAAAAACACCCATGGGCATGAAGGGAAAAAACCAAGTGGCCAAGGCCGATCTCGGAACCAAACGCGCCTGCCCCGAAACGGGCAAAAACTTCTATGACCTGAACAAGGATCCAATTGTTTCGCCCTATACGGGCCAGGAATATCCGCTGTCCTTCTTTGAAACCGCCACCAAGACCAGCAAAGCCGCGGCGAAAGCCAAGGTGGAACCTGAAAAGCCGGAAGATGATGAAGAGGACGAAGACGTTGAGGACGAGGCTGATACAGCCGGCGCCGAAGACGACACGGACGGCGATGAAGACGAGGATGATGAAGCCAAGGCACTCGAACTCGGCGACGATGCTGATGAAGTTGTTATCGACGGCGGCAGCGACGATGACGACGCTGAAGTGACGCCCGGCGGCGTTCCCGCCGGCTTCACCGAAGAGGGCGTCGACGACGACGCAGATGACGTGATCCTCGACGATGACGAGGATGAATTCGAGATTGATGTCGATGATGACATTGATCTGGAAGCTGGCGAAACGACCAGCGAAGGTGACGACAAGGCTTGACCTGAGCCACCGGGCGGGGCTATTCCCCGCCCTTCCCAAGACCGGGATATCCGGGGCCATAGCTCAGTTGGGAGAGCGCTTGAATGGCATTCAAGAGGTCGGCGGTTCGATTCCGCCTGGCTCCACCACTTATTTTTATTTTTTGTTTTACTATACAACGTTTTATGAACATGTATACGCATGGATATACCACAAATTAGACCACATTTTAATCTCGCACAAGATTGTTCAACGAACATAATAGGGCCCGCAATTTTCTGATCGCACGGGATGCAATGATCTCACTTTAGAGCTCCGCACGCAAAGCCACTATAGTTAGCGTGGCTGTATCAGATATGATGGCAGAACAGGAGTGAGCCCTTGTATCTCTACAGAGTGTGGAGATGGTCTAACGACAACGTCGTTTAAAACAGAGACTAAGCGAATGGTGGTTCTGGGAAGACTTGAACTCCCGATAGGGCTTATGGATTTAGAGGCTTATGGGTCGAAAAACGATTTGGTCCCACCAATAGCCCGACCAGTATGAGCCGTTTAAGACCGTTCACACTTTCTTGAGTGCTCAACCGTTTCCGGTTGCTGGATCACCACATCGAACAAGAACCCCACACTGGGATCGAATCGAGCGAGCCGCCCAAAATACGCTCCACCCGATAGAAAAAAGTAGAACTAACGTGAAGACTTCCTTCTGGATCCATAAAGTTCCAGCCTGTGATCTTTTAGGTCGTATCCTAAACGCTCCGCGATCGTGTTTTTCAGCGCCTCAAGTTCCTCATCAAAAAACTCAACCACTTCACCGGACTCAAGATCGATCAAATGATCATGGTGGTCTTTGTCAGCTTCCTCGTAGCGTGACCGCCCATCACGGAAGTCATGACGTTCAACCAGATCAAATTCCTCCAGGAGCTTGAGCGTGCGATAAACCGTTGCGAGTGAGATGGACGGATCGATATCTCGGGCGCGTTGATGCAACTCTTCCGCATCCGGATGGTCGTCCGCCTTAGAAAGTAACGATACGACGAGACGCCGAGTATCTGTCATGCGGAGGCCGCGTTCGGCGCAGCGTTTTTCCAATCGGCTGAGTGTCTCGGACATAGTTCTTAAAGTCGTGCTGTTTCGAGTGCGCCAAGTATGGCCTATCGCCACAGACGTAACGCGCAAATGGAGACTTGAACACCCGCAATAGTTGCTGCTGCGAAGCACTTGCATTATTGGTTCGGATCAAGCTTACCACTGCCCAACACATTGATATTGAGAGTGAATTGCTTTTCTTTGATTGCGGCGAATAATGTGTATCGCAGCCCACGTGAGCCCGAGGCATCGTGGTATGGTCGCTGTTTATATCACAGCCTTGCGTCTCGCTGGCGTGTACTGCTGAGGTGTATTTGCGGATCAAATCACGATGGAGATATTACTGCATGAACGCGCCAAAAGACCTGTTCAAATCTCCGATCCCCATCTTTCGCAGTTTTGATGAGGCGCTCGCGCGATCTTTCTACCTTCACTTTCTGGAATTCACGCTGCTGTTTGAACATCGGTTCGATGATGCGGCGCCGTTTTACATGGGCGTCCAGAACGGCGATTTCACCCTTCACTTGTCAGAGCATTTTGGCGACGCAAGTCCGGGTAGTCATATCCGTGTCGCGGTCGACGATGTGTCCACGCTGTCACAAAGACTACGAAACAAGGCTTACAAACATGCCCGCCCTGGCGCCCCGGTCAGGCAGCCCTGGGGCATGCTGGAACTCTCGATCAGCGACCCCTTTGGCAACCGCCTGACATTCTTTCAAGAGATAACGCAATCCGACACCTGATCTCAGGGACTGATGCGTTGCGGGCACCTGTGCCCAAGAGACGCATGTCCATACACTTCGTTCGAGATATGCTGAGAATGCGTTGCAATAGCTAGAAGATTGTGATGGGTATACGAGGAGATAGAGAAGCATTAGATCGCCCCTCCGCTTCAACGGCGGACGGAAAAGCAACGTCCATAAATCTGTTTGGACGCATGCGCGGGTCCCGCTCAAAAGTGTTTTGGGCATGGATCATTTATCAGTCGGTCAAAGGCATCATCACTCTGTCGCTGATTTGGATCCCTTTGCTGTTCTTCTGGTTCAGCCGCGGATCGTCTGGGTAGTTTTGAAAGGATGTGCGCGCCATGAAGATGTTTGGGATCAAAACGCTGATAAGCGGAATGGTTGTCGCACTGAGCCTTTCTGCCACAGCTCATTCTCAAGAGCGCGTGGCGTCGCTAGGCGGTGATCTTACTGAGATCATTTATGCGTTGGGCGAAGGCGATCGCATCGTCGCGACAGACTCAACAAGCGTGTTTCCTCCGGCGGCCATGCTGACGCCCAAAGTGGGCTATGTCCGGCAACTTTCGGCTGAAGGTGTGTTGTCTGTCGAACCCGACATGATCCTGATTAGCGGTGCGGCCGGTCCTGACACGGCGCTCGACCAAATCCGCGCCACAGGTGTGCCCGTCGAAATCATGGAAACGGCGTATACCGTTGACGCTATCATCGCGAAAACGCGCCGGGTTTCAGATGTGCTAGGCGTCGAAGACGCGGGCGAGGTTTTGGTCGGCGAGATCGAAGCAGATTGGGCAGCAGCGCAGGCCGAAGTGGCAAAGCTCGGCGTTGAGCCGACAATTCTGTTCTTTTCGAACACAGCAGAAGGCACACCCACAGCTGCTGGGGACCAAACCGCTGCCCAAGGCGTGATAAATATGCTTGGCGGCATCAATGTTTTTGGTGAGCGCATCGGCTACAAACCGATTTCGCTGGAGGCAGCGGTTGCGGCTGATCCCGACATCATTTTGGTGATGAATTTCGTCGCCGCCCGTATAGGCGGGATGAAGGAAGTGACCAATCATCCCGCGATTTCCCTTACCAGCGCGGCCCAAAACGATCGTATTTTTATGGTCGATGCCGTCACCGTGATGCAATTCAGCCCGCGCACACCAGGAGCCGTCGGCGAACTCGCAGCTGAAATTGCCGAAAAAATCGGAAGCCCGCATGGCGAGTGACGCGGCAGTATCAACTGCCCCGTCAAGACTGAAGTCTGCCCGCGCCCGGCAAGGTATGCTGGTTTTGGCAGGTAGCGGTGGGCTGGCTATACTCGGTGCGATCATGGGGATCGTCCTGGGGCCTTTGGACATCGGGCTGGCGGACCTCATGAATGTACTCGCTAGCAATGTGGGATTGGCTGACGCCTCTGAGGTCTCTCTCGTCAAAAAGGGCGTCATCGAAAATATCCGGGCCCCCAGGGTTCTATTGGCTATATTTGTCGGCGCATCCTTGGGAGTCGCCGGCGCCGCGATGCAGGGCTTTTTCCGTAATCCGCTCGCCGACCCGGGACTTATAGGTGTTTCAACGGGCGGCGCCCTCGCCGCTGTCGCGGTCATTGTGCTCGGTGGGGCGCTCTTCGGTCCCGTTCTGGCCGTTTTGGGCTCTTTCGGCATGCCCATCATCGCCTTTTTTGGCTCGCTGGCCGCCGTGGCGCTGATTTATCAGGTCTCGCTCGTGGACGGACGGGTCGTCGTGGCGACAATGCTGCTTGCCGGTGTCGCCCTGAACTCCCTCGCCGCTGCAGGCATTGGATATATGACGTTTCTCGCCGATGACGCCCAACTCAGGGACCTGACTTTTTGGACTTTGGGCTCCCTGGGCGGTGCGGTTTGGGACCGTGTTTTGCCAGCAATTCTACTGATGAGCATAGCCATCGCAGGTCTTGTAACGCTCGCCAGGCCGATGAACTCATTACTGCTTGGAGAGGCCGATGCCTCCACGCTTGGCGTGAATGTGGAACTGGTGAAACTGCGTGCAGCCGTCCTGACCGCATTGGGCGTTGGGGCAGCCACTGCAGTCTGCGGGGTGATCGGCTTCGTTGGTTTGGTTGTGCCGCATCTGGTGCGCCTGATGACGGGCCCTGACCACCGGTATGTGCTGCCCGGATCAGCACTTCTAGGGGCCGCGCTTGTGTTGTTTTCTGACCTCATCGCCCGGTTGGCAGTGTCCCCTGCTGAACTTCCTCTGGGCGTCGTGACAGCCGCCATTGGCGCACCGTTCTTTTTCTGGCTGCTCATCAAGGACAAACGAAAAGGCCTGTACGGATGAGCGCGGAACTCGACAAAGCCCATTTGGTTCGCGGCGACCGCGCCATTCTGAACACCGCGACCGGAACCTGTGTACAGGGTCGGTTCACTGCACTCTGCGGGCCGAACGGAGCTGGAAAAACGACCGCACTCCGGATCATGACGGGCAGCCTTGACCCCGATAATGGCCGTGCCCTGCTAGGCGGTGAGGACATCCGGCATATCCAAAAGACGACGCTCGCACGCCGCCGGGCCGTCGTGTCTCAATCCAGTGTCCTCAGCTTTCCGTTCCTGGTCCATGAGGTGGTTACGATGGGGCGTTCCCCACACTTTGGAACACCAGGTCAAAAGCGGGATGACCTCATCGTCGAAGACGCCATGGCTGCTATGGAGATCGATAATCTTGCCACGCGCAATTATCTCACCCTGTCAGGTGGAGAGCGAAAGCGGGTCGATATTGCCAGGGCGCTGGCACAGGTTTGGGATCAGCCTGACACAGGACACGCGCGTTGGCTGTTCCTTGACGAACCAACAAGCGCCTTGGATCTGAAACACCAGATCGCTTTGATGGAGCGACTATCTGCCCTCGCCAAACAAGGCTGGGGCGTGGTGGCCGTGTTACACGATTTGCATCTGGTCCATGAACATGCCGACGATGTGTGGCTGTTCAAAAACGGTGAGATCATCGCCAAAGGCGATGCGCGCAACGTGCTGACAGAAACAAGTGTTCAGACGACCTTTGACCTCGCCGCGCCCTATGCGCTGACCTAATCCGCCACCTGAAGCATGGATGCCCGCAAAGCCTCATACTTTACGATCTGACCTGGCAACATTTCCCGGTTTTCGTCCCGGCGAACAAAGACTTTGAAAATCACCTCGCCGTCGCCGTCATAGAAAACAAGCGAGAGGGAGCGACGCTCTCCCGTGCGGCGGTCAAGAAACGCCAGGTGATGACAGGCATCCTCCTTGAGATGCCCACCAAACGCCGTGTCAACATGAAAATTGAAATATCCGCGAGCCATCAAAGCCGGAGGAATGGCCGAGGCAATTTCCAATACGACAGCGGGCGTGACCTTCACGATCATCACCTCGCCCCAACCGGCAAGCTCTTCCAGCACGTCGGCCATGGGTGGATCAGCCACAATGACCCGCTGATCGTCGGGAAGAAGGCGTGCAATATCTAGAGTGGACACGCCATTTTCACGCGCAATCCACTCAAGCACGCCGCCTTTACCGTCAGCAAAATCCTGGCGGATCGCATCTGGGTCAAACGTCATAGCTCAGGCCCCGGTGTTGATTTCTTCCAGGACCGGCTCAAACCCCTCAAACTCAGGGTGACCGAGATAGAGGCCCTTATTGTCGCCAGCATTCTTGTGTGCGGCGCGGAAGGCTTCGGATTTGGTCCAAGCCACGAAATCCTCGATGGACCCCCAGATGGTGTGCGACGCATACAGCGTGTGGTCTTCGTTTTCTGGGCCTTTGAGCAGGCGAAACTCCTTGAAACCGGGGACCGACGCTAGGTGACGATCTCGGGTTTTCCAAACGGTTTCAAAGGCATCTTCCTGGCCTTTCGCAATCCGAAAGCGGTTCATGGCGATGTACATCGTGAAGCTCCTCGATTTGGGATACTGTGTCTCATTAGCATTTAGAACTGAAGGGCGAGATTTGCGACTCTCAAAACGTTGGTCGTTGTGTCGCGCATTTCCTCAGCGCCCTTCGATTCTGATGGTGAAAACCCGATTTACGCCGGGAGGTGGCAACGGGAACGGAACCGCACGTTCCATTACAGTCATCACTTGCCGGTCAAACCTTGAAGACCCGGAACTCTCGGCGATTGAGAGCGTTTCCAGCTCGCCGTCCATTCCGATCTGAAAATAGACCACGGCAGAGCCAGCACGTTCAGCGCGTGGCATGCGTAGTCTCGAAAGGTATTCGCGAACTTCTCCGGCATAGTTCGAGGACGCTGCAATTCCCTGGGATGCGGGCGCAGCAGAAGCGCCTTCGTCGCCCGTTGCCACGTTCGGTCCGCTTTGACTGTCATTCCCTTCAGCATCTGCGGTTTCATCGGGTGTATCTGCTTCACCATCTTCGCTCGAAGACGACGAACCAGGCGGCTGGTCTTCTGCGCTTTCGGGCGGCGTTTCACTCGCGTCTGATTCGTCAGTCTGCGGCGATGGAGGGTCTTCATTTTCCGCCTGGGGCTCTGGCTCTGGTTCGGTGGGAACATCCGTTTGGGGCTCTGGCTCAGGAACCGGCGGCGTCTCAGGTTGGGCCGGCGGGTCAATCTGTTGTGGTGGGTCTGGGAGTGCTGGCTCGGGAGGCGGAGTACGCTCGTCCTGTGGCGAAGAGGCAGATGCCGCTTCCGCTGGCTCGGCCGGCTCATCTTCCGCACCGGCTTCGCCCATTGGAGGCGCAGTGACAGCCTCACTCCCAATGCCGAATTGGACTTCAATCCCAACCCCAGCGACCAATACGGGTGTTGGGCTTGGCCGCCACAGCCAGATCAAGCTCATATGCACCGCCAGTGCGACAGCGATGGACGCGGCCCACTTCACGCGTCGACATCCTCAGTCACGATTATGACGCGGCCTGCGCCTTCTCGCTTAAACTCTTGAACGATCGCCAAGAGCTTAGCGGCGGGGAGCTGTTGATCTGGCAATAATCGTATTGTGGGCGCCTCGCCGTCCAATCCGGCAAGGTGGTCTGACAGCGAAATGGGTTGGCTGGCGTCGCTGAGGAGTTGCCCATCTGCCGAAACAGCGATGGCGCTGGGATCAACGCAGCATTCCAGATCACTCGTCTCAACGAAGGCAATGCCCGTTGTGTTCCGCCCTGACAGGCTGCCCGCCACCATGAAAAATATCAGGATCAGAAATACGATGTTGATCAAGGATATGACGGGCTCGCGCTGGCGGCTGGGGCGACGGCTTCTCATGGCTCTGCCACCACTCGAACCGATGCGTCGGTGACCGCCGTAAGCGTCGTCAGCGTGCTCACCAAACGTTGGGTTGTAGCTTTAGGCGTGACCATAACGAGCACAAGGTCATCTCCGGCACCACCAAGGGCGCTGAAACGCTCGGTCCAGCCATCTCCAAGATATCGCTCGCCGTCGAGCGACACAAAGTCCTGCCCTATGGTCAAACGATAAATGCTGCGGTCAGGACCAGAAGTCGGATTGCCGATCTCCGCGGCGGCGAGTTCCACTTCTGAGAACCGGGAAAATGTCGATGCAAGCATGAAGAAGAGCAGCAAAAGGAAGATCACATCGATCAACGACGTAATCGATGCTTTCTTCCGTTTGCGAACTCGTTGGAGCGCCATGCCTCAAGTGCCCTCGGCAGCGCTTTCATTGCGGACCAATCCCGGAGTATCGATCACCGTCAGCGCGTAATCGGCGAGCGCTCGTTCCCCATCGATCCTTGCCTCGAACCATGACAATGCCATTGATGTGGGCATAGCAACGGCCAATCCCGCGGCCGTCGTCAATAACGCGACCCAAATCCCACCCGCCAGCGCGGACGGGTCCACTTGTGAGCCCGCCGCCTGAAGCGCCTGGAAGGCCTCGATCATCCCAAGGACAGTCCCTAACAATCCCAAGAGCGGCGCCAATTGGGCCACCGTATCGAGAATTCGAAAACCCTTTTCAAGCGGGAGAATTTTCTGCTCCGCTTCCGCTTCAAACCGCTCCCTCAATCCCGGTGTGGCGTGAGCTGACATTGCCTGGTCGATGACAGGTGCCAGAAAGTGCCTTGAGCCTTCCAAAGCGTGCAGTGCGGCGGCTGTGTCACTAGGCTCCCACTTGCTCAAAGCGTCCCTGATATGCCCGCCCTGCCCCACACGTGCTGTTTGATATTGCCAGGCTTTCCGCAGAATAAGAGCGAGCGTTCCGACCGAGACGAAAAGCAGAATAACAAGAACGGGGCCGCCAAGATCAGCAAGCTGAACGAAGGGATCCACAAGAGAGGACATGTACTTCTTCTCCGAGTAATCGATTAAGCGAACTGAGCTGAAAAGTTGTGAAGGCCACGGGGACGAATGGACCGAGCCCTCGCAGCCTTCACTCTCCCCACGGAGACAGGGAGAATTAGAAAAACACCTTAGAGACAGTAAGCTTGATGTTCTGACCCGGCGCTGGCCGTGTCGCCAGGAGCGGTGTGTATTCCTCATCAAAGGCGTTTTCGATCCCGACACGAAGTTGGGTGCCTGCCATCGGCCCATCTTCCACGGTGACCGTGGCGCGGAGGTTCAACAGATTATAGGCATCAGCCTCGGTGTTCGTGGCCCCGCCCACATCAATCGTTCGATCAAACGCTGACAAAAGCTCAGCTGACAGATCAAGGAAACCACCGAAGCGCTGGCCAGCGGTGACGCGAACAGTATCTTGAGGGGCACGGTCCCAATCAATGGTGTTGCCCGTGAGTGTCAGTTCTTCAGCATCAACAATGTTGGCATTGAAGTCGATGTAGAAACCGCTGGCGCGAGCATACGAACCTTCGAATTCAAAACCTGTGGTGTCGATCTGATCAGCGCCTGAGTAAGACGTTACATCGTCCAGCCTCGTATCATAGTAATTCAGCTTGACCGCCAGGGCATCGTCATCAGAGAGCACACCAACGCGGTCATAGGAAATTCCGATCTCCGAGGTGTTGGCCAATTCCGGCTGCTCACGAAAAACAACGTTCTCAAGGTCATCCAAAATAGGCAGGCTTTCGGTGTAGGCGTAACTGCCAAACACGGCGAACCCATTGCCGAACTCATAGCGAAGTGATGCCCCGCCCATCAGCGCGTCGTTTTCCAGATTGACGTTGATCTCTGGTGACGGAATTGGCGGGCCAAAGGGCGGCTGCGGAATGGTGGGAACCGAACCATCAAGTTCAGAGTTTTCGTAACGGAGCCCTGGAGAAAAAGTTAGGCCAGGAAGCAATTCGACATCGCCGACGAGGAAAAGTGCGAAGCGATTATCGGTTCCGCCCGGTGCGGCGTAAGCGTCTTGCCGGTCCCGCTCAATCAGCTCGAAACCATAACGCGTATCGATGGCCATCGTGCCCAACTCAAAGAATGAGTTGTTTTTGACGGTGAGTTTCGTGGTTTCATACTTTTGTTCAGCCTCAGCCAGATCAATGACCAAAAATTGGATTGGCGAGCTGCCATCGATGAAGGTCTGATTGAACTCCTGATTGGCGTAGGTCAGGCCGATCTCAAGATCGATCAGGTCGCTGCTCAGCGGTGAATAGTAATAAAACAGACTGAAATTATCGTTTGTGGTGTCTCGGTCGACATTGCCGAAGAAGTCCGTCGCCGTGATGAAAGTATCATACGGCACGTCGCGGTCAGCGCTCTCCGTTCGGCTATAGCTCGCTTCGATCGCATGCGCATTTTCGCCTCCGAACTGGACCCGTCCTTTGATAAGCCAGGACGGTAGTTCAAAGGCACTGTTGCCAATTGTCTCGCCGGCGCCATCGCGTTGCTCATCTTGCTCGCGGTAGGAGAAGTTCCCCAACAGTTCAACGTTCTCGGTCGGTTGCCAGGCCAGCGTGGTGGATGTGTTTAACCCGGCCCGATTGTTGGAAAACCCCAGGGTCTGGGCCAGCTTAAAGCCGGGCTCACCGCCGGTCAGATCAGACGCGTCGATGGTCTCAAGTCGCACGATCCCGCCGACAATTCCCGATCCATATTCAAAGCTGCCAACGGTGCCGCGTTGCACCTCAACAGACCGATAGAGAAATGGGTCGGTAAAGAGCTGCGTTCCCAGACGGTAGAGTTCTTCTGAACCGCTTGTCGCGCCATCAATGAACACTGCCACTTTTTGGTCCGTACCAAACGTGCCGTTCGCGCCGAAGCCTCGAATATTGATCCCGGATCCAGAGGGTGTAGACCCATTCACGAGGCTCACCCCAGGCACCGAGTCGATCAATTCCGCAATCGTCGTTGCCTGGCGGTCATCGATCTCTTCCTTATCAATGACGGTAATCGCGACCGATGTATCCGTCTGAACTTCCCGCTTACTCTCGCCAAGAGTTAGCGTACCCAAGAACTCACCGCCCTGGGGCGTTTCAGGCTCCTGGGCGTGCACGAGTGGTTGAACAACTGACATTATGGCGAAGGCGGAAACGCCCCAAACAGTTGACTTAAAGAGTTTTGGCTGAGTCATTTTCCTATCCCCGAAAAACAGAACGTTAATGCGAATGAGTCGCGATAGCGGTGTGCTAGATCATCCAAACCCGTATTGCAAATGATTTTCATGAGCACTCTTATTGTGAGAGAAGTCAGGCCGCCGCAACAACCTAAGACTGTGCAAATGTCTTGTCTTGAGCCAACACAGATCGGCCTTCGGTCGTCTCTACTTCCCGATCGGCGAGCTCAGGCTGCGATACCCAAACAAATCAACACGGTGATGGCTCAGCACAAATCCGAGACGTTTCGAAATGCTCTGAGCCAGCATTTCGAGGTCTTCGTCGTTGAACTCCAAAATTTCCCCTGTACCGAGGTCGACCAGATGATTGTGGTGAGGTTTTTGCGCATTCTCGTACCGAAACCGCCCTTCTCCAAAATCCAGTTTCTTAATCAGCCCATGCTCAACGAGCCATTTCAGTGTTCGATAAACGGAAGCTTGGGATACACGCGGATCGTGCTTTCTGGCTCTCCGGTGAACTGTTAGAGCGTCGGGGTGATCATCGGCTTCATCAAGCGCCCGAACGATACTCATTCGAGCGCTCGTAATGCGAAGTCTCCTCCGTCTGCAGACATCTGCAAGCGAATACATGTCTTCGACTCCACCAAAGCCAACAAATGTTCTTGAAACTCATTCTCAATAAACTGCCCTCGAAATGCAAGGACTTTGTCCGTCGACCGTCGAATCGCTTTCGAAATCAAAAAGCAGAAGACACAGTGGTTGCAGCTTATTGACGTGCAAACGTGAGGTTGGTGCGGACTCACTCTGCGGGAATGGGCTCAGCCTCCGATCGCACTCTCCGAGCTTTCTCAGCACGCTTCTTGGGAAGCGCTCCTGCGATCGCGATTGTTGCTATGCCTAACCCAATCAATGACACATCCACCCATGCCGTTGGCGCATGGCCATCGCCCCATAAGCCGCTCCATATCGTGTGCCCCATCATTGCCATATTGAGAATGGACGCCAAAATGAGAGCTGCGCCAGATGCCAACAACACTTCCATAGTTGCGCGGTATTCATCTTTTCGGAAGAACGCGTACCCGATGGCTGCGAACCAGAGCCCAAAATAGGTCCAACCGGTCCACATCAATCGCGAGGCTTCAGCGCCGCTGTACAGCGTGTGGTGAACCAATAGCCCACATGTGGCAAGAACAATGCCAGTGCTGACCCCCACATTTAGTCGCGACAGGCCTCGGTAGAAACCGGGACTTCGATTTCCCTCATTCCCGTGCAAACGCCTCTCAATCCACATCATCGTTCCAAAGGCCGTGATGACCGCCAATGATATGCCCAAGAGAAAGTACAGCGCCTTCAGAGCGATCCCGCCATAGGTTCCGTAGTGAAGCGGTGCGATGGCACCGACGAGTCGGTTACCCGGCGTATTGGTTGCTGTCGTCGCACTGTACACGGGCTCACCGGTGACACCGCTAATGGAAACGCCCTCTGCTATGAACAGCTTGCTCTCGGGCTTATAGTAGACGTCGAGAACGGCGCCTTCGTCGCCCCAATTGTGGGTCACCACATACCAGGGTTCAGCGCCCGTTTCCGGGTGCCGCATCTTTGCCACCTCATCTGCAGACAGCATGATTGCTTGAACGCCAACGGGCTCCGGAGGCTGACCCACGACCGCTTCGATCAACGCCTGTTGATCGCCCTTGAACGCCAGCAGGGCGGCAATCGGAGCAAGAATCGTAACGATGCCCAACACCGCCCCCGTGAGGGCGATCATCGCATAAAATGGCGTGCCCCAGAGCCCCAGCACCTTGTGGGTGTCCTGCCATTTCAAACGCACAGATCGCAAATATCTCAGCGTGAAGAATTCTTCTCGGATTTTGGTGTGCGCAATGATCCCGCTGATGATTGAAAGCATGAGAATAACCCCAGCTACGCCGACCAACGCACGTCCAACGGTTCGCCCCCCAAGTTGCGTCGGCCACATCAGGTCCCGGTGAAAATCAAACAACCACCTTGCCATGCCATCCTCCTGGATTGGCAGGACCTCCAGAGTTTCGGGATGCCAGTGCACAAAGTGATTTACGTGCTGTTCTTCTCCACCGGGTTCGTCACTCTCCAAATGCTGGTGGGCAAACCCCCGGTAGTAGGGCTCATGAACCGTAGGGAACGTGTAATTCAGAAACTCGATGTCGCCGGTTTCGCTAAGTTCATCGACCCACTCGGTGAAGGTCGCGTTGAATGGCACCGGCTCCGCAGGGAGTTCGATCCTCTTATTCGGATCCTCCCAGGAGAGAACCTCATGGTAAAACAGGGCAATCGAGCCTGAGAAACAAACGACATAAAGGAACATGCCGAGGCACACGCCCGTCCATGAATGCAGATCGTAGTTCCGCTTGTGTCTGACACGGTCCACATCCGTCTCCTTAAACAGGGGGTTCGATAAGATAGATGACGACGCCGCCGACGATCGAAATGGCGATTAACCCGCCCGCCACGCGCCATTTGCTGGCATCCCAATAGCACCAGAATTGATAGCACGCCCAAATGAAAGGGACGGCCACGGTTACGAACAGCGCGTTCTCGGAGAATTTGCCGGGAAGCGCCAAAACGAGCGCAGAGCTTGAAAATATGGTCGCAACCAGCGCCCAAACCAAAACGCTGGTCAGCCGAGGCGCTTTCCATGTGGCTGCAACGATACCGACCGCGAGGACCGCCAGGGTCCCGATCAAGATGGGACTCATTGTTGTCCCCCACTAATCATTGCCAACGCAATCAGCGCAGCGCAGGCCAGAACAACGACGGCAGCACTTTTCAAATGCCATCTCGGATACAAAGCAGATACAAGAAGGCTGAGGCCACCTGCTGCTGATAGCACGCCTAGCCAGATCGGCAGGCCAAACTCAAGCCCGCTTTGCAAGGCAAACAAGCAGAGTGTCAGGATCAGAAGGCCGCCAGCGCCAAATCGCATCAGGTGCTGCAGGTTGGCCGACTGTTTAACACCCGCTAACTGCGTCCGCCGTTCACTCGCTTGGAACAGCAGAACACACGCCAAGTATGTTAGGCCAATTGCTGCAATGCTGTCGCCCATCAAGCAAGTTCTCTCATTTCAAATACAGATTTCGCCATGCGCTTCGGTCCGGCCTTGTCGTAAATGTTGCGGAGAAGGTTTGTGCCTCCAATGCCACACTCAGGCATAAATGCGACGCACTTGCAATAAGAAACAACTAAATTTAGTGCTCGGCACACAAACTGTCACCCACTCAGCCGAGCCACTTAAAGCGCAGTTATATTTAATATTTTTAGTTCACCGAGCACAGAAATATGCGCCGGTATTCGTAGTTCATTCGCCATAACCCACGAAATAATTGAGTTGCGGCGCTCACATTCACTCCATAAGACCCGGCTTGTTGAGAATGAATTGCACGAGCAAGGGGTAGATGATGTTCAAACGAGAATTGCTGACCGCATCCAGCATCGCGATGCTGATCGCGTCCGGCCAAGCGTTAGCTCAAGACGCGGCCGGCGCGGACAATGCAGATGAAGCCGAAAGCCGTCAGTCGACGGTTTTGGTCACGGGCCAGAAAATTGAGAGATCTCTTCAAGACACCCAAGCCAGTGTAGAAGTGATCACAGAGACTGATATCCGAGAAGAGAATATCATCAATCTGGTTGATGCCATTGAGCGCACAGCGAACGTCGTCACAAATGATGGATCCGGTTTTACCATCCGCGGTGTGAATAACGCGTCGGTTTCCGGCGCAGGCCAGGGTAACTTGGCGACCATATATGTGGACGGGGTCGCCCTGCCCCGGACAGCTCTTTTTGGCGCACCCAGCGAAATTTGGGACATCACCCAGATCGAATTGCTGCGCGGCCCCCAGTCAACGCTGCAAGGCAGAGCATCGCTTGCTGGTGCGGTGGTCATCAACACCGCCGATCCGACCTATGAATGGAGCGGACGGGCCCGGGCCATCTACACGACAGAGGAAGAACGCACGAGCCTGGCAGCGGCCATTGGCGGGCCGATCATAGACGATCAGGTCGCCTTCCGCCTTGCTGCGGAAACGTCGGAATCCGATGGGTTCACCTTCAACCCGGTTCTCGGCCAACCGGCCGACCCGATTGAGACTGAGAGCATCCGCGGCAAGCTTTTGATTGAGCCGGAGGCCATTCCGGGCCTGTCAGTGGTGCTCGCCTATAGCCGGCAGGAATCCAGCGATGGCGACTCTTTCAATTCGCTGGGCTTGCCAGATCCGGAAGAAACGCGCGAATTGCCGCTGAACACCCCGACCCGGTTCGAAAACAAGATCGATATCGCAACGGCCACGATCGATTACGAGATCAACGACAAATGGTCGGTGACCTCGATTACAGGGTGGAATGAGGTTGACTACGACACACTGGTCGACATCAACCGCGACCCGGTCGACACAGCATTCGGTGTGACAGATACGCTGGTCGAGACCGTTCAGCAGGAACTTCGCCTCGTCTACCAGGGCGACAATATCGAAGCGATCTTTGGCGGCTTCATCTCTGAAGAAGATACGCCAGGCAATTTCAGTGACACGCAAACCTCAGCCGATCTGACAGGTCCGGTATTTCTTGTCCTGAACGACCCCGCATTCCCTGTGCCGCTCGACCCGCTGACGCAGCAGTTCATCGTTTCGCAGTACCCCTCCAACGCAACGCTGAGCGCGGTTGGTCTGCTGACCCAGAAAATCGAAACCGCAGCCATTTATGCTGACGGGTCATGGAACATCGGTGATTGGACGCTTTACGGTGGCTTCCGATACGATGTTGAGACCCAGTCCAACGGAAACGAGTCTATCATCACGCTCCTGGACCCGCTCCCAACGGGAGCAGGCGCTGCTGATCCACTTACGCCGGTCTATGCCGCATTGAATGGTATCATCAATGCCGAGGTGCAAGCGGCGAATACACCGCCCTGCGTTGATGGGATTACCGCGCCGCCTTGCGGTTTCGAGTCCGATGAGTTTGGCGGGTTCCTGCCCAAACTGGGCATCGGATATGATTTCGATCAGGACCGTTCACTCTCATTCACCATCCAACGTGGCTATCGTTCGGGCGGGGCTGGGATCAACGCGGCAACCGCGACGGCGTTCCAGTTCGACCAGGAATTCACCTGGAACTATGAACTCGCCTTCCGCAGCCAATGGATGGACAACGCCCTCACGCTCAACGCCAACCTATTCTACGTAGACTGGACCGATCAGCAGGTGCGCGTCCTGCTGAGCCCGATCAACGTGTTCGACAGCGAAATCCAGAATGCCGGCTCATCCAGCGTTTATGGCTTTGAGCTTGAGAGCTCTTACGAGGCGACGGACGACCTGTCTCTGTACGCATCGGTTGGCTATGCGAAGACCGAGTTCGAGGAGTTCTTCGTCAATCGCGGTGATGAAACGCTCGACTTCTCAGGCAACGAATTCGCAGGCGCGCCGAACTGGACTTTGAACGCTGGCACCACATGGAGGCCTGCTGATAATTGGATCGTCAACGTCAATGCAAACTACTCTGACGAGGCGTTCATCAGGGCCGACGATTTCCAACTTAGCAAAGACGTCGAAGCAAGAACCTTGGTCAACTTCAGGGCCGGTTGGGAAAATGAGAACTTCGGGATCTATCTCGCGGGCAATAACTTGCTCGACGATGACTATGTGATCACGCAATTCCCTAATCTGACAGAGCGGATCGATCCGAACCAGCCAACATCTCGCGGCAACGCGATGTTACCGACACCGAACTTCGCACAGTTCGGCGATCCGCGAACATTCTCAATTCAACTGGAAGCGCGCTTCTAGTCCAGGTCATTCGGCAAGGTGCTCCGCGCAAGCATATCGCGGAGTGCAAAATCAAAAGAACCGCCGGGGCCTCGAAACAGGCCTCGGCGGTATCTGCTACAAATCCAAGCGCCACACCCAACGCTCTAGAAGTGGACTATTCTCGAGATCTGCTATTGCAACTAATTCGCATTTATGTGTAGCGTGGTATATCGGAATTCGGAGCGCAGCATGCTTGGGACGCACGCGGAGACACTTGCCTGGCTTGAGGGTCAACTCTCAGAATTTACGAAGTGGAAGCGAGACATTCTCCTGGCAGGACCAGAAGAACAGCGAAGACGTCTGGAAAAAATTGCCGATCATTGCGACTGGCTTTCGGGCCAAATTGATGCGCTCTCCTCGACATCGGCTCAATCCGGCAACGACCCGTGAATTCAGAGAACCGATCAAGTGCATGACAGGCTAGCGGCCGTTCGATCAGCGCTCACCCTCTTCAAACAACAACGCTCATTCGCGCAGCAATCTTCCATAACAAAAAAGGCTCACTTCATGTCCGCACAGGGTCAGTTTACCGAGAACACTCTCATTGATCTCGGGACAGGTTCTCAGATTGCGCTGTTTGCGTTCAGAGCCTGCGCGTTAAATCAGACAGAATGTGGGTGCGCGTTGAAAACGATGCAGCACTTCTTCGGCGATCAAGATGGCCCAGACTTCTTGGACCTTGTCTCAGACCTTGCGGTGGCCATTGCACGAAGCGGACGCCGCAGAGTTCAGTTGGGTGCCCCTGGGTGCATCAGCGTCACCTTGGACGAAGCCTCAATCATCAGCGCTTTATCGGCGGCTCAAACCGATGATTTCGAGCTCTGCAGCGGTCACCTTTATTGGCTCTTGGCTGCTCGGCCAGATAACAAGATCTCCAGACTTGTACACTCGATTGCCGACACACTTGCGAGCCGTGAATTCGAAGTGCGCGCGCCCGATCAACACATGTCGATCGATGCCAACCAAACAGCCATCCAGCTGGTCAGCGGTCACGCGTGACCAGACGTTCATAACACCTCGTTTCATATCAAAGGAGATCGATTTGATTAGGCCAATTCTTGCTCTTACTGCAGCAACAGCCACGACAGCTTTGCCAGCTTTCGCCCATCACGAGCATACATCCACAAGCAGCGCTTCATCTTGGCTGGCGGTTGCGACAGCATCAATCATTGGCGTCGCATTGTCAGCAGCTTTTGTTGCGAAGGCGCGGTCTTCCCGGGACGGCGCAGATTGATGATGGATCCAACGCTTTCCCAAGCGCTACAAGGTGTCGCCAAACCCGAGGTATTTGACAAAAGGTGGTGCGAAGTAACCGACGCCGCCAATTTGCTTCATTCGAAAGGCAAGTTTGAAAGCGCCAGCAGACTGTATAGCGACGCTTACCACGAAGCACGTATGCGCTTTGCTGAAGCGTGGCATGGAATGGACTACCTCGCCCCCCATGCCACACCCATGATGGTGATTTCGGCTATTAATGCGGCCCGAAACTACCTGAAACTCGGCAAACTCAAGCTCGCTGCCGATCAGTTGATTTCAGCCCTTCATATCTTCAAGCAGGCACTATCCAGCCCGCGCGCAGATGCGGCGCTCAAGCAAGCTTGCGTTCAACACCTTCCACGACTGATCACGTTCGCGGTGTCGAGCGGGATTGAGCCGGAAAAAGACAGACTGGTGGGTGCGGCTGATGAGGCACGGTCGGCGGTGCTGGCCTATCTGGAAACACATACGCATTAGACCGAACAACGCGGAGATCACATATGTTCAGAACTATACTCGAAGGCCTCGACCGCATGGGCGCCGTGGACCACGCGGCGGCACACTGCGACATCCCTTGCGGCATCTATGATCCGGCGCCTGCACTGATCGCAGCTGTTTCAGTGGTCCGTCTCATGGACATCATGCGAGACGGGGCGAGCGAAGATCCAGTGGCGTTGGCAAACCTGCATGCGCGATGCGTTTTTCGGAAAGAGGAAGAGGCGGAGAAGGTCAAACAGGAAGTTCGGGTGATTTGGGGCGATTACTTCAAGCCCCCGCTGATCGAGAAACACCCCACTGTCCATACTCTCGTTCATTCGATCATGATGAAAGCAAGCGCCTGCAAACAGGATGTTCATCGGGAAGATGGCCTAGCGCTGGTTGAATTGGTCAACGAATTCGCAGAGCTGTTCTGGACTACAAAGGGGGTGAGCACCCGGCGTGTGACTTCTCCTTATCCGCCGGCTCTTCCGATCGTTCAGCCTGTTCTGTCTTCCTAGTGTTCGGATTTCGGATCATCCGGATCAACGGGGAAAGCATGGCGCCCAGCCTTCCTGACGGCACCTACGCCCTGTTCCGGATTACGCGTAACGTCCAGACCGATGACACGGTATTAGTGGATCATCCGAGATTTGGCCTCATAGTGAAAGATGTGAGCGCGATTTCAGAAGCCGGCCTGGAACTGCAAGGCCGAGATACGAGGTCAACGCCAACCGACCTACTCGGCGTCGTTACCCAATCAAGGATTCTGGGCCGTCTGGTCTGGGTCCTCTCAAAACCTCAACCGCCGCCCATGCTGACAACATGAGCGTTGTGCCGACCGAATGGGCTGGAGAACGAGGTGACTCCTGGGCTCTCCATTTGGATCAGATGGAGGCCATGATTGCTCCAGTCAGTTTTCCGCTTGCGGTTGCGCTGGAGATGGACGAGCCCGTTCGTATTCTCGATGTGGGTTGCGGCGGTGGAGGGCAAACGAAAGCTATTCTAGACCATGCGCCGAGAGGAAGTTCCGCGCTTGGCCTAGACATTTCAGGCACTTTGATTGCCAAGGCATCACAGCGATATGCAGCCCAGTCCGATATGATCACTTTCCAGGCTGGAAATGCCGAAGTCGCCCAGCCGGTACACGCAAATTTCGATCGGGTGGTTTCACGATTTGGGGTTATGTTCTTTGAGCATCCCGAACGCGCATTTCGAAACCTCACCCAATGGGTCAGGCCAAACTCTACGTTCGCGTTTGCAGTGTGGGCACCGATCGATGAAAATCCTTGGATGGAGATCATGAGAGACTGTGTGGCGCAGCAGATTGAGTTACCGAAGCCGGAACCAGATTCTCCAGGTCCCTTCCGTTACGCTGATGCCAATGGCTTTGCCGGCCTCCTCGCTCGCTGCGGCTATAACGGATTGTCCAGCAAGACCTGGAATGGCTATTTGCCAGTAGGCGGTGGTCTATCAGCCAAGGAAACCGCCGATTTCGCAGTCAGCGCGTTTGGGATTGCGCAGCCCGCTGTGGAGATCGGCGGCACTCTCCTTGATAAGGTCAAACAAGACCTGCAAACCCGGTTTCAAGAGTATGAAGTCGATGGACAGGTGATGTGCCCAGCTGCCGTTCATATCATTCGCGGGCATTTATCTCCCTAGATCACTGATGAACAATGCTATCAGCGGCAAAACGCTGAACCAGCCAAAACTAGAATACGCCAGACACAGTCAGTGTTACCGGACGCGAACGCGCTTCATCGCGGAGTTCTCGAAACAGTAGCGGTGATTGATCCCGGCGGCCATCGAAGACCCGGCGGTCTCGCTGATCTCCTTGACGAAAAATATTGTCCACACTCAGTCTGATCCTTAGACCAGACAACGCCCGGGTTTCGATAAAGGCATCCAGATCTGCCCTGCCGCCGCGGTCTTCCAGTTCATCGAGACCAAATCGCGGAAAATCAGGGAAGGCGAAGAAGGTCATACCCCAAGCGAAGTTTTGCTGCGTGAGGTCCTGGCGAAATTCGGCCCGCGCCTCCCATTCGCGTTCGTTAGAAAGCTCCCGGTCCTCACCCGTGAGAGGGTCGGTCACGCTCGACGTCTGCCATTCTGCGTCAAGATCCAGGCGCCCGCCGACAATGCCCCACTGATCAAGTGGAATGGTTGCTTCTCCTCGAAAACCGGCCCGCGAACCCGAACCAATATTGCCTGGAACCTCCAGCCCGCCTTGCAAAGGCAAAACGTCTTCAACGTCCTCAATCCAGTCATGGAAACCCGTGACGCTCAAAACGCCGATCTCACCAAAGCGGTGTTCATAGGTGGCATTTACGGTAATCGTTGTTTCGGGAGAGAGATCCGGATTGCCCAGGGCGAGTTGATCATCGCCTAGATTAACCCCGCTCACAAAATCAAAGAAGTCGAGTTGGCCCACCTCACGAAGCGCTCGGGCACGCCATTGCGTACGCTCATTGGGGGCATAGGAAAGTGTCACGCTCGGCTTCCAGAAAAAGAAATCGCGCTCCGCTTCGAAGCCACCAGATTGCAAGATGATCGAACTCTCTCCACCAAGAGCGGCTTCAATCGATACACCTTGAATCTGAAACGTGTCAGACAATCGAACTTCGATGCGTTCTTCTTCAACATTGGTCTGGGCGCCAGGGACGACCTGTCGGGTCAAAACCCCGTTCTCAACCTCAAACAGGGCGAAATCGCTATCGAGTTCATTCAGCGCGCCTTCCACTGACAACTCTATGACATGCCCCTCCCATCCAGAGTAGTCAGCTTCAAGCCGTAAAATCTGCTCTGTTTCGACACTGTCGAAAAGCGTTTCGATATCAGTTATATCTCCCTCTGGCGTGCCAACGCGCACGAGGGTCCCTGCTTCTTGAAAATCATCATTTCGATGAAGAGCGATCAGCTTGACTGAAAGGTCTTCGCCAAACCCTCGTTCGATATCGAAGCCAACCTCGATGTCCTCACCTTCATCCGTATCGCCTTGGAACAAGGTGAAAGGCAACTCACCCGTAGGTGTTCGAATGGACGTCTCCCCACCCGCCTCATCGAAGTATTCGTAGGCCACGTTGAACCCGATATCGGTTTGTCCAAGGTCCAAGCTCGTTGTTAGAGCGCCGACGTAGAAGTACCCAATTTCATCAAAGACCTCATCTCGTCGTTCTGTCTGAGCGCCTACTGCTGAAAAGACCCGCTCATCAAATTCGACCAGCCCCTGGAACTCGCTCAGCTCTGCGCTGGCCGTAAACTGAAGCGGACCGGCAGATCCCGAATAGCTCACTTCTCCACGTGGGCGATAAACGGTGTCCGGTTGGGTCAGGCCAACACCAGCTGACCAGGTGCCACTACGCCCTGCCGACTTGCGAACGATATTGGCAATCACGGTTTGACCAGCCAAGTCTACACCGCCGGCTTGTCCGCGGATCAAGATAATCCTTTCAACCTCGGCTGCTGGAATTCGCGACAAGATATCTGACGGCTGCTCTGTTTTGGACGAAATCCGCTCCCCATTCACGAGGATGTTGCCCGCCGCCCCTCCAAAACCCCGCGTGTTTTGATCGCCGTCTTGAAGTGAAAAACCTGGAAGATTGCGCACCATATCGAGCGCGGTCACCGGCGCATAACGATCGAAAAAGCTGGTCTGATATGTCAGTTCACAACTGCCATTTTCACAGACTTGGACCGGCTCAGCGGAGACCAGAGGCGCCATTATCAAACAAGCACTTGAAACTGCTGCCAACCGTATGCGGCGGTCCATCAAACAGCCCAGCCCAAAACACAACATCAGAAAACCTCTCTTGCCCTTTGTTAGTTCTCAATCAACTCAAAATGGCCTCGGCATTCCAAGTTCCACAGTTAGGCGCGAAATCGAGATTGGCCAAATTGTAAGGAGGGGCAGTGTTCGGACGAGCAGTAAGGCTCCGAACGCTCACGCGAATTCAGTGACTCAGACGGAATCAGCGATTCCGTCCCACTACTTTCCCCACCGCCTTGGCGAGAATCGGCAAACCTGCACCAGTCCGATCATCCAACGCGGTTTGCTTGAATGGGCGCAGAAACAGACATAAGGAGTTGTTGCCCTCGGCAAACGGGATTGGCCCTTAACTGTCACTATCCCGCAGTAGGTGAATGTCTTTGTGCATCGCCAAACAAGTCATTCGACAGCAGGCGCGGGGATAACCAAGTCGGGCACTTCTGCGGTCCATAGCTGAATGGTTCCGGCCGATGTCCCGGGTTGCGGGCGGTCTGAAGGAAAAACGATCTGATTTGTTCCAGGCACAACCGCCGCTGCAAACTCTGAATAGGCGGAATTGATGTGGCAACCTAAGTTGCTTGGCTCAGACCACACGCCATTGAGCAATCGCGAAATGAAGATGTCGCTGCCGCCGCAACCGCCCCGATCTGAATAGGTAACAAGCATGGTCAGACCGTCGGGCGAAACCCATGCGCCATCATCTGCGCTGCTTGAATTGATCGGCGCGGGCAAAAGTTCAGGCTCCTGGAAACCTCCCGAAGGCGTCGCACGCGCCACGTAAACATCGCGGTCACCTAAGCCGTCGAGACGTTCACCCCAGAAGTAGAGATCACCGGCCTCGGTCTGAATAGGTGCGGTTTCATTGTTCACGAACCTGAGTGTCTTAACATGCCCCGCGCGCACGCGATTGAGGTCAGGCCCTCGTAGTGGCTGCGGCTCGGCTTCCGGATCTGTCAGGTCCAGTCTCCAAAGGTCAAAGTTCCCTTCTGAGTCCGAAGATTGGTTTTCGGGATGCGTGACCATCCACGAAAAGAGAAGCGTTGTTCCGTCCGGTGTTACACTTGGGTAGTCAACACGAGAGTCGATAGGTAGAGGCACTCGTTCTGGTATGGTCCATCCGCTGTCTGTGCGGACGGATGCCTTAAGGCGCTGTGGGCACTCCCAGATTGGTGCGCATTCTGACTGGGCAAAATACATAGTCTGACCATCTGGGGAGAACCCTGGCGTGAGTGTGATGCGGCCGTCGGCTTCCAGGTCGTCAGGATAAAAGGCATGGGTGGCTGGGGTTTCAGAAAAGGCCACTCCGGAAAGGAAAAGCACCGATGAGATGCTCGCGGCAAGGCAGTGTCTTGGGTAATGCATGAGGCGGCTCCGTTTGTGTTTTTGGCGCGACAGCGGTGTTGGACAGAAACAAAGCTAGTCCGGCTTCCTGACCTCATCCGATCAAAAACCGTTGCTGACTGACGAATTATGATCGGATATCGTTCCTCTGCGACGAATTTGGGATAAAGCTTCATGATTGATGAGTTTGATCGGCGGATACTCCGAGAGCTTCAGGACGATAATCGCCAGTCGATGATGGCGATTGGCGAGAAGGTCAGCCTCTCCGAACCCGCGGTACGCCGCCGAGTTAAACGATTACGTGACACCGGCTACATTATCGGTGACGTCAGCCTGGTGGATCCGGACAAACTCGGGATCACCGTCATCATCTCGGTCCGTTTTGAGAAAGAGGGGCATTCAACCTACGATGCGTTCAAGGCCGAGATTGCCTCAACACCACAGATTGCACAGTGCTACACAGTCACCGGCGATGAAGACTTTATACTTATCGGGCATTTCCCGCACATGGCTGCGTATGACGAATGGGTCAACGAGCGAATTCTGACCAACGCTTCGATTGCACGCACCACAACGAATGTTGTGTATCGACGCGTAAAATTCCAAACCGCGATCTCCACTGAAGGTTAGAGAGTTTTCGGGACTGCAGGTTTTCTCTCGTCGCCATCCTGGCCCTTATCTGCCATATACGACGCAACTTCCAATGACTGTTCTCGGCGAGTTTGAGCTCCTAATAGCTGCAAAATTGCAAAACGATAGAACAAAGGTAAAGTTACGAATGAGGCGACTAACAAACAGGCTAGTTCTTTTTGGTATCCTTTGTATTCAGGGGTGCGCGACAAATTCCGGATACTCAGGATTTTGCTACTTTCCTCCCCATGAAGAGCCCAACGTTCCTGAACAATCCGTACATAATTACGGGTCTTGGCGATCAGGACAATTCTCAAATCGAAATGAGGTTCGCGCCGAAATCAATCAGCATCTTGAGGAGTTTCCGACCAAAGTTTGTAGAATTCGACCCATTTATGAGGTCGGGGGAATGGGTTAAAAACGAATGCTCGGGGTTCTATCGATCGGGTCGACACCTACGCGCTCAATGAATTTCTCAAAACACGAGAAACTCTGAAGTGAACGGCAGGAATCAAGCAAGTAGGATCTTTAGCATCGACTATTCAGCGGCAGATTTCGGCGAGTTCGCGCCGGTCGGCGGCAACGTCTCGTCAGGCGTACGTTGGCCCTTTTCAGCCTGCGAAGCCACTCGCTCCGAGTATCCTTCTTGGGTCTGCTTAGAATCGAAGACGGATGGCTCGCTCGGTTGTTACTCCGATCTTAATTCCGACGCCGTCGCAAACATGAACCGTTCGCAACTGAGGTTAGTTTTCCGTCTGATCGAGGATCAATTGGATCGCTGAGCGCCGTCTGCGTCCAACGGGAACCTTCAGTCCTGATTCCAGCTCCAGTTCAAAACTCGACCCGGACCGCGTGATCTTTTTCATCTCGGCTGCGGCGGCCCACCAAGAGCGGTGAGTCTGTACGCCGGGAATGCCAGAGACAGCTCGCAACGCATCCTCAAATGTCGATAAGACAAGATCGCTGCCTGCGGGCGTGTAAACGCGCACATAATTGCCCTCGGCGGAGATCGCGAACGGCCGGAAACCGCGAAGACCTTTCGGCAGTTTCTCTGTCAGGAAGTCGATCGCTTCACCGCCCCCGACGCTGCTGGCATCATCCAAAAGCCGACGAGACAAGGCGATCGTAGGCAAGATGACGAGGATCGAAAGCAATAGATGCGAGACAACAAACTGACTCCAACCCGTAGGAAACCTTGACCCCAGCGTAGCGTTCAGGGCCGAATGTACGCCCACGAGAAGCAAAGGGTTTAACAGCGAGAAAGGCAGGGCGATAATGATCCCAGACCAGTCTCGCGGCCATGTCGGGAGAACCGCGTTGCCGATATTGTGGATGAGCTCCCACAAGCCGAAAGAGCAGAGCATAATCGAGACCCAGTAGATAAGCCGGGCCTCGATTGGTGAGTAGACATATGTTCCGTAAGGCCCAACCAACCCAGCGCCAATGCCCAAGACGATGGGAAGCGCCATGATCATTACTGATCTCCCGCTGGGCAAACGCATATCGACCATTCGTCCGATACGAGCGGTCATTGATGACCATTGATCAGATTCAGAGCGCCGTTCTTCCAAACTCGCTTCCCCAAGTATCTGTTCTGCTGCGATTTTTCGGCCAGACCACCATGGACCGGCATTGAAAAGGAGAACTGTATGTCTGGGTTTCGTCAAGTTCAGTTAGCGACCAAAACCGTCGCACTCGGTCTGGTGGCTGTCACCTTGTCTGCGGGTTGCTCGTCCGCTGACCCCGTGATCGAGCCAGGCACCCATAGCGTGAGCGTGACCTTCAAGGGGGTAAAGTCTGAAACCGGCATGATCTGGGCGAGCCTTTGCACAGAGGAAGAGCATGCAAAGCTTGGTGAAGAACCCTGCACATCCTACGGCCGTGTCGACGCAGTCGATGGCGCCACCTTGGCATTTCCCGCTGTAGAGTCTGGGATTTATGCGATCAGCGCCTTCCACGACGACAATGACAACGGAGCCCTAGACTTCGATACGCGAGGCATACCCTTCGAGCCGACCGGCAACAGTGGAAACGCCCGCGGCTTTTTCGGACCCCCGAGTTTTGATCAGATGAAGTTTATCCTGACCGGGCCTGGGAGCGACGCCCCCCATATGATCAGCATTGAGCTGACGGGCGGCTGATGGTCCGGAAAAGCGCGCAACTGCGCTCGAAGCTCGATGATCTGGCAGTTTGGCCGATTCTTTTCTGTTCAGCTGCTTTGGCCATTGCGCCCCAGGCTGCGGCTCAATCGAACCCCGAAGCAAACGAAACCGATACATTAGACCCAGACCCAGATGATCTGGTCTTTCAAGAGATTGAGGTCGACGGGACAAGTTTTATAGGCGGATCGATATCGGAGTTTGAACCCGAGCTGGTGCTCACGGAATCCGATATTGCTGCCTATGGGGTGTCATCCATCGGCGAACTTTTAAGGGTGATTGAGGCTGAAACCTCCAGCGGGAAACGCAGTCGTGACGAGCCGCCGGTCGTTCTCATCAATGGCCGGCGCGTTAGCGGGTTTCGCGAACTCGACAACTACCCTGTAGAAGCCCTTGCGCGCGTAGAGGTCCTGCCAGAGGAAGCCTCGCTCGCCTACGGGTTCCAGGCGAACCAACGCGTCATCAATTTTGTCTTGAAGCCCAACCTCAACATCATCCCGCTCAACACCAGAACCCAAGCGCCGCGTTCGGGGGGAACACTTTCCAATACAATCGACCTGTCACGTGTGGTGATTGACGGAGGCGATCGCACCAGTTTAGGCGCGAACTACACGACGAGTTCGCCGCTTCTGGAATCAGAGCGAACGATCGTGCCGTTTGAACCTGGGCTCGACCAAAGCGCGCGCAGTTTGTTCCCAGAGAATACGAGCTTTGCCCTCAACGGTTTGAGATCGTTTGAGCTTCCAGCCGAGGCCATCGGAACGATCTCGATTAGATGGCAAGATCAGGAGTCCGAACGCCTCACCGGTCAGGGGGCTTTGGACGAGCAGCTAGCCCAGCGTATCGAGGCGCAGTCCTTCGAGGCTGACTTTTCGTTCAACAGCGGCCTTGGGAAGAACCTCTGGTCGGTCACCGCGAATTATGAAGACCGTCATTCAACGACCGACATCGATGTTTCGGGTGCCTCCGATCCACTTGTCGTTACATCGGACGATGAGATTTGGCGTGTGGACGCCAATGGTAGTCTGAGGCTCTGGGACGTCGCTGACCGGTTCACCACACTCAGTGGTGCGATCGGATTGAATGGCGAGACCAACCGCTCGAGCAGCTTATTCATGGGCCAGAGTTTGGGAGGCGAACTTTCCCGGGACCAAGCCTATGTGCAGGTGACACTGAACCAACCAGTACCCCTTCCAGAAGGCTGGTTGTCGCTAAACTCTACGGGCCGGATATCGGAGCTTTCCGACATCGGGCAGCTTAGCGAGTGGGGGCTCTCTGCCAAGTACACCCCGCTTGAAGGGCTGGATGTCATCTTATCCTTTGACAATGCAGAAACTGCGCCTTCGCTCTCGCAGCTCAACGCGGCGGTGTCGCCGGTCTTCAACCAGGCCGTTTACGACTCGCTAAGCAACGAAACCGTGTTGGCAACCACCATCCGCGGCGGCAATCCAGAATTGGACATCGCTACACGTGACACGTTGAAGCTCGGCTTCGCTTGGAAGCCTTGGGAAGAGCGTGATCTCAGTTTCGGGGCGGATTTGATTTCAATCGACACAGCCAATGACATTCGAACGGTCACGCATCCTTCGCTCGGCTTTGAAGCGGCCTTTCCAGAGCGCGTAGAGCGAGCCGCTGACGGTACGATCGTCAGCTTTGACCGGCGAGCAATTTCTGCAGCATCAACCCGTGAGACCATGCTGAAATCGTTATTCAGCTGGTCCATTCCGATCAAGGCGCAACGCGCCAGTAAGCCACTAACGGCGGAGCAAAGACGCCGCCGTGGCGGACGGCCCGGCGCGTCCAGGCTTTCGCTTGTCCATCGTTGGATGATAGAGAGCAAGGCTGAACTTGTCGTAGGGGGGCCAACGCTGGACCTTCTAGGCGGTGACTCCTTCGAAACGCTCCTGCCGCCCTCAAGGCATTTGGTCGATTTCAGCTACTACCGCTGGAACCAAGGCTGGGGATTCTACACGGGTCTGCAGTACAACAGCGGAGGTGAACTTCGCACCGCATTGGGCAAATTGGATTTCTCCGACACACTCCGTGCCGTGCTAAGCCTGTCCTATGAATTCAACTATGCCGATCATCTGCTCGACGTCTTACCGATACTGGAAGAGACCCGGCTGACGATCGGAGTTGCCAATGCGCTCGAAAACACTACCGAGGTTCGCGACCTCGGTGGAGAGACACCTTTATTGTTTCAACAGGACCTGCTCGATCCCGTGGGACTGGGATGGCGCATAGAACTGAGAAAGCGGTTTTAGAATTTTCGTTTGCTTGTGCTGTTTGCTTCCTCGTCAACCGCTGAAACCACAAAAAAAAACCCCAGGCAACGGGCCCAGGGTTTCTCTTGTCGGTATTGTGAGGCGAAACGCTAGCCGGGCATAACGACAGTGTCGATCAAGTGAACAACGCCGTTCGACGCATCAATGTCTGTTGCGATGATCGACGATGTGTTTCCTGCAGCGTCCGTCAGAATTGGCGCTCCATCGACGATCGACGCGGTCAACGTATCACCATTGACGGTAGTGATTTCAAAGGTGCCGTCTTCTTCGGCTCCTATTGCAGCAACCAGATCTGCAGCCATCACCTCACCGGAGACCACGTGGTAGGTTAGAATGCCGGTTAGGGTGTCCTTCTGCTCAGGCTCGAGTAGGCTTGCGACTGTGCCTTCAGGCAGCTTCTCGAAGGCACTGTTTGGTGGCGCGAATACGGTGAATGGGCCTTCGCTGCTGAGCGTATCAACCAGCTCAGCCGCCGTGACAGCAGCAACGAGCGTGGACAAGTCTTCCGTTGCAACGGCGACGGCCACGATCGTGCCTGTGGGCTCAACTACCTCTGCGATTTCTTCCGCCGGAGGTGTGCCGGCTACGGTCTCCGTGACCTCGGCAGGCTCTTCGGCTTCGGGAAGTGCCTCGTCTGCTGCTTCGCAAGCAGATAAAGCGGTGGCGCCCAATAGGATCGCTGCAAAGCTCAGCTTAAGTGTCTTGGTCATCATTTTTTCCTTTTCGGTGAACAAATCTCTCAATGATAGTTACGCAGCGGCGCGTTGAATGGGTCAGTCTGATTCAACAAAAGGTCCTGGGTGATGCGTGTGAGAAATCCTCAACCGACTTACGATAGTCGGCGCTTTGAAACAGACTTTGTGATCCACCTGACTTTTTACTGCTGGCCACTTGCCTCAAGCTAAGCTGCCACAAACAGTCCGTCTCTCAACACGGGCGCCTGGCCGACATAGGCGTCGCTGTCAATTTGACCGACTAGAAAATGAGCAACGTCAGCTCTTGAGATCACTCCGTTTCTCATCTGGTCGTATTCGGTGATGATCTCGTAGGTTTCGGTCTTCAGTCCGTTCGAAAGGACGCCTGGGCGCGCAATGACCCAGTCCGATCCGCTTTGGCGGATGAGGCGTTCCTGAACCGACTTATCGCTATAAGCGCGCCCAAACACCAAATTGAACGGGGCCTTTTGGAGAGGGTGTATCGTCGCTTCACTGTCGCCTGCACCATATCCAGTCACCGCGATCAAGCGTTTGACACCGCTACTTTCAAGTGCCGGAATGAGGATACGAGTAGCCTCCGAAAATAATGTAATCGGGCCGGTGAACAGCTTCAAATTGAAGGGAACGCCGAGGGCTTGGATGACCACATCTGCGTTCGCAACGGCGGCTTCGACATCGACAGGATTGAGGGCGTCTCCATCGATTTTTTTGAGTCGGTCGTCTGAGATGCGGATTTTCGAGGCTGAACGTGCGAACGCCGTGACCTGGTGACCCATTTCGAGCGCCCGTTTAACGGTCTCAAGGCCAATGCCTTTGCTACCACCAATAATTGTTACAGTTGCCATAAATGGCTCTCCAATTTCTGTTCAGTTGCGTGGGTGTTTGGTTGTGAGGTTGATGCCTCTCGCCCGACGCATTGCGCGGTTGTGCTAGCGGGGCGCGTTTTTCTGCAGAATGCGCTGAAGTGTTCGCCTGTGCATGCCGAGTTGCCGCGCCGTCTCAGAGACGTTGCGATTGCACTTTTCGAAGACCGACTGGATATGCTCCCAGCGTGCCCTGTCAGGTGAGATTGGGCTCACCGGAGCGTCAGGCATTTCCGCGGGGTCTGTAATGAGCGCGTTGACGATGTCATCGATATCCGCGGGCTTGGTCAGCACGTCCTGAGCCCCGCATTTCAGCGCTGAGACAGCCACTGGCAGAGCGCCATAGCCCGTCAATAGAATTGATCGCGCGTCCTGACGATGAGCGTGCAATGCTTCCAAAACATCGAGGCCAGAGTCGTTATCCAACCGGAGATCGACGACCGCGAAGGCCGGCGGATTTGCTCTGGCGATTTCAATGCCATCCCGCACTGAACTTTCAGCGGATACGATGAATCCTCGTCGCGTCAGAGCGCCCGCCAATCGTTGACGAAATGGCGCGTCATCATCAACGACGAGACAGCTTCGATCCGGCAGAGCGCGGACTGCAGCATCGGTGCTGTAAGACACTGGCTCTGTTTCCATGGGTTTTCCTCAGAGTGTGAAGTGTTGGATGTTTGTCGCTAGAAACGCCGACCTGTGCGGCGACGACGGCGCTCAACCAAACGTAACCGCGGCGTTTTCGGTTCTTGGTTCTTTGGGCTCAGCCGAACTGTCTGGATACGCACCACTTCGTTCGGTCCGTGTATCTCAACCTCTTGTTCAACGGCGGTTGGTTTGGCGTGATCAGCCCGGCCGGTGATCATCTCGATAATTCTGCTCATTGGTCTCTTCTCTTGTGGGGCGAGTTTGGGTGTCAGCGCCGGTTGTTGCGCACTGGCGCCAGGATAGGCTCAGGTTGAACCATGGATGCTGAAAACCTGCGGATCGTTTCGGCTCGTTTGACGAGCGATGCGGCGAGGTCCGTTTGGCCCTGCGCTTTAAACAAACGCGCCTGACGGATCATGGAGAAGGCGAGCTGTCGGATGTCGTTTCTGGTCATGGTCTATCTCCTATTGTATCTGTGATACGAAATAGGAGAACGCTTGGACTTCCGTCCGCGATTTGGTCGCACCTGGGCCAGAACGCCGCGACCGCTCGCGCTCACACAATCAAGCTCTTGAAGCCCCAATAGGCGACCATCCAAAGCGTGGCATAGGCAGACACGAAGCCGGGTTTTCCCCTCAAAAATCCAGAGACGGACGCCTTGCCGCCGGGCGCGGCGATCAGCGCCAACGCACCCCAGAACCCGGCCAGGGCAAAAAAGCTGGTGAACAGAAAAGCCGCGTCACCCAGCCGCTCTACATCCGTGGCTCCTTCGATAAACAGTCCGAAAAGGGGCAGGCTGGAGATGAGCGCCCAGGTTGGTAGGACAATGGTCGCGTAGGCCCACAGAAAGATGCGGGTCGCGACGGAAAAGCTGATGTTCATGGCGGTCCCTGCTGGTCAAAAGCGGTTTTGATCAGCGCGGGAGATAGAATGTGACACGCGCTATAGGGAATGACACGCTGTCACTTGAAGCGGGCGGGCGTTGGACTAGCCCACAATTGCCTGTTCGGTAACGTCAGGCGCCGCGACATGAGCTGCGTGGAGCCCTGAAGCGCATAGGGTGATGACTGCAAAAGCGAAAACCGAATTCTGCCTTTGATTGAAATTGAGACAACCCAAAAAGTGTCCCAGCTTCGCAAGTGAAGCCGGGACCCAAATTCTCATTGCTAGGCAAGAGCGCCAAAGATCAGAAGAAACCAAGTTTGTTGGGATTATAGCTCACCAGCATGTTCTTGGTCTGCTGGTAGTGGCCGAGCATCATGGCGTGGGTTTCGCGGCCAATTCCTGACTGTTTGTACCCTCCAAACGCTGCGTGCGCCGGGTATGCGTGATAGTTGTTCACCCAAACACGGCCCGCCTCAATTGCCCGCCCAAACCGATAGCAGGTGTTCATGTCACGCGACCACACACCCGCACCAAGGCCGTAGAGTGTGTCATTGGCGATTTCCAGAGCTTCGTCAGGTGACTTGAAAGTAGTCACGGAGACAACGGGGCCGAAGATCTCTTCCTGGAAGACACGCATCTTGTTGTGTCCCTTGAAGACGGTGGGTTCGATGTAGAATCCACCCGAGAGGTAATCCCCGACATCCGCGGCTCGTCCGCCAACCAAGACCTCAGCACCTTCGTCTGCTCCGATCTGGAAGTAGGAGAGGATCTTCTCCTGCTGCTCTGCACTGGCTTGTGCGCCGACCATGGTTTCGGGATCGCGCGGATCGCCTTGCTTGATCGCTTTCACCCGCGCAAGCACACGCTCCATAAAGGGCTCGTAGATGTCTTCTGCAATCAGCGCCCGGCTGGGGCAGGTGCAGACTTCCCCTTGGTTGAAAGCAAACAGCACAAAACCCTCGACCGCCTTATCGAGGAAGGCGTCGTCGGCCGCCATCACGTCAGAGAAGAAAATGTTTGGCGACTTGCCGCCAAGCTCGAGCGTGACCGGGATCAGGTTTTCCGTGGCGTATTGCATGATCATGCGCCCCGTGGCCGTTGAACCGGTGAAGGCAATCTTTGCAATGCGCGGGGACTTGGCGAGCGGCGCACCGACTTCAGCGCCGTATCCGTTGACGATGTTCAAGACGCCGGCAGGCAGCAGGTCATCGATCAATTCTGCAAAGACCATGATGGCGGCCGGGGTTTGCTCAGCAGGTTTCAAGACGACGCAGTTACCGGCGGCCAATGCGGGTGCCAGTTTCCAAGCAGCCATCAGGATGGAGAAATTCCACGGGATAATCTGCCCAACCACGCCAAGCGGTTCGTGGTAGTGATAGGCAATCGTGTCGTTGTCGATCTCCGACATGGTGCCTTCCTGACCGCGAAGGATGCCTGCGAAATATCGGAAATGGTCAGCTGATAGTGGAATGTCCGCAGCCGTTGTCTCGCGGATCGGTTTGCCATTGTCCCAGGTTTCAGCCTTCGCCAGAAGATCGAGGTTGTCTTCGATACGATCGGCGATCTTGAGCAGCACATTTGCACGTTCGGCGGCAGCCGTTTGGCCCCAGGCCGCTTTTGCTGCATGTGCGGCATCCAACGCAAGTTCTACGTCAGCTGCATCTGAGCGGGCCACTTCGCATACAACAGAGCCGTCGATTGGCGTCACATTCTTAAAGTACTGACCGTTCACCGGTGCACGGAAACTACCACCAATGTAATTGTCGTAACGGGTCTTGAACGGCGAAACTGTATCGATGGAACTCTCGTACTCGGTATCAGCCATGATGGGTCCTCTCCTTTTATGGGGTCAGACCATTTGGCACTCTCCATAGGTGCGGGCCTGACAGAGTTGAGCGGTGCGTTTGAACACGTGCGAGACGATCACGCTCAACCGGACAGGACGGTATCACCATCGCCATCCTAAGGCTTTCAGACCTTAGTCGATCTTTGAATGAGAGCATATCGCAAAGCCGAGCGAACGGCTGTTTTTTGAACGCCATGCTAAGGTCCGCCCAGCTGCAGGAAGCGCACGTGGCGAATTCGTAGGGAAGCATCCGATTCGAGCGGTTTGCGGACATCCATTTGACCGTAGGCTTTTGACCGGTACGGAGACTAGAAGACGCTCGATCGTGTCCTTTTTGAAAAAAAAATATACGGAGAATTCGCGCGGCAAAAAAAATCATTACCCCGCTGGTCTTGGAAGCCTGATCGCTCGACTTTTGCCCACCCCCCTCCTTAGGGGTCGCGCTAGGCAGTCCCACCATGCCTCCGATGCCGACATTTGATGCTGTCGATCAATCGACCTTTCGAGAACAGTTCGATGTCGCAGTCTTCTTCGTCGGCCAGCCATCTTAGTTTCTGCGACCAGCGTTCTCTCAACCGCTGACATGCACAGCCAACATCATCGGTGATCTGGATCGTCGTTGAGGTCTCAATCACCGTGACATCCTGCAACTCGCGCTCAGCCATCTCTCGAGTGTGTCCCGACCGCTGAACCATACCGAACAGCTTCAGATAAACACGTCCCTTCTCCGCCTCGGTGGGTGCGGTTTCCTCCAATCTTGTATCGGATGGTTCGTTGGTGGAATCAGAAATACGTATCCATAGTGCCGTCCAAGACTCCAGGTGACGGTTGGACCGCCTGAGATCAGCAGCGAGCTGCTCGCACTGTTCCAACAAGGCAGCTTCTTTGCTCTGGCGTTTCAACTTGTCCAGCTCTTCAAGATGACGTGTGATCTCAAACACCGAGAGCGTTTCCCTGAACCGTAATGGCTGAAACCTGTCGCCCAGCGCAGCTATCAGACGGTCTTCGAACTGTCTGGCCGGGTGCCCATCCTGTTTCATTGTAGTTCTATATTGGTAGTTCTGTGCGGACTCTGGGTCCCCGTCGGTAGGAACTGGATGTCCACCTTCACGGATTTTCCGTCCCTCGCCCAAACCTATTGGGAGGGTCAAAGCGTAGTCGCAACCACCTTTGTTCCCATTCGATTGATTCCGCTGCTGACGCCGGATGAGTTTCTTTTTCTCAAGGGAGGCGACGGCACGCTGGATCGTTTTCTTGCAGTAGCACGTATCATGCGCAAGACGCTGATATCCTGGGAAGCAAAATCCATTGGAATCCGCTCTAGAGGCGAGTGCATTCAGAACCGATTTCTCCGAAGGCGCCAGTCCCTCAATTTCACGCGCCCGTAAGATCCAAATGAAGGCCGATCTCGACTTAGCCATCGCTTGCCTCCGTCGGTTCGACACGATTGGACGCTATCCAGTCCTCCAATTCGCCGAGGTCGTAGCGAACAGCCCGGCCAAGTTTTACATAGGGAGGACCCTCACGCCGAAATCGTAGCGCTTCAAGCGTGCGCGGTGACAGGCCAAGGAGAGCAGCTGCCTCGTCGGTCGAGATCAGTCTTTTGTCATTCGTTTCCATTGATCACTCCTCAAACTAGGAATGACCTGTGTTCGAACTGATTCAGTTTGCTTTGTTAGTTCGCTAAACCTCTCCAAACCTGCCTAAACCTAGCTAATCAGGTTCTTTGGAACGTCCCGAAACAGCTGCGCGATACGCTCTCGGTCCCAATCAGAAGGGTGTGTTGTTCGGTAACCCTGTCTTCGGAGATGTTCTTCAACTGAAGAGACAGCAGGTGTTGAACCAAACATCGGGGCAATAAACTCAGCGATCCGAGCGGCAGCTTTCTTTAGTGCCTCGGTGTTTTGTTGTTCGGGCCAGCCTAGGCTAGAAAAATACACCTTCGCAGCCGCTTCAAGATGAGGAGCAATGCTCGGACGCCCCCCGCCACCTCGATCAGAGCTTTCTTCGTCTCTTGTTGTTGACGGATGTTCACCGGACGGAGTTTCTGATGTCGCGCCTTTAGGAACATCACCCCTTAACTGTCCTCGATTCGGATAAGGCCGCTGAGTGACCAACTCCAATTGCGACGACGATATCGGCACGTAACAACGTTCCATCAAGCTTCGAGCCCAGTAGATGCTGTAGTAGGACGGGGATGCGAAGTCGTTCGAATCTTCATCTGTTTGCGGCAAAACGTCTGCGAGGTATTTACTCAGATTTGTCGCCGCGTTTATCGCTTCTTCCAACTTCAAGGGGTTTGGGAACGTCTTAGCGTCATCGATCAAATTGTTGATCGAGACAGCTCCCCTCGGTATCCGAATCTGTTCCGCGCAATAACTAAGCTCGTCACGTCGAAAAACATACTCGATGGAATATTCAAGCAGGTCATATCGGCCCAGATTGAAAGATACGAACAAATCCAGTTCTTTGAGCAACTCGATCGGCAAAAACCGAAGATCGGCAGCAGGGTGCATCCGACCCACAAAAACCCAAGAACCAGCATCCGCGTGATGTAGAATGATCTTCTTGAAGATTGTTCGGACCTGTTCGGACTCTATAGCGAAGAATGGTTCTGGGGTTCTGCCGTTCATCAACGGCGCAAACCAATCCGATTGGGGGGCCGTCACTCTGGTCAAAAAATCTATCAGTGAGCCGACACTGAACTCTTTTGGCACTGCCTCGACCTGGTGGAACCTATCCCGACTATTTGCTAGTCCTCTGGCAATAAGTTCGAGCGTGTCTGCGTCCCAGTCAGTTGTGACGCCATCCTCCGGATACAGCGGGATCGACGCAGGATAATCATAGATGCTCTTCAAAAAGTTGAACGGTTTTTGGACGGTAAGCTGGCCCATCGATGGAAATCTAGGGAAAGCCAATAGTTGCTCCTAGTGGCTCCACAAAATTGCTCCAAGTCTCCATCAGCTCTCGGCGTCTTTCGAGAAGCGTTGATCTGGCATAGGCCTGAACTATCGCGTCACCCTTGCGATGCGCGAGGCAAGCTTCGGCTACGGTCCCGTCGCCCTTATGATATTCATCAGCCCAATCGCGGAAGGCAGAGCGAAAGCCGTGCACGGTGAAATCGCCTGGTCTGTGATGGCGAAGCCGCTTCAGTATGGTCATGTCCGAGAGTAATGCACCGCGCTTTTGACCGGGAAACAGGAGTTTGGCATCGAGACCGCGGGCTTTTTCGAGAACGGCGCTCATTTGCGGTGTCAGAGGCACAACGTGCTCGCGTCCCATCTTCATGCGCTCACCTGGGATACGCCACTGCTTGTCTTCGATTTCAGACCATCCACCCCGACGAACTTCGTTCGTTCGGCAGGCCGTAAGGATGATAAACTGGAGCGCCAAGGCGCTGATCGATGAGTCATCTCTAAGGTCGCTTATGAGCGCCGGAACCTCCTGCCATGGCAGCGCAGAAAGGTGCTTTGTGCGAACTGCCACTCGAGGCAGTGTTTCTCTTAATCCTTCACACGGATTCGCAGCGCTGCGGTAGCCATTGCCGATTGCCCATTTGAAGACTATCTGCACGCGTTGAAGAACTTTGGTTGCGGTATCGTGTTTTGAGGTCCAGATCGGCTCGAGACTACGCCTCACCATAGCGGGCGAGATGCTGTCGACTGGCTCATCACCGAAGACTGGAAAACAGTACGCCTTCAGCGAGTTTCGCCAGATCTCAACCTGCTTGTCGCTCCGCCAGGTTGGTCGGCGCTCTTCGATCACGCGATATGCCGCTTCTGCGAAAGTAGGTAGTTCCTTAGCCCTTCTCCTCGCAAGGAGGGGATCACCCCCCATGCGAGCTTCTTTGACTATAGAGTCGCGCATCAATCGAGCTTCAGAAAGGGAAACCATCGGAAAGCCACCGATGCCGATATCGCGACGCCGGCGACGTACCATCGTCCGTACAACCCAGTTTTTGGTCCCCGCAGGATGCACGACCAAGTGAAGACAATTGCCATCGCAGTATCGGCCTGGCTCACTGACCGAGCGGACGAATTTCGCGTTCAGTCTGTTTTGCACTCGCCCCACGTTTTCATCCCTCACTTTATACCACAAAAGGCTAGAGCAGTAGGGCGTATTTGAGGGTACTTGGTCAAGTTCAAACCGGTGTTAAATATCAAGATTTTAGGGCATTAGGTTACTCAACTGGATCGAGTAGTAGCTGGTGTTGTGTTGCCTGGCTCCACCATTTTATGCCTCTTGGGCCGATGGCCCTCCGGCGGGGCGGGCTGACTGCCCGAGCCGCAGTCGCGGCTTTGTCGGTTCGAGGAGTATCCTCTCACCTCCACCAAATATTTTTAGCGCGGTGCCGCCCACTAACCCATAGCGCGGGTTCCGGTTCGAGCTTTTACCCCTCATCACCCGCTGGGGCCCTGCAGTTTCGCGATGGGTCGAGCTGAAGGTTGCTCGACAAAAGGAAGGCCCGGACTGTCTTAAAGACCGATCTTTTTCCCAAAATCGCCCGATTTTGAGCGTTCTAGCCTGAATCGCAGGCAAACGTGAGCGCCACTGAATGGCCTTAACTTCATCGCTTGAAGCCCTGCGAAAGGGCCACCACCTTATAGTCAGACATGGTTGGTCAGGTTGCTGCCTAAGCAGAACCGAACGCCAGCATTCATGTCTTCGACGACCTGTCTTGAATGGAAGGTGACGACGATGACAGAGACAAACACACCCATCGGAGCGGATGGAAACACGCTGGTTTACGTGCGCCCCATTTCAGAAGCGGAGTTGGAACACATCCTGCCCGCCAATGCGATTGCTGAACTGGACGCCCTGGACGATTTGTTCGCAGTCCATAATTCCGACGGCCAGCGCCTTGCGATCGTTGAAGGCCGCGATGCAGCTTTCGCGGCCGCCAGAGCCCATAAATTGGTCCCGACCAGCCTGCACTAAGAGCAATCGGCCTTAACGATGAAAACCCACTGCGAACAGTGGGTTTTCTATTGCCTCAACAACACTAAGCCGCGGAGCTGCTGACCGCATTGGACCGACAAAGCACCTGACGTAGGCCTTCTGCTGAGTCGGCCTTACGCAGGGCATCGCGGATATCAGCGCGGCGCAGGGCGCGGCTCACCTGGGCCAATGCACGCAAATGGTCCGCGCCGGCGCTGTCGGGCGCCAGAAGCATGAATATCAAGTCGCAGGGACGCTCATCGACGGCATCGAACTCCACCGGTTCCGACAATCGCATCAGGCTGCCCACGGGCGCTTCAAGGCCGCGCATTCGCGCATGCGGGATCGCAACGCCTTCTCCAACGCCGGTAGACCCGAGTTGCTCACGCTGCATGACCGCCTCGAACACCTGGCGTTCATCGAGGTCAAGTTTGTCTGCCATCGCGCCAGACAGGCGCAAAATAGATGTTTTTCGACTGGAACAGCTGTTTTCAATCAGCGTTACGCCGCGGTCCAACAGGTCCGAAAGATCAATCGCCATGGGGGATCCGTTAAGGGGTTTTGTCGTCTCCGCTGGGGTCGACCCAGCCGATATGTCCGTCTGCGCGGCGGTAGACCATATTCAGACCGCTATGCCTAGCATTTCGAAACATAAGGGCAGGATTTTCTGTCAGTTCCAGCTGCATGACAGCTTCTGAGACAGTCATGGTGTGAATTTGAGCATTTCCTTCCGCAACAATCAGCGGTGTTTCATCAGCGCCATTCGCAATGAAATCTGGCGTGTCCTCTTCATCTTCGGACGCTGGCGCAAGGATAAAACTTGCCGCATCCTCACTTGGCAATGGCGAGCGGTCCGCGCGATGGTGATCTTTCAACCGACTTTTATAACGCCGAACCCGTTTTTCGATCTTTGAGAGCGACACATCCAGCGCCGCGTAGGGGTCTCCAGCCTGGCCAACCGATTGAAGTGTTATTCCGGATGGCAGGTGCAGATTCAAATCAACTTCAAACTGGTGGCCCTCTTTGGTGACCGTCACATGGGCATCACCCGGGCGGTCGAAATACTTTGTAACGGCCCCCTCAAGTCCTGCCGCGATACGCTCCTGGAGCGCTTCCCCAAGATCGACGTTTCGTCCGGCAATTTTGATCTGCAAACCGGCCTCCTTTTCTTTTTGTTCGGCCTGGCAAACTGAACGCACCAAAGTGTCCGCGAGCGAAGTGCCCGCCATCCAGACCATTGTGCCCGATCAGGCCGTCTGGCGCATCCGACGTCTGCGCTGCACCGATGACGGGATGCCGAGACTCTCACGGTATTTCGCGACAGTGCGTCGCGCAATCTCAATTCCGTATTCTGTCAGGATATCAACGATCTGATCATCTGACAAAACGTTGGCTGCGGTTTCCTGTTCGATCAGTGTTTTTATTCGGTAACGCACCGCTTCCGCTGAGTGCGCTTCCCCGCCACCTGTCGACGGAATCGCCGCCGAGAAGAAATACTTAAGTTCGAACAGGCCGCGTGGTGTAGCCATGTATTTGTTGGACGTAACCCGACTGACTGTCGACTCGTGCATCTCGATCGCATCGGCCACCTGTTTCAGGTTCAACGGCCGCAGATGGGCCACACCATGGGCAAAAAACGCGTCCTGCTGGCGCACAATTTCGCGCGCAACTTTGAGGATTGTCCGAGCTCGCTGGTCCAGCGACTTGATCAACCATGTCGCGTTAGCCGCGCAATCAGTGATGAATTCCTTTTCCTGTTCGCGCATGGGAAGCGTGGACACTTCGGCATAGTAAGCGCGGTCCATAAGCACGCGCGGCAGCGTTTCGGCGTTCAACTCCACCGCAAACATACCGCTAGGCAATTCACGAACGAACACATCCGGCGCGACCGCTACGGTGGTTTCGCCAGAGAAACTGGCGCCGGGGCGTGGGGTCAGGCGCCGCAGCTCTTCCAGCATATCCATGATGTCGGCCTGGTCGACACCGCATAGCTCTTTCAGCTGACGGATATCATGTTTGGCCACCAGGTCGAGATTCTCTACAAGCGCCTGCATGGCAGGATCCAGGCGGTCTCTCTCAGCCAGTTGCAAGGCGAGACACTCGGGGATGGAGCGCGCCATCACACCGGTGGGATCAAACCCCTGGCAGACCGACAAGACGCGATCGATTTCAGAAACCTCTGCGCCAAGCGCTTCAGCCACTTCATGGAGTTCTGCTCGGCAATAGCCATCTTCGCTCGTCTCATCGATGAGCCGCGAGGCAATTAGACGGTCAGCGCCTTCAAGGCCGGACATGTTCAGCTGATTGTGGAGATGCTCACTCAGCGACACATCGGTGGTCAGCGTACCCTCGAGATCGAAGTCTTCACCCATCGATTTGCCGTTGCCAGCTTTCGACCAGTCCGTGGTTGCGCTCGGCCCAGCAGCCGCATTGGCTGGCGTTGCCACATCAGAGCCTGTGCCCGCCTCATAGACGTCCTCAGTGGGCGCATCGAGCGCTTCGCGCGCCTCGTTCAGGCCGCTGGAGTCATCAAGTTTTAGTCCGCTATCGTCGCTTGCTGATGACTCTTCATTGCCTGACGCCCCATCCTCGCCCTCACCGCGTTGAAGCAGCGGGTTCTTTTCGATCTCCGCATCCACGAATTCGGCGAGTTCAATATTCGACAGCTGCAGCAGCTTAATCGCTTGCTGCAATTGCGGCGTCATCACCAGGGATTGGCTTTGGCGCAGATCGAGACGGTGCCGCATGGACATGGAGACTACACTTTCTAGGCAGCAAACCGATCGCCGAGATACACACGGCGAACGTCTTCATTGTTGAGAACATTGTCAGGCGTGCCGTCAAACAGGACGGCCCCATCGTGCATGACATAGGCGCGATCCACGATCTGGAGTGTTTCACGAACCTGATGATCGGTAATAAGTACGCCAAGGCCGCGTTGCTTCAGAAAGCGGACAAGGTCTGAAATGTCGGATACCGCCAACGGATCAATCCCGGTGAACGGCTCGTCGAGGAGCATAAAGGACGGGCGCGATGCCAGCGCGCGGGCGATTTCAACCCGGCGACGTTCACCGCCAGATAGAGACGTCGAGGACTGATCGGCGAGGTGATCAATATGGAGTTCAGACAAAAGCGCATCGACCTGTTGGCGCCGTACTTTCTTGTCTTTCTCAAACAGCTCTACGACCGACATCACGTTTTCGCGCACAGACATGCCACGGAAAATCGATGTTTCCTGGGGAAGATAGCCCATGCCGAGCCGGGCCCGCTGGTACATCGGCAGCCCGGTAACATCCTCGCCGTCGATGCGGATTTCACCATCATCAGCGGCGATCAGACCCATGATCATATAGAAGCAGGTGGTCTTGCCAGCGCCGTTGGGGCCAAGCAAGCCGACCACTTCGCCGCGCTGCAGCGCCAGTGACACACTGTGCACCACCTGTCGCTTGCCAAAAGACTTGGCAAGGCCGGTGACCGTCAAACCTTCACTGGCAGTGTTCATCCCATTGGCTCCTCAAAGCAGCGATGCGCCGCTTCCCACGAGATGGGCATAACGCCGCGTGATTAAAATGCCTTTAGCGCGGCCGAAGAGATTTCCCCTGCCAGGCGAACTTCTTACGGCTCTGACGTTCCTTCCGGCATAATCAGAATACGCACACCGTCTCCCTCACAACCTTTCAGGTTGGAGCGCCCTTCGGCGACTTTCAATTCCAGTTCACATCCCGTGGCGACGTCTTCACCGCGGATAAGCACCACTTCTTCGCCTGTCAGTGTGATGACGTCTGTGGTGGCATTGTAGGTTCCGGTGTCGCCCCGGGCTTTCAAATCCGGCGTCACATAAAAGACGTCGCCCACGGCGGTCATGCGTTCGATGTCTCCGAAGCTGCCGCCAATGCCGCCACCTCCGGTTTCACCATCGCGATCAGAATAAAACAGCGTGACCTGATCTGCGCGAAGTCGCGCATCGCCCTGTACAATGTCCACATTGCCGATGACCACGACGCGGCGTTCACGCTCCAACACTGAAGACGTGTCTGCGTTCACACGGATCGGCCCGCCTTCAGACGACAGTTGAGCCGATGCGCTCCCGACCAGGAGAAACGCCGATGCGGCAGCCCCCAATACATACCGCGCCAAACGGCTATCCATCTTCACCATTGATCACCTCTAACTCACTCGTATCGATTGTCTCATCGGTTAAGTCATCCACTGGCTCAGGCCGCGGTGCTTCTTCAAACACCATCTGCACGTTACCTGTGAAGGTGATGACATCACCATCTTCTGTTATTTCATAGGAGTCTGAGCGGATATCGCCCAGAGGCCCCAGGCCGCGAAGCGGTTCGAGACCAACCACACGGCCCTCGGTGATGTAAAAACGGGCGCTGGTGCTTTGAAAATTATAACCTGCCTGGTCGCGCACCCGAACATCCCGGTAGAGGTCGAGGGTCTGCGAACTTTGATCGAACGTGCCCTCCGGGGCCGTGATCTGCGTGCCGCGCTGGTCAATCAGCTTAGGGTTTTTCAAATCGATTACACGCTCATCCGCGCGGCGTCTTTGAGCCTCCTCGGCCGTGATCACATACGGGTCGCCGGACGCATCGCGGCCCGTGAACCGCGGATTGACCATGGTGACGATCTCGTTGGCGGCAAAACTGCGGCGCCCATCTCCAAGCCCTGACACGGCATTGGCGATCACGGGGCCGGCCATCACACCGATTGCAATCGCTGCACCCGCAGTGAAAACCATCCGCATGACCCGCACGAATTGGGTTCGCCGGCGCGTCTGCTCCAGCGTTACCTGGCGCCGCGGCGTCCAGGCGATGTCTGTTTCGGCTGTCGTCCCTGGTGTCATATCAGCCTCGGTTAGGGCCATTGGGCTGGCCTTGGTCTCTGTCTATCTGATGCGGGCGTGGCAAGAAAGCGCTCAGTTCGTGACACTGCTGCAGCGCACACGTCCATATATCGCTTAACCCCTGTGGGGGCTGTGGGAGAACACATCCAGTCCAGCCCAACCCGCAAGATCCAGCGCCGCGCGGGCCGGCAGAAAATCGAAGCACGCCTGGGCAAGCTCGACACGACCCTCGCGCTCCAGCATTGCCAGCAGCCCGGTGCGGATCTGATGCAGGTGAAAGACATCGGAAGCGGCATATTCCTGCTGCGCCTTGGTCAAGTCTTCACGGCCCCAATCCGAGCTTTGCTGGGCTTTGGACAGGTCAACGCCGAGCAGCTCTTTGGAGACATGTTTGAGGCCGTGTTGATCGGTATAGGTGCGCGCCAGGATAGACGCGATCTTGGTGCACCAGACCGGCGCGCAATCAACTCCCAGATGCGCCTTGATCATGGCCACATCGAAACGGGCAAAGTGAAAGATCTTCAAGACCTTGGTGTCTGCCAACAGAGCTTTCAGGTTGGGACAATTGTAACCGCGCTCCAACTGGACAAGGTGTGCCGTGCCATCGCCGGCAGAAAGCTGAACGACGCACAAAGCATCCCTGTGGGGATCAAGACCCATGGCCTCGGTGTCCACGGCCACGATGTCCCCAAAGGTTATCGTATCGGGCAGATCGCCCTTGTGCAGATGAATCTCACCCAAAACGCTTGTCTCCTCAGGGACTTCGACCCCCATCCACTTCACGTTGCTCTACACCGCCACTGCCGTGATTGCACGACCTCTCCGGGGTTTGATCCTATATTTCGCTGGCGCGTTGCAAAACTGTTATAGGATGGTCACTGGCTGAGCAGTGCGCGAGCCGTTATGGAGGTCGCCAGGAGGCACAATGGAAAATAACCGCTTTGCTCGCAGGCGGCCAGACACCGATCTTGGCGCCAAATACCGAGCCGTCCGTTCTGACACCGATCAATTGTGTGACGGCCTCAGTGAGGCAGATGCCGTTGTGCAATCCATGGACGATGCCAGCCCGGCCAAATGGCACCTTGCACACACGACATGGTTTTTCGAAACGTTTCTGTTGAAGCCACATTTGCCCGGCTATACAGAGTTCGACCCCGCCTTCGGCTTCCTGTTCAACTCCTACTATGAAGGCGCTGGCGAGCGGCACGCCAGGCCCCAGCGCGGCATGATTACGCGCCCCAGCCTGGAGACGGTGTTCGCCTATCGCCGCCACGTCGACGAGGCGATGTCATCCCTTTTGAGAGGCTATTGCCCTGACATCCTCGAACTCGCCACACTGGGGCTGCACCACGAACAACAGCATCAGGAACTTTTGCTCACCGACCTTCTCCACCTTTTTGCACAAAACCCGACACATCCGGCCTATCGCGGCGGCGAACCCCTGCCGATGCACAATGTTGAGCCCGACCCGCTCACCTGGCACCAATTTGATGGCGGGCTGGTCGATATCGGCGCGGACGACGGCACGTTCCATTTCGACTGCGAAGGCCCGCGCCATAAGGCGCTGGTGCATCCGTTCGAACTGGCGAGCCGAACCGTAACCGCGGGAGAGTGGATCGAGTTCATTGAAGACGGCGGATATGTAACGCCATCACTCTGGCTGTCTGACGGCTGGGCCCGGGTCCAATCGGACGGATGGAGCGCGCCACTTTATTGGGCGCACGAAAACGCGACCTGGCAATCCATGACACTTCGCGGGTTCCAGCCGGTCGATCATGCTGCACCGGTTTGCCATGTCAGCTATTTCGAAGCTGACGCCTTCGCCAGCTGGATCGGTGCGCGTCTGCCAACCGAATTCGAATGGGAACACGCTGCGGCGAAAACTCCGGTCACCGGAAATCTCGTCACCTCCGGCCGACTGCGTCCCCGGCCCCAGCGCGGCGGTGAAACTTCGCCTGTGGGATTGTTCGGCGACGTCTGGGAATGGACATCCAGCGCCTTCCTGCCTTTTCCCGGCTACAAGCCGCTTGATGGAACGGTCGGCGAGTACAATGGAAAGTTCATGAGTGGCCAAATGGTTCTGCGCGGCGGATCCTGCGCCACGCCAGATGGCCATATCCGTTCAAGTTATCGCAATTTCTTCCAGCCGGAGAAACGTTGGCAATATTCCGGCCTTCGACTGGCCCGGGATGCCGATTGATGAACCCAACGCTTGATGCAGATTTGATTGCCGAAGTTCTGGCTGGACTAACACAGACACCCAAGCGCTTGTCGCCTCGGTGGCTTTATGACCGCCTCGGGTCAGAACTGTTCGAGGCCATCACCGAGCTTCCAGAATACTACCTCACACGCACGGAGGGGCAGATCTTCGAAGATCATCTGGGCGACATGGCTGAGGAAATCGGGCCGGGCGCGGTGATTGTCGAGTATGGCGCGGGCGCGCTTGTGAAAACGCGAGCCTTGCTGGACGGCCTTGAATCTCCTGCCGCTTATGTACCGATCGATGTGTCGGGGCCGTTTCTGAAGGACGCGGCGAAATCCCTGTCCGAAGCCTTTCCCGGCCTCATCGTAGCACCGATTGTGGCAGATTTCACGGGCGAGATCGATCTGTCTGGCCTTCCCGGTGCGGCAGAAAAGCGGGTCGGTTTCTTTCCGGGCTCGACCATCGGCAATCTCACCAATGACGAAATCCTGACCTTTCTGAGCCGGGCTCGAAAGAGTCTTGGGCCTGAAGGTCGCTTCCTGCTCGGCGCGGATATGAAGAAAGACCCGCGCATACTTCAGAACGCATATGATGACCGCCAAGGGGTGACTGCGAAATTCATCCTGAACGGTCTGGCCCACCTGAACACAGCTCTCGGCACAACATTCGATCTGGATGCTTTTCGATATGAGGCCGTCTGGAACGAAGCAGCCTCGCGGATGGAACTCTATCTGGTGGCAGAGCGCGCCACTCAAGTTTCTCTGGCAAATCATGCCTTTTCCATGCCGAAGGGGGAGCGGATCCTTATGGAGATTTCCCGCAAATTCGAGCTGAGCCAGCTCAGTGAACTGGCCGCCACCTCCAACTGGAAGGTAGAGCGGGTTTGGCAGGACCAGAAAGGCTATTTCTCACTCATCCTGTTTTCTTGAGCCGCAGCGCCGCAGTCTTTTGATTGACTCCCGCGCGGCTGTCCGCCTTAACAAATGTTATGGGGCGGGCATTAATCGAGGCTGCAGAAGGGCGCCTTGAGCCAGGCACCTGGAGGGACAAGACGAATGGCCGGAGGGGAGACCAAACGTCGGAAACGCCAGACGGCCTGGGATGTGCCTGTCCAGTGGCTGATTGCCGGTGGCGCATTCTCGATCTGTCTTGCCTTCACCGGGTGGATGCTGGCGCTTGATGAAACCAGCTATAGCCTGGGAGCACGGATTGAAGAGTCGCTTTACCGGTCTTTGTCCGTCAACACCCTATCAGATACGTATAGTCGGCCCATTGATGATGTTCGGGATGAGCCGGTCGCGGCGTTTCTGTTGCTGGTGGCGCGCTGGTTGGGCGCGGTCGTATTCTTCACAACGCTCTTCAAAGTTGTCGTCAGCCTGTTCCTCGAAGGCATCCTGACATGGATCTGCAAACGGACCTGGCGAGACCACATCGTGGTGATTGGCGATCGGGACTTCGCCTATGAGATAGCCACCTCGGCCGCTGATGCCGGCTTGCACGTTGTCCATTTCTATCCCGGCGGCAAGGAAACGGTTCGAGATGGCATCCTGTCTCGCGATTCCGGTATTGGGATTGATGCTGTCCTTGAAGAAAGCGCTGCCCATCGCGCGCGGTCGCTGGTGTTTGCCGACAGCGACAATGCCGCCGGATTGGACCTTGCGACGTCCGTATTCAATTCCCAGGATTTCGACACCGCAGCGCGAAAAGAAAGCACGGAACGGTTGCCGGGCAATGCCGCTCGCCGCGGCCCCCACATTTATGTCTGTGTCGACGATAGCTGGTTCGAACACCGTGAAGAACTGGACTACAGCGTCCACAAGGTCGTGCCTTACGGCCAGCAGGCAGAGGATGGCGCGCTGGACAGCGTCGTCGAATTGATAAGCGAAAGCCGATGCGCCGCCAGAGCAGTGCTGGCTGCTCATCCGGTTTTCACCCTGTCAGAGCGGAGACGTCAGCACATCGTTCTGGTCGGCTTTGGCGCCATCGGCGAAGCGCTTCTCACTGAGATTTGTGAAACCCAGCGTATCGATCCAGACCGCCAGCAGGTTTTCACCATCATTGACCCCGATGGCGCAAGCTGGGCGCGGTTTACCCAGCGATGCCCGGAATGGAATGAGGTGCTCGACGGCGTCCATATCAGTCTCGATTTGAACGACCCCCAGCGCGACCTCACAGAACTATCGCGACGGCTCGCCGAGGCGCCACCCACGGCGGCCTATATCGCCACGGGCGATGATACCGATCCCGCAATCCTCGCCGCACGCCTGAAACAGACCATTGCTCGTCTGATCGATGAGGAAACACTGGTCGAGGACGAAATAGCCTTTCCGATCTTCACTTGCGTGCGCGGCGGGCGTGAAAGCGCCAGTAGCCATGTTCGCCTGGACACAGCCAGCGATTCCAGCGCGGTCCTGTCGCGTATGCCCGTGGTGGCCTTTGGCGCATGGGGTGACATTGTAATGGCCTCGCGCATCCTCGAGAAAGAGCCGGACCGGGCAGCGTTTGCAGTGCACACGGTTCACAACGAGCTTTACAGCGACACCCCGCCGACAAACTGGAGCCATGTGCCGGAAGTGAACCGGTATTCCAGCCGGTCGGCCGCAGCCTTCGTGCCCGGTCTCATCCACGCGGCGGGATTCGACCTTCAGCCTTGGCTGGCAGCGCATCATCCGCTGCCGCCATCAGTCAATGAACTGCCATCACCAGCGCCCGGTCGAAGCTTGGCGGAAGACCCCAGCGAACTTGTTTATCTCGCACGCCTTGAACACCTGCGCTGGTGTGCGGAACGGCGACTTCGCGGATTCCAGCACGCAGCAAGGAAAGATGTGAACCGCCGTCGCCATCCGGATCTGGTGACATTCGACCAGCTGCCGCAAGGCAGCCAAGTCTACAACATCCGCTACATCGGCGAGCTTTCTAATTCGCTGGCGCGACAGTCGGCACAGGTCTATGCGCCCGAACGCCCTGATGCTTTGCGCGTCCTTGTACGCCCAACCGACTTTGTCCTCTTGGAAGCTGCTGGCCTTGCCCCTTCAAGCACGCCCGCGCGCGAGACCAAGGAGTTGAACTGATGCATACCGCAGAATTTCTCGCCGCCTCAGATGGCCATTCCCTCGTCCGTTTCCTGTCGGACAAGCCTACCGTTTTTACCCCCGCTGAAACCTATATTTCGATCTCGGTAAGACGGGTGAGTCTCGCCAAGGGCAAGATCAATCTGTCTAAGCATGGACCGTATATCTTTGGTGTTCTGGGCCAGACCAATTTTGATGAGCAGACACGGCTTGCGGGTGTTTTCTCGCCCGCCGTTGAAGACGCTCTGATCGGTAATATGGCAGGAGCATCGGCCCATGCCGGAAGCCAGGTCGGGGCGCCACTGCCGCACTATGAAGGTCGCGCTGGCGCACCGATGCATGCCGAGAGCTTTCGTCGGCTGGACCGTGTTCTACTCGTCGACAAACAACTGACACCCCGACTGGTGTTCCGCGGTGCCGGTCCGATCCAGATCGGCTTCGGAGGCGTTCTGCAAAAAGACTATCTCGCCGACACGCTCTCAATGCTTGAGGCGGTGGTGAAATCGCCGATTGCGCAGTTCGTATCGGCCACGGCGCCAGCCCTTGGCCTCGGCCGGCAAGCACTGGATGTGGCAGACACGGTGAAGACCGCCTTCGACGCACTGTCCGACAAAAAAGGCATGGTCCGACTGGCACTGCTCGACATGGATCTCAGTGCGCTTTTCACGCCTGCCGGAGACCTGCCAGCTGGGCACTACGCCCTCATTGCCGATGATGACGTTCCAAGCGATCTTTCGGTCGACGCGGCCAGCGGCGCGCTGACGCGAAAGGGACGCAACTGGGACGGCGCGCCTTATGTTGTGTTCGAGCTTAACTGCGAGTCCACACGCCCGGATTGGGGCAGCGTGCCGGAGGTCAACACCGCATGGCGAACTCTTGAAGCGCAGATCCTTGCGGGCGACACAGCCAGTGCGCTGGAAGGTTTTCGCCGTTCGGTCTTCCTGTCGCCAGATCTTGTACCAGCCGACAGCCGGCGGATCTATGCAGCCGCTCGCAAAAAGGTCGAGCCACTGATGACCAATGCCGAGAGCTTTGGCCTGCTCGGCCGGCTGGGCACGGCCGGTGTCTTCCTAAAGCAGGCCTATGATGAATTGAAAGCGTCCGACCCGGTGACGTCAGTCACCAGCGAGTATGACCGGTTCGTCAAATGCCATCACATCATGCGCGTGAATGAGGGCGGCTATGTTGATCACCCCGATGATCCGGGTGGTGCGACCAATATGGGCGTAACCCAGCGAACCTATGATGCGTGGCGGACTCAACAGGGAAAGCCCCGTCGCCACGTGCGCGATATCACTGAGGTCGAAGTGCAGACGATCTATTACGAAGGCTACTGGCGAGCCGGCCATTGCCACCGCATGCCGACAGACGCCACCGCGCTGGTTCTGTTTGATGCGTGTGTGAACCATGGCCACACGCCTGCGATGAAGTTCATGCAACGCGGTGCCGGTCTACCAGCGCATTCCGTGGACGGCGTCTTCGGACCACAAACCGAAGGTGCCATTCTCGCGATGGACCCCGCTATTCTGGTGCGCCGTGCGCTGGATGCCCGCTGGGACTTTTTCGAGCGGATCATGGCGCGTAACTCACGGCTGGAGTCTTTCCGGAGAGGCTGGCGCAACCGGGTTGATCACCTACGCGCCATCACCCATGGCTGGACAAGCGGACAGGAGAGCGCAGGCGCCATGGGACTGTCGCCCTTGTCGCCGGATGAAATTGCAGCGCCCCTGTTCGGTGTTAACTCGAATGGGGAGACTGGCGCATGAGCGACGTAACAATGACCTCATTGGCAGCCATTCTCGGCGCCGAGGGTAGCAGCGAATTTACAGCCGCGCGCAAGGCTGTCTTGTCCATTGGCCGCGAGTCCGCACGAATGCAAACGATCGAGACCATGGCCGAGCTTATCGAAGAGGCCGAAGAACTTGGCACGGAAGGCGCCAATCAGCTCGTAAAGGTCGCCCAGACCCTGCAAGACCGCAGGGCGTTTGCGCTTTTGCTCGTCCTTTGCCTGCTGGCCGGGCGGTCTGGCCTGTCCACCCCCCGTTTGAAGCAGAAGGAAATCCAGGCGCTCATCGAGCTGAAGCGCCTGCGTGAGGCAATCCGCGAAGCCCGAAAACTGATCGATGCCACCGATGACGCCGACCCCGACACACAGGCCGACAAGGACCGGTTTGATGTCTGGAAAGCGGCTCAGGGCAATCTCGGCCGTGGGCTAAAACAAACCTATGTGAACGCGGCTCTGGCGCTTTCGAAAAAGCGCTCAGACATCACAGACGCCGCCGCCGCGAGCGGTGGAGTGGTCACGGACGACCAACTTGAGGCAGGTCTGGCCGAACTGTCGCGGCCAGATCCCACTGATCTTAAAGAAGCCGCGCAGGCGTATCTCGCTGTTTGGGACAAAGCCAAAGGCAGGGGTTCCACATATCAGGCGATCAATGCCGCCGCGCTCATTTCCCGCGCCGCGCGCGACGCGCTCGCCAATGGCGGCAGCAGCTGGGCCCGGGACGAGGATGCACGCCGCATCGCCGAAGCGATCTTGCACATTCACAGCGATGATCTGCGTGCCGCCCTTGGGCAAGGATCGTCGCCCAATGACATCTGGACCCTCGCCACGTGCGGGGAAGCGTTCCTGGTCCTTGGACAGATGGAAGATGCCGCACGGTGCTATGGCGCCTATGCTGGCAACCCGGCCAATACGGCGTTTAACCTAGCCTCCAGCTTACGCCAGTTGGAGGAAGTCTGGACCCTTTCCGGGGATGACCCTGGAACAGGCGGCTCAATTGTCCGTGTACAGAAAGCGGCATTGTTGAACCTGGACAAGCCTGCCGGCGAAGATGATGACGACGCCGTCGATGACGTGCCCCGTGAAGCGGTCCAACTTTCTGTGAAAGAGGCACGGCTCATCCAGAGCGATCTGGAGAATGCCGAAACCGATGGCGCAACAACCAGTGCCGGCTTCGAGGCATATTTCGGCAAACGAGGTCATGGAAAGGCAGCGGGCTCAATGGTGGATGTGGCGCGCCTGACCGGCGCGGTGCGCCGTGCCCGGTCCATCTGCGCGATCAAGGTGTTGCGCGGCGGTGAATGGGTGCCCGGCGGCACCGGCTTTGTTATGGATGGCGGCGCGCTTCACGCTGGCTGGGCCGGTCAGTCCGTCATCGTCACGAACCACCACGTCACGGCCCAGAATGACGCCGCGCTGTCTTCCAGTTTCAAGCGCTGCCAAGCGGTCTTTGTAGATATCGACCCCACCGACGGCAATGATCTGGAATACACGGTGGGCTTTGAATCAGTGCTCTGGGCGTCAGGTCATAACGCCCATGACACGGTGGTGCTGAAACCAGTCCGTGCATTGCCGCCCGATGCTGCACCACTCAGCGACACCGACATCACCGACTACTTGCCCAAACGCCGCAGCGCAGACCGCGACGGCACCGACATGCATGTGGTCATTCTGGGCTTTCCTGGTGAGCGAAAGCTCAGCTACTCCTTTGGCGACGAGTTGCTGCTGGACCACAATGCCTGTCCACCTGGCAAAGCTCCGCGAACACCGCCTGTCCTCGACGGTGCACCGATCAACCTGCATTACCGCACGCCAAGCCTTCCCGGCAGCTCAGGCAGTCCGGTCTTTGAGGCAGGCACATGGAAACTTGTCGGCATCCATCACCGAGGCCGGCCAGATACGCCGCGGCTTTCGCCGAAAGACAAGGTTCCGCCATCATCTTATGAGGCCAATGAAGGCATCTGGTTGCAGTCGATCAAAGCTGCGATTGCCGCCGATGCGGCGTCCATGCCGCCAGGCCAGGAGTCTCTTCTGGGACAAACCATGGTCCATGCAGGCAATGCCATTCTGCAGGAGATCCGCCGCGGCGGGCATTCTGTTTTCGCTAAACCGATTGGCGCAGGCGCACCGCCCGCTCGTGCTGGCAACGCATCAATGATCCCCGGCAATTACGTGCCCTTCCAGGACGACGATTCCCATGTGCGTCGCCGCTATCTGCGGCGCGGTTTGGCGAGCGAAGATGAGCTGGGCGAAATAGACGCCCATGCCCAGGGGTTCGAGACCGTAATTGGCGATGACAATCGCGTCCAAATTCTTGACACCGTCACAGATCCGTTCCGCATGATCTGTTCGCTGGTGATCTGGCATGAAGGCGGGCTGCTGAACTACGGCACCGGCTTCCTGATCGGTCGGCGAACCCTGGTCACAGCAGGGCACTGCCTTATGCCATTTGAAGGCGCACCCGGAATCGAGCGGATCGAAATCAGACCAGGCCGCGCGGGACCGCGCGAAGACATGGAACCGTTCCTGCACCGATTGGGACCCATAGAGGGCAAGCATTTTTCAGTCCATGAGGGCTGGGCCACCAGCTATGATCCGAGGGTTGATATTGGTGCGATCCACCTCGACAAGCCCATCGGCGATGACCTCGGCTGGTTTCGTGTGGCCTCTCGCCAGCCCGGTGGGCTCAATCGGGTTTGGGGCCATGTGACCGGCTTCCCGGGCGACAAGATCACCGATGGCGGCAAACGCGCCACAGAAATGTGGCATCATGCAACCCCGATCACAGCCGTTGCAGATCAGCGGGTCTACTATCCTGCGGACACATTTGCCGGCCAGTCCGGCGCGCCCGTTTATGTGATCGATGATGATGACCGCGCTTGCGTCATCGGGGTCCACGCCTACGGCACCGGACCAAACGCCGGTGACCTGGCCCATAACAACAACTCTGCTGTCCATGTGGATGAGGGTATTTTGCAGTTGATGGCCGACTGGAGGACCGTGGAATGACAACGCGCCCAAGCGACGCCAAACTCATGGCTGTCGCCCGCACCGTTCACGAAGCAATCCGTGCCTGGTCAGCGGCGCATGGACAAGACGCTCCACCGCCATGGAGTCGAACCAGGAAGTGGATGCGGGACTCGACCCTGGAAAGCGTCTGCTACGTTCTGGATAATCCGGACGCCCCCCACAGCGCCCAGCATGACCAATGGATGGCCCAGAAAGAGCGCGATGGATGGGTGCATGGCGATGTCAAAGACGAAAAACGCAAGACGCACCCCATGCTCATCCCCTATGACGAGCTGCCGGACATGGAAAAACGCAAGGACGCCCTGGTGAGAGCCGTCGTTCTTTCTCTTACCGAATAGGCGTTACTCTTCCATGGGTGGCCAGATCGAATTGATCAGGTCCGAACAGCTGAAAGGCAGAAGCGTCGCCGACTGATCAAATAGCGCCAGGCTGGCTCCATCAGCAGTCAGCTCCCAGAGGTCTTCACCGGTCTGGGTATCGCCATCCACTTCCGTATAGGTCTGGAAGGTCACCGTATTGCCATCGCCAAATACGCCTTCGGTGAGCTGTGTTTCGAAGGCTGCGAAATATCCGGCTTCCTCATCGTGGATTGTACCGAAGTGATATCCATCGACGGCGCCAGATTCGTAGACTTCGATTTCGAGGCCTTCGGTAACGGACTCATCTTCAAAACGATAGCAGTAGGATCCGAGCATGGGGCCATCGACTATATCGGCGGCCTCGTTCACGCTGTCAGACGCCAGTTCCGTTGCGTCAGATTCTGGATCTATTTCTGTAACATCTGATGGCCCGCACGCGACCAGACCAAGCCCTAAAACTGCAATGACGACTGCACGCATGAGTATTCCCCTCTCGCCGACTCGCCTGCAAGCTGACACCAGATTGGCGATCAGGCAATGCATCGCCTGTCAGACGGGTAGCCTCAGCCGTGCCCTGAGACCACCCAGCGGTGATGTTTCCAAGCGTACGTCGCCGCCATGGGCGCGGGCGGTATCCCGCGCAAGTGCAAGACCGAGACCGGTCCCGGCAACGTTCTGCGAGCGCGCATCATCGAGACGGGTGAACGGGCGAAACGCTTCTTCGCGTTGCTCCGGCGCGATACCCGGCCCGTCATCGTCGATGATCAGGTCGGCGCCGGCAGGCCCTTTCCTCAACACCACGTCCACCTTTCCCCCATAGCTCACCGCGTTTGAGATAAGGTTTGTGATTGCCCGCCTGAGGGCCATCGGGCGGCCCATAAGCGAGATCATGTCCAGGCTGGACAGCGTCACCGGCTTTTCCATCTGCTCACAAATGTCTTTGACGAGTGATGTTAAGTTCACCGGTTGGTCCTGCTCGAGCTCTTCACCGCGCGCAAATGCCAGATACTCGTCCAACATGGCCGACATTTGATTGAGATCGCGTTGGGCCGCTTTGGAATCCTCACTCTCCCCCATCATGGCTAGTTGCAGTTTCAAACGGGTCAGGGGCGTTCGAAGGTCGTGGCTCACTCCATTCAAAAGCGCTGTGCGCTGTTCTGTAAACGCTGTCAGCCTCTGCTTCATCTGAAGAACGGCGCGGGCGGCGTCTCGTACTTCCGTTGCGCCAGATGGGCTATAGTGCGCCATGTCGCGACCTCGGCCGAAAGCTTTTGCAGCCTCGGTCAGCTGCAATATGGAGCGCACCTGATTGCGCAAAAAGCCGAATGCAGCGGCCAGCAAAAGAAGGCCAAAGCCCAGCACCCAGACGATATAGATATGGCCATTGATGATGACGGCGCGTTTGCGCGGCATCGTGAAAACGAGGATATCGGTGCCGCTGGGGACACAGAACAGGATATCGTCATTGTCGCCGACGAAAGCGATCTCAAACGGTCTGTCGAGGAAATGATCCAGCGCGGACACAACCGTCGGAATGCGTCGCTCCATGCGCGCGCGATTGTCATCCACCGGGCAAGCCTGCCGGATTTCCAGGGTCTGTCCCTGAGTATCAGCGATCAGGTCGAGCCTTGAAAGCGTGACCGACGGATCGCGGTCATGGGTCATGGCGATCAGCGCGGTATCTCTTGCGACAGAGGCTGAAAGACGCTCATTCACACTCGGCATATGGCCATAAAAGAAGTACCAGGTCATGCCGACCATCATGGCCACGATCGGCACAAACATGATGAGGACATTGCGGGGCCAAAAGCCCTTCGGCATGACATCTCTAAGGCGGATCACGGCGGCGCCTTCGACAGACACACGTTCTGCTTGTCGCGGCTGAGCGTTTCATATCCCAGTTTCAGGATCTCGGCTTCCACGTCGCGCTGCCACCGTTCGGAGTGGCAGTGTTCCATCACGATCAAGCGCGGCCAAAGAGACCTGTCTGCCCTCGCGAAAAAGGGGATCAGGGCCTGATCCTCATATCCTTCAACATCGATTTTAAGGGCATCAATATGTGTTACCCCTGAATCGAGCAGGATCGTCGAGAGGGGTTTGACCGGCACCGTGACTGTGCCCGCGTCAGACTCCGAAGGCAGGGCGAAGGAGGCCATACCTGGCTGATCTGGCACGGCAAGCTCGGCGTGACCGGCCTCTGGCCCCACAGCAGCGCTGACCAGGACATGGTGAATGGCCTCATCCGAGGATTGGTCCAGAGAAAACGTCAGGCGTTTAAACATCGCCGGTTGGGGTTCTATGGCCACCACCGTGCCGCTGGACATGTGCGCGGAGATCGCAAGAGTCACCATACCGACATTGGCGCCAATATCGACAAACACCCCGCCACTGCGCGGCAGGTGCGCCCGCAGGGTCTCAAGCTCAGCACGGTTAAAGCTGGACGGGTTGAGCAGCGCTTTCACTTCATTGTTGTTTGAGCCCACATAGACGCGAACGGGCTTGCCCCAAAGATATGTGTCGATCGGCCCCGGATGGGCTTTACGCACCATGCGTGAAATGAGGCGACGAGCCTGACCACGCCCCAGCACCGTATTCTGCGAGGCCGCCAACAAGGTACGCACCCAGAGGGATGGAGCATGCGAACCGAAGGGGGCGATGGAGTCAGCCGACATGGTTTATCCCTTGTCTGGAAGGAGGCGGTATCCCACACCCCGCACCGTCTGCAAATGGACCGGGTCGCGTGGATCAGGTTCGATCTTACGACGCAGGCGGGTGACCTGAACATCGACGCTGCGACCACTGCCTGCCGACGCCGCATCTGCAAGATCTTCGCGGCTCACTGGCTGGCCCATCGTGGCGGCCAGGCGCAAAAGCAAGGCGGTCTCAGCTTCTGTCAGTCGGACACGGCGATCCGAATTTGACAGTTCGCCGCGGTCTGGATCGAGGGTCAATCCGGCAATCTGGATGTCTGCGCCCGCGCCATCTTGCACACTGCGGCGCAGGATCGCGCCAATGCGCAGCCACAATTCCTCAGGCTCAAACGGCTTTCCGATATAATCGTCTGCCCCAAGTCGGAGGCCTTCTATCCGGTCAGCGGGGTCGCCCTTTGCCGTGAGCAAAATGACCGGCGTGTCGATCTCTTCCCGCAACCCGCGCAACAGTGATAATCCATCTTCCCCCGGCATCATGACGTCCAGAATGGCCAGGTCGAAATCAATGGTTTGCAGCATTTTCCGCGCTGCGGCCGCATCGGGCACCGCTGTTACGCGATGCCCATGACCGATGAGATACCGTTTCAGCAAATCACGGATCCGGTCGTCATCATCAACGATCAGGAGATGCGCATCACTCATCGGATCAAAGCCTCCAACAACGCCCGCGCACCAACAACGCGCTCTGGCCCAGCGTCCCTGTAAGCCAAACTCAACGCCTTGCGCAAAGCTGCGGCCACCGGGTCGCAAAGGGCCAGACCCTCCGCCGACAGCCTGAGTTGGCGCTGGCGCCGATCCTCACCGCCTACTTCGCGATCAACCAGGCCACGCGCATCCAAAGCGGCAAGCAGCCGAGCGCAAGTCGGCACGGTCGTGGCAAGGCGCGCTCTCAAATCCGATACTGTCAGGCCGGGCTGATAGTGAATCGCTAAAAGCGCCTGCAGTTCGCTACGGCTGAGACCGGTATCCTTTCGCACGGTTTCGCAAACGTCAGCGAGCCTTCGCTCGCCCGCCAGGATTAGCCCGACGCCTCGATCCAGCTCTTCGTCGCGCAGATAAAGGCGCGTATCAGACACCGCAGAATCGGGAGACGGTTGTCGACTTCGGTTGACTTCATAGGCCATCCTCTGAGAATGGCGTGTCTCCCACCCCATGCGCAAGCAAGGACCTTCAAGACAATGGAATTTATCCCCTTCGACGACCGCGACGGCTACATCTGGATGAATGGTGAGTTCATCCCCTGGCGCGATAGCAAGGTCCACGTCCTGACCCATTCGCTGCACTACGGCTCATCTGTGTTTGAAGGCGAGCGCGCCTATGACGGCCAGATCTTCCGCTCACGTGATCATTCGATCCGGTTGGAAAACTCTGCCCGGATCATTGATTTCAAACTACCCTGGACCGTGGACCAGATTGAAGACGCAAAGCGCGACGTCATCGCCAAAACGGGCTTTGAAAATGCATACATTCGCGCAGTGGCCTGGCGCGGGGCAGAGAAAATGGGTCTGTCGGCCCAGGACAATACAATCCATCTTGCCATAGCATCCTGGGAATGGGGCGACTATTTTGACAACAAGATGGCCGGTATCCGCCTGGCCATGGCCGACTGGAAACGCCCTAGTCCGGAAACAGCACCCCATGACGCCAAGGCCGCCGGTCTGTACATGATTTGCACCATGTCGAAGCACGCCGCTGAGCGCGCAGGATATGCCGATGCGCTGATGCTGGACTATCGCGGCCAAATTGCAGAGGCGACGGGCGCGAACGTGTTCTTTCAGAAAGATGGCGTCCTACACACGCCGACGCCGGACTGCTTTCTCAATGGCCTCACGCGCCAGACCGTGATCGCCATGGCCAAGGCCCGCCAGATTGAAGTTCAGGAACGCGCCATCTTCCCCGATGAACTGCCAAGCTTTGACGAGTGCTTTATCACCGGATCGGCGGCTGAAATCACGCCGGTGCGTGAGATCGCCGGGATGGAATATACGCCCGGTGAAATGACCGAGGCGCTGATGAACGACTACCGTTCGGCAACGCTTGGAAAGCTCGCCGTTCCCGCCTGACAAGAAACTACGAATCTGACCGAGAATTAAGGCGACAAGGGCCGCTCTTCTCGCGACTGTTGCATTTATGTCAGGGGTATCGCGTAGACAGGTCTTCGAACGGACCGGAATTGTTGTTGTTGTGGCGGGCGTTCACGCGTCCGCGATCTCCATAGCGGCTCAGCGCAAGATCGAGCTTTCAGACGAGGCTGATCGCGGCCCTCTCATTATTGAACTCGTTCAGGACACGCAGCGACCGATTGAGCTGTTGCAAGCACTTGAGGGTCGTTACTCCCTCGCCGAAGCGCCCACCCCGAAACTCATCATTCCGCCTCCCAGTCAGGCTTTGCCTAATCCCCTTCCGAACACAAAACGCTCAGGGGCGACTGGCGAGCCGGATAACGGTGGCGGCTCTGTCTCGGCTGAAAGGGGTCAAAGCCAGACAGCTGGCGACCCTGAAACTGTTTTTCCAATGCCCACCCCGTCTGCGCAGGCTGCCCTGCTTTCCGCGATCTGCGGGCGCCTGAGCCACGAGCAAGGCACGACCTGCGATACATTTGAGGGCGAACGCGGCGCAGTTCTTGGCGCCAGCCTGACGCAAGACCCATGGGAAGCCGATTCAAACATGCTGCCCGCGTCGTTGGATTTTGTTGCCACGCAGCCGGTTTTCGCGAGTCTATCCGTGGGCCAAGGGGACCGGTTTGCCACCAGCCCCTATCGTGCGGGCGCACCCATCAAGGCGGTGGTCGGAAATGCATGGCAAGCGAGATTGAGCCCATCGGCGCCCGTTAGCCAGGCGACGCGGGATATGAGCGGGCGCATCAATGCGCTTCCCCATGAAGTTTGGGGCGACTAATTCGCCTTGAAAGCACACCGATGCGTATCGGCCTCATGCACCTCAAACTCCGCCATAGGTCCGGTTTGTCCTGGAAGGGTCAGTGTCACCCAAGCGCCGCCGATACCCTCCTCAACCAGCCCGCGGGCGCGAAACCCATGTAAATATACGCAGCGCTCGGCCAGTTGATGGGCTTTCACGATCTCAACGGCATTTAAACGCCCAGCACCGCGTGGATTGGTGACATTCAACCCGTCCAGCTTCGCGTGCAGGAACATCTCTTCCACGCTTGAAACCACCAGGGCGTCGTCCGGGAAGGTCTGAACGGTAGCCTGGCTGGTGGCATGCGTGCCGGCGAGACGGGAGTGATAGTAGGCAGCGTCACTGACGCCGATGGCACCGGAATGACCCACGCCAACCGCAAGAAACCAGGCGAAAGCTGGCGCGGCTTTGTCGCTGTGCGCACTTTGTACCATCAAGACGGTCAACGTCACTAAGAGTCCCGCAGACAGGATCAGCGGCGCATAAAACACGACGGTCTTGTATGCTGGCGTATGGGTGCCTGACAGGCCCGACATCAGGACAAGGCCAATGCCGAGCAAAATCCCCAATCGAATTGTCTGCTCGTCAGGACGCGCCGGGGGGGCCAACGCAATAAGCCGCACCAATCCAAAGGCTGATAGGATAGCGACAAAAGGCACCGCGGGAATGAAGTACCGCATGTTCATGCCAAGGCCACCATGCCATTGGCTAAGGCTGTAGAACAAGACTACAGCGGCGATGACGCCGAATCCCAATGAGTGTGTTTTCCAGTTTCGGCCACGCACCAGATCCACAGCGGGGACCAGAAGAAGCACCGCGAAGGGCATCGATTGCAGGAGCGCTTTCTTGTTAAGGCCATAAAACGATGCAAATCCGAACTCGTCTCGGCTCAGCCCCAACCGCACCTGCCAGTCACCGGCACTTTGAAGGTTCACGACGAGCACGTAAATGTTGAACGCCAGCTCTCGCAGGGGAGCGAGAAGCAACACTGCGGCGCAAACAACGCCGCCCCCCCAAATCAGGTGTTTGGGGGCGAGAAAACGCGCAGTCTTGTTGCGCAGAACCTGAAATCGCGGCGCTGTGACATCAACCAGCACGACCGCAAGAAACGCCATTCCCAATCCGATGGCTGGCAAGCCGTAATTCGACACACCGTCCGCGCCCCCTTTGGGCCCGTAGCTGATTGGAACAAACGTCCCAAATTTTGCATCGTTTAGAACGCTCGCGAACAACAAACCGGGCACGAGGCCCAGCAAGTAGAACAGGCAGGTGCGCCGCGCGCCCGGCAATCCAAACACACGCAGCCAGACGAACACGGCCGCGATGGCAAGAATAACATCCACACGCAGGTTCAGCCCGGCACCCAATGCCAATCCGGCAAGTGCCAAATCCAAACCCGGCCGGGTGGCGCCACGGCGCGTTGCGGACACGCACCGCTCTATAGCAACCAGCGTCAAAGCCAGCGAAGACATGTGCGGCAGGATGATAAAAGCGTAGCCCGGCAAGAGACTGGCAGCGCCGGTCAGGCCTACGGCGATCCATGCGAGCGTTTCATCTCCATAAAGGCCGAGCGCGATGCGGCGCGTCGCCCAAAGCACCACCATGAAGCTGAACGCATTGATCCACAAAAGACCCTTGATACCAAGCGCCCAGTAGAATGGTGCAGCAAACACGGCGTAGCCGCTGGGATATTGCGGCATCACGCGACCATTCACATCATGGCTGAGTAAGGTTTGAAGCTCAGGGCTGGCGGCAACACCTCCTCGCTCGGCAATGTGAAGATGACCGCCATTCACCATGGCATCAACCATCCAGATGTGGATCGTCCCGTCGACGCCGAGCGACGCTGGAGCGGCAAGAAGCACCGCAAGCGTCGTGAGCCCCAGCACAGCAAACAACCAGTAACGCTGAACACCTTCGAGAAAGGCCGAAGTTGAGCGGGTATTCAGTTCAGCCTGCAATGGGGCGTTGACCATTTCGGTCTCCAGAATCCGTCCAGTCCAGGACGCACTCTGGCAGGTAGGACTGAAATCGAGCTTAACGGGACAAAACGAGGTCTTTCTCGAAATTCCCGCCGAATTAACGGAAAATGCGTGTTTTTAGGGCTGAATTTGGCAAACGGCTAAGAAAGACTGCGGCCCATGACCAAATTGATCGTCCAGATCCCTTGCCTCAACGAGGCCGAGACGCTTCCCCAGACTTTGGCGGATATCCCGCGTGATATTCCCGGTGTCGCAGCGGTCGAAGTGCTCGTGATTGATGACGGATCCATGGACGGGACGAGCGAAATTGCCATTGCGCACGGCGCCGATCACGTTATTCGAAACTCGCGGAACAAAGGCCTCGCCTACAGTTTCCAACGCGGCCTGGACACTTGCCTCAATCTCGGCGCGGATATCATCGTCAACACCGATGGCGATAATCAATATCGCGGTGAAGACATCAAGGCTCTTGTTGCACCCGTTCTGGCGGGCCGGGCTGATCTGGTGGTAGGTGACCGAAGAACGGGTCAAATTCAGCATTTTTCGCCGTTAAAGAAACGCCTTCAAAAACTCGGCACGGCGTTTGTCAGCCATTTGGCCCAGGCAGATGTGCGCGACGCGGTCAGTGGATTCCGCGCCTTTTCGGCGAAAGCCGCGCGCAGCCTGACAGTGCGCTCCAGCTTCTCCTACACCACAGAGACCCTCATACAGGCCGGGAAAAAGAACCTCACAATTGAGAGCGTTCCAATTCGGACAAACAAGGTGGAACGTCCGTCGCGACTGTTCCGCTCGATCCCCCAATTCCTGATGCGATCCGGCCAGACCATGATGCGCGTTTACGCCATGTATGAGCCGCTCAAGATTTTCCTCTGGATTGGCGTGGCACTGATGGGGCTCGGCCTGCTGCCGGTGTTCCGCTTCCTGGGCAACTACATGTTCGGCGACGGGTCTGGCATGGTGCAGTCATTGGTCCTGGGCGGCGTTCTGTTCCTTATGGGCACCTTGTCTGTGATGTTCGCCCTGATCGCTGATTTGATCTCCTACAATCGCCAGCTGCTGGAAATTACGCTGGAACGGGTTCGTCACATGCACACACTGGTGTCGGACAACTCCGAGAAGGCTGGCGAACGTCAGTTCCCCGAAAAAGCGGTGCGCGAAGAATTGACCGCGCTCCAAGCCAGCTTGACCTCGAAGAGTGCTTAATCTGCCATGACCCTTCCTTCGGTCACGATCACCTTCACTCGTTATCGCGAACCCGATTGGTTGATCGCAGACACGCTGGACAGCCTTGCCAAACAAAGCGGAATTCGTGGCGAAGTCCTGTTCCTTGATCAAAGGTGGTCGCAGGCGGAGGCGGAGGCCGTCATGGCCCGATCGACGGCGAATATCGCGTTCAAATGCGAGAAATGCCCGGAAAAGGGACTTTCCCACGCCCGTAATCTGGGGCTGGAGCGTGCTGAAAACGACATTGTGCTATTCATCGATCCAGACGCGATCGCGGAGCCGGATTGGGCTGCGCGGATGGCACAGGCCTTGTCACAGCCCGGTGCGGCAATTGCCGGATCTCGCATCCTGCCGCGCTGGAGAGGCCGGGAACCTTTCATCGCCAGAGCCAAAATCGTTCGCGACCAGTACTCTCTTCTCGACTGGGGCACAAAGACGAAGCCGGCCCACCGCGTGGTTGGTGCCGGATTTGGCGTGAGGAAAAGCGCGGCTCCGTCGCAAATGTACTTCGATACCGGGCTCGGTCGCCGGGATGGCAAATTGTTCAGCGGCGAGGAAAGTGACTTGTGTGCGCGCGTATCAGAATCGGGCGCAGCAATCGTCTACGAAGGCAAGGCGCTGGTACATCATCAGATTCTGCCGGAACGCCAGAAGCTGTCATGGGTCCTGAAACGTCTTTACTATGCCGGTCTTGGCCGAGGACAGAATGGCGGGGCGCCGAACCCTTCTCAATCGCCTGGCTGGGCAGATTGGATGTTGTTGCCGCTTATCCTGCCGCCTTACGCGCTGGGCTGGCTGTCTTCGCGTCGCTCGACGTAAGACCCTTGAGCAGGCGCGGGAACGCCTGATAGTCGGGCGCATAGTAGCGCAACACCGTTTGCAAAGCGTCCGCACTGAGCTGCGGCTTTTTCATTGAGCTGGGGTTAGAGCGCCCGAAATCCAACGTGACACCGCATGTCTTGATGAGATCTGCCCGGAGCTGGTCAAGCTCACCGACGCTATAAATCCGATCGTACAAGGCAGGATCGCGCAACACATTTATCTGCGGGTTGAGGTGCATTTTAATCGAAACACATGCGGCGCAATAGGGCTGAATGTTCAGGGCAAATGTGTTGAGATCAGGCTTTAGCGGTAAGCCCGCCTCTTCAAGCATCAAAATGTCGGTCGGCGTGGTCTCAAGATCACGGTGATCATGGATACGATTGGTATATGCCGATACGAAACGTGAAACCGGGTCTCGGACAACCGCAAACTTGTACACATTCATCGCCTTGAACCGATCTTCGGTGATCAAAAACGACGGGCGAAAGCGGAAATAGTCGTGGATTTCGACGTGGCCGCGCTGTTCAGCCCGACTGGCAGCGACTGGGTCCATCCAATCCAACAATGCGCGTTTGATGGTCGAATTGGCGACTTTCGGCACAGGCACATACGCAAAGCCGGCGCGCTCGCTGAAAATCACCTGCATATCTGCGCCGGTGACTTCGGCTTTGGCCTTGCGATACCCCCGGTTGATCAGCCGGTAAGCACGTTCTGGAACACTGGACCAGTTTTTGTCGACCATTCTCGCCTCTCAGCTTGCCGTCTTCAGGCCAGCAGAGGCGCTTGCTACCGGGTGCTGCCTGGCTGACTTCAAAAGTTGCGGGAACATTGCATAGTCATCCGCATAGAACTGACGAACAGCCCTCTGGGCTGACGGGCCAAGGGTCGGTTTTGCTGCAACGCTCGGATTGGCCCGGCGCAAGTTCAACGCTCGACCCGTTTGGGCTTCAAAGTCGCTCGCAAGCAGGTCCAACTCTTCGATCTGATAGATTCGATCGTAGAGATCGGGATCGCGAAGAATCTCCGCCTGAGATCTCAGATGGTGCTTCAAAGACGCGTTCGCAGCCGCATAGGTCGTCAAATTCAGCGCGAATGTCTCGATGTCTGGTCGAAGTGGCAGGCATTTCGCGGATAAAACGGAAAGATCCGTGACCTGGCGTTCGAGATCGCGTTTGTCCTGAACACGGTTTGTGTAGGCTGAGATCAGGCGTTTGACCGGGTCCCGGATGACGGTGAACCGAAACATATCGAGAGTGGACAGCTGCGTTTCTGAAAGATGATAGCGCTGGTGGATGTGATAGTAGAAGTGGACCCGAGGAATGTCGCGGTGGACGATAGCATCGAACTCGCCCGACCGGGTGGCGCGAAACAGCGCTTCTTTGACGGTCGAACAGGCCACTTTCGGAACGGGCACATAGGCAAAACCAAACTCGGGCTCGTAGACCACATTCATATCGCATCCGGTGACCGCGCGCTTCGCCCGGCGGACAATACCTTTTGCGAGACGGTATCCTGCGGTGACAGGACCAGGATGGAATTCGTAGGCCATAAGGCATGTCCATTAGGCTGCGCGGAGCGCAGGTGAAGCTCAGCCCAAGATTTGCACCTGCGCTGAAAAGAAAGCGTTAATGGCCACCGGCACCGAATGCGTCTGTCCGAAGCCCGCATTTCAGGCGGGCAAGCGTGCTGAACGCGGCGCCATTGATGATCAACATCAGTCCGAAAGCGATCGCGGCCCCCATAGCACCATGGGCCGAAGACAAGACAAAAACGAGACCGGCGTAGAAGACAACCAGGCCTAACGTCAGAACGGCAAGGCTTTGCGTCTCCCGCAGCATGTTCAACACGAGACTTCCGGGCCCAAATATGGACTTGAGAATGTAGCCGGCGCCCACAATCGCCACCAGGGTTGGCAATTTTTCGTAGCCCTCCCCGAGAAGAGGGGCCGCCAACAGAGCCATAACCCATGTGCCAAAGACAATGACGCACGTGACCATTGTCTCGCTCATCGCAAACTGCTGCGCCCGACAGGCGATCCCTGGAAGATCACCCTTTTCATGTAACCCTGCAAAGACGTGCTCACTGGCTTTTCGCAGGATCATGCGCGGGCTCTCGGCGGGCATGGCCAAGCGGCAGGTCATGGCGAAGAGTCCGATGGCTTCAGGACTGGCGCTAAGGCTCAGGATCAACACCTCAAGCCGACCAAGCACCATACCCATCAGGCAAGCCGCCAGAATCACAAGGCTGGCGCCAAACCAATCAACGTGCCGGGAAACCGACGACCGCGACCAATCCGATCGCTGCAGCGCGGGGAGGGTCTGCGCAACAGACATAAGGGTCGATGCACACCAGCACAGGACCAGCGCGATGATTGCGGTGTCGACGTTCAAACGGTCTAAAAGAAAAAGCCCAACCGCTGTCAGCAGTAGCAGGACCGGTAGGGCGCACAGGTCTGGAAAGGACGCCCGTACGGGCTGTCCCTTTCCGCGAAGTGCACCCGCCGCAACCGCCTGAAGTGCCATGAGCACACCAAGTGAAAGGCCCGCAAACATATGCGAGCTCGGATATCCGTTTCCCTGCGCGAAGCTCCACATAAATAGCGAAAGGCAAGCCAGAAGTGAGAGCACCAGCCATTGCAAGGCGCCGTGCCGCGCAAGCCCTTCCGCCGCAACAGGATCGCCGCGCCCGAATTCGCGCACCATCAGCGTGTCGAGGCCAAGCCGGAGTGGAATGAACACGGCGAACCCCATCGACAGTGTCAGCGCGTAGCGGCCGAATCCATCAGCGCCAAGCTCACGGCCGAGAAAAAACGTTGTCGCAAAGCCCGTCGCAAGACCGACAACGCGCAGACCGGTAATGCCGATCGCGCCACCGGCGATGGGCCGCCGCAGGACCTCGATCAGGCGCGGCTTCAGACCCGTCGGAGCGATTGAGTCACTCATGCCTGGATAGCGCGGCCTTCATGCGGCGCGAGCCGGTGTCGATGACCTCCGAGACCATAGGCACGGTCAGCCCGAAGTCAGATCCAACCATGGCAACTGTGCCGGCAACCATCTCTGTCTTGGTGCGCTGGGTGAGACTGCGCATGAGCCAGCGCGCGCAAAGCCGGGCAGATGCCTGTTGATCGGCGGCGCTGGGTTGGCGGCGTTTGATCCAGGTTTCGCGCATGTGTCGAAGCGTTCGAGACGCCTCGCTGACTTGACCAGGCGACAGCGAGATATCATCACGCAGAACGGAAATCAGGGTTCGGCGTTGCACTTCCAATACATCTGTGTAGCGCTTCGCCAGCGCGATATCCATGATGTCCAGAGTGTTGGCGAGCCGCCGCGCCGGACGCGGCGCAGACGTTGCGTCAACTGGCTTACGATAGAGAAAGTGGCAACCTTCGATCACGTCGCCATCGGTGACAGAAGCCAGACGCTGCCAAAGATCGAAATCTTCAGCCACACCGTGAGTTCCCGCCCGAGGGTCGGGGTCCTGAACGCTGGCACGGCGCTCTTCAGGCAACCTGTACCGGATGCTATTGGAGGTCAGCACCGTCTTTCGGATCATTCCGGTGGGGTGGATCAAGGGCGGGGTAAATGGTGCCATCCAGTTCAGGAGGTCTGCCGATATACCGGTGCGATTGGCGGTCAGCGGCGTGCCGTCTCGGTCAATGATATCGTGCCCACACCCGACGAAACCGATTTCGGGATGCGCGTCGAGATGATCGACCTGAAGACGCAGCCGGTCAGCCAAACACAAATCATCGGCATCCATCACAGCGATAAACTCGCCTCGAGCCACAGAAAGCGCCCGGTTCAACGCCGGCACCCGGCCGATGCTCAGCGCACAGCGATGCCAGACGAGCCGGGGTTCTGCTTTTGCCAACCCAAACAACAAATGCGGGGTTTCGTCAGTGGACCCGTCATCAATCACGATGAGTTCGAAGTCCCTGAAGCTTTGGTCCAGCACGGATCGGATCGCGCTCTCGATGAGATCCTCTTCGTTTTTCGCCGTCATGATCACGCTGACGCGTGGCCGGGCAATGCGGGCATCCGTCATTGGAGAAACTCCTTCTCGCTCCGTCTGGCCATAAAGCGATGAAGTTTCGGTAAAATCAGGGTTCGCTTCGCGCGGCTTGCCGTCTAGGTGGGGAATGCGTTTTGCCGATTTTTGCCTGTTATGCGTGGTTTGCCTGGTATGGGGCCTGAATGTGGTTGTCACCCGATGGGTGGTAGCTGATGCTGGCGTGCCGCCACTTTTCTTCGCCGCCTTGAGACTTCTGGGGATCATGGTCCTACTGGCGTGGTGGCTGCGGCCGGTGCCCGGCGACCTTCTCAGACTGTTTGGCATTTCGATGTGTCTCGGCGCGGCCCATTTCGGGCTGCTGTTTGTGGGCCTTGCCCATGCCGAAGCCAGCGCCGTGGCCATTGTCGTCCAACTCGGTGTGCCGTTTTCAACATTGATGAGCATGACCTTTCTTGGCGAGACCATCGGCTGGCGGCGCGGGCTCGGGATCACGCTTGCGATCGCTGGCAGCTTGATCATTGCCTTTGATCCTAGTGAGTTCTCTTTGTCCTATGGCTTGATCCTCGTGGCCATCTCGGCGCTCACCGGGGCCTATGGCGGGATATTGATGAAACAGATGGCGCCAATTTCCGCGTTTCAGCTTCAGGCCTGGCTGGGCGCCTTCTCCCTTTTGCCGACATTGGCGCTGTCAGCCGTTTTGGAATCCGGCCAGTGGACTGCCTATGCATCGGGTGGCATCTGGGTTTGGCTCGCGACAGCTTTCGCCGTGATTGGCGTTTCTATATTCGGACATGGCGCGTTCTATTCACTCGTGAAGCGCTATGACGTCTCCTTGCTGTCACCATTGACGCTCATGACACCGATCTGGGGTGTCGTATTTGGCATCACCCTGCTGGGCGAACACTTGACGATGAACCTGATGTTCGGCTCGGTTGTGTCGCTGGGCGGCGTGCTTGTGATTGTGCTGCGCCAGAACAAGGCGATGCCGGAAGCAGCGCTCGGCAACAAGACCGGAGGTCCCACCTGATGCGGCTGATCCAACGCCCCAGCCCAAACTTCAATGACCGCCGGGAAGCCCTGGATTTGCTGGTTCTGCACTATACCGGCATGGAAGATGGAGAGACGGCGGAAGCCCGGCTTTGCGAATCGGCCGCCGAAGTGTCAGCCCACTATGTCGTGCGCGAAGACGGCACGGTCGTGCAGATGGTGGCAGAAGACAAGCGCGCCTGGCACGCCGGGGTCGCAGCCTGGCAAGGCGAAAACGACCTCAACTCCCGGTCAATTGGAATCGAGATCATCAATGGCGGCCATGACTTCCCGCTTGCCGGAAACGTTCTACCACCTTTTCCACACGTACAGGTCGCAGCGGTGATCAGCCTCTGCCGAGCAATCCTGTCTCGTCATGGTATTCTGCCCACCCGGATTGTCGGCCACAGCGATATTGCACCAACTCGAAAGCGCGATCCCGGCGAGCACTTTCCATGGCAAACTCTGGCGGATGCAGGCATTGGCCTTTGGCCGAGTCCTGAACCGGCTCTGGATGGGTCTACTGTGCGCGGGCGCGGGCTCGATCGCGGTGAAACGAGCGCGTCTGTGGAGCGCATGCAGGCAATGCTTGTGTCGATTGGCTACGATCTGTCTGTCACCGGAACATATGACGAGAACACTCAGGCCGTGGTCACAGCCTTTCAACGTCGCTGGCGGCCGGAGCAGATAACCGGACAAGCCGACTTGTCATGCCTGGCGATGATCGGTGCGGTACGCGCGCTTTATTGCGCCGCCGAAGACGGTGAGGCCTGATCGGTTTTGTTCTTTGACCACTCCGCTGCCAAGGCGGCGCCGAAAAGCAATGTCATCACCGATGATACAAGCCAGATGAAACCCAAAATCAAGCTGGCCAAGGCGCCGTAGAGCGTGTCGAGCACAGAAAACTGCAAGTAAAGCTGGAAAGCCCATGTGATCCCGAGCCAGCCCAGCGCAGCGCACGCCGCGCCGGCGGCAACGGCCCAGCTTCGCGTACCCGACCGCCTGAGCGATAACGCAATCAGCACATAGAACACGGCGAAACTGCCCACCCATTTCGTGATCCAGAGCGTGGAAGCGAGCGCTGCGATCTGGCCGGCAAAACGCCCGGCATCTCCGGCATCACCACGTTGGAAGATCGCGACGACGAGCTGCGCTGCGCCCAGGGCCCAGACGAGCAGGATCAAGGCTGCGGTCATCGCCAGCGCTGCACCCTGAAACCCGATCACGCTGCGCCGTCTTTCAGATCCCGCAATCATACGAATGCCGGTGATCACCGCCTTGGCGCCCGATGTCGCGGTAAAGGCCACAACCAGTACGGCGATGATCGCGCGAAATGTCAGGCCTTGAGGCGTCAGGGCAGAGATGATGTCGACCTCATCTGCATCCAGCGGCGCCACACCAGAGGTCAGCATTTGTTCAATGGACCCTGCAATCTGGGCGGATAGTTCGGTGGGAAGCACGGCGATCAGCAGCGTGAGCGTGAGGTAGATCAGCGGGAACACCGAAAACAGCGCATAGAAAGCAATCCCGCCGGAAACGATCCGCACATCCGGGCGAGACAGACGCTTAAGCGCTCGCCATCCTGGAAACAAAAGGTGTGTACGGATCGCCGCGAAGGCACCTGGCGCGTCAGATGACATGACCTCCTGGGCCTCCCAACTCGATTCCTGCCATGTAACGCGCTATAAGCCGTGCTGACCAGTCGGCCGGGCAGCCGCTGGCCGAAAGGCGAGAGGAAAGTCCGGGCTCCATGGAAATACGGCGGCGGGTAACGCCCGCCCGGCGCGAGCCGAGGGAAAGTGCCACAGAAAGCAAACCGCCCCACAAGGGGTAAGGGTGAAAGGGTGGGGTAAGAGCCCACCGCAGGCCTGGCGACAGGCCTGGCACGGTAAACCCCGCCGGGAGCAAGACCGAATAGGGGGCGCGCATGGGCCATTTCCAGCCCGCGCTCCGGGTGCGTCGCACGAGGCGGTCTGCAAAGGCCGCCCCAGATGAATGGTTGCCACCGCTTTGGCGGTACAGAACCCGGCTTACAGGCCGACTGGTCACGTCCACTAAAATTCCCCTGAGGCAAGAAAACGTCAAGGTGACTGGTTTTTAAATAGTTTCCTCGGAAATTGCCCCGTAGCGTCCACTCGAGTTCAAGACCCGCCCATTAGTGCTGAGGGGCACAATGTCGGAGGGGCACTGATCATTTTACCCGTTCCACAGAAGGTGGGTTACGGGACCGCGTGTGGAATGAGGCGAGGACAGTTATGCATCAGCAACGAGATCTGACGTGGAAAGCATGCGCGCCGGCAATAGCCGCATTAGCCGTCGCGGCCTGTAGCGGCGGCGGGGGTGGTTCTTCAGACCCTGCCAGCACAGGAGGTGGCGGAGGGTCGCCGCCTGCCAGCTCCTCACCTCCACCACCCCCTCCACCTCCCGCAGTCACCGGACTGGACTCCCAGGTTGAAGTCGCGCGCTTCGTCACCCAGGCCGGCTTCGGTGCTACTTCACAAGAGCTACTGGCGCTTGTCGGAGCAGACGCGGCCGACTGGACCGAGGCCCAGATCAATACGGCGCCGACATTATATTTGCCGGGCCTGCTCCAACAGGAAAACAGCGGCGAAGACATTGGCAACCGCGCGCACTCCCCCCTGTTCTGGAACGCCATGATGTCGGGCGACGACCAGTTGCGCCAACGTATGGTTTTCGCGCTCTCACAGATCATCGTCGTGTCAGACGACTCCATGGCCGGGGAATCCCTGGAGATGGCCTACTATGTGGACATCCTCTCTCGCAACGCGTTTGGGAACTACCGCGACATTCTGCAAGAGGTGACCTATTCGCCCGCAATGGCGGACTACCTGACATATCTTCGCAATCGCAAAGCCGATGATCGCACCGGCCGGATGCCGGATGAGAATTACGCCCGCGAATTGCTGCAATTGTTCACAATCGGCCTGGTCGAGTTGAACATGGACGGCACGCCGCGCCTGAATGGCTCAGGCGATCCCATCGAGACCTACACGAATGACGATGTCGAAGGCCTGGCGCGCGTTTTTACCGGCCTCGGGTACAAGGGCACCAGCTTTTCGAACCGCGACCGCGATGATGACTACGCCTCTTCGCCGCTGCAGATGTATGCCGACCAGCATTCGGAAAAGGAAAAGGCGTTCCTCGGCACGGTGATCCCGGCAGGAACACCGGGAGATGAAACCATAGACCGGGCGCTCGATGCGATCTTCGAGCACCCGAATATGGCGCCCTTTCTGTCTCGCCAGCTGATCCAACGCTTTACCGCCTCCAACCCGTCTCCTGCTTATGTGCAGCGGGTCGCCACCGCCTTTGAAGCCGGTAGTTTCGTGTCGCCGGATGGTAGCCGGTTCGGCACCGGTCAGCGCGGCGATCTTGAAGCAACCATCGCAGCCATTCTCCTGGACGATGTGGTTCACAGCGAGACCTCGCTCGAAGATCCTGGCGCCGGCAAGATCCGTGAACCCATTCTGAAGTACGTCCATTGGGCGAGAGCGTTCAATGTATCCAACGCCGATGCCGGCGAGCAGGGCCGGTTCAATGATACACGCCGCACATCCGATCGGCTCGGCCAACACCCATTCCGTTCGCCATCCGTGTTCAACTTTTATCGCCCGGGCTTCATCGCGCCGGGCACCGAAAGCGGGTCAGCAGGTCTGACGGCGCCTGAGCTTCAGCTCATCAATTCCGGCACCACGTTCGGATACTCGAACTGGATGACGGATTTCGCATTCGAACGGGTCCGCCGCAGCGGTGTGCAACAGTTTGTTCCAGACTACAGCGCGGAGCTGGCCCTGGCTGAGACACCCGAGGCGCTGGTCGATCACCTCGATCTTCTTCTGACCGCCGGGACCCTTGAAGACGAGGCCCGCACGGACATCGTGAACGCGCTGAATGCACTCGTCATTACCGATAGTAATGCTGAGAGCGACCGACAACGCAGGGTTCGCGCGGCTGTGCTCATGGTCGCCGATTCCGCCGCCTTTGCGGTCGTGCGTTAGACAGGAGACAAGGATATGACCCAATTTTCCCGCCGCTCTTTTCTCACGGCTTCCGCTGCAACTTTCGCCGGCGCGTCTGGCATGTTCGGCTCCCTGACAGGGGGCAGAGCCTGGGCCGCTGACACCACGGGCTACAAAGCCATCGTGTGCGTCTTCCTGAAAGGTGGATGGGACCATGGCGACACCGTGCTGCCGGTCGACACCGCCTCCCACAATGCACTTGGAAACATCCGCCCCGGCATTTTTGGCGCCTATGGTGTCGGGTCCGGCACATCATCTCGCGACATAGCGAATCTGGCGAAGCTCAACGCCGACAACGCAGGCGCCTTTGGTGGCCGCGAGTTTGGCCTACCGCCGCAATACGCTGGATTGGCGGACATGTTTGATGGCGGTGATCTGGCCGTTATAGGCAATGTCGGCCCGCTTCTGGAGCCAACAACCCGAGACGAATTTGAAGCCGCAACGGTGGAACTTCCACCGCGGCTTTTCTCTCACAATGACCAGCAATCGACCTGGATGTCGCTCGACGTTGAGGGGTCTCGCTATGGATGGGGTGGTCGGTTCGCTGATGCAACGTCGGCAAATCTCTCCCCGGGCGCGCGGTCCTATTCAGCCATCGCGACCGGTGGCAATGATGTTTTTCTGTCCGGCAACACGGTCCAGCAGTTCAGCCTGCCGGGAAGTGGCGGCGGCGAGCTTGATGTCATCGACAATCGCGGGGTGATCGGTGGCAACAGCCGGTTCGACCCCATGCGGGAAGCGATCCGCGAATACTACCTGCGCAACCAGGTTACCTCATCGTCTCTGTTCGCGCGCGACATCGTCGACGCACAGTCCCAAGGTCTGGTATCCGCGCAGAACTATCGCACCGCACTGGAACAATCGATCCCGATCAATACCGCGTTCCCGCCGACCCGTCTCGGCGGGCAATTGGCGGAAGTCGCCGAGGCGATGACGGTCTCCGGCTCATTGGGTGTGCCGCGTCAAGTCTTCTATGTGACGGGCGGTGGGTTCGACACACACTCCAATCAGGTGGCTGACATGCCGGCCCTGCAATCGGAGATCAATGACGCCTTGATGGCGTTCCGGTCAGCGATGCTCGAGCGGGGCCTCTGGAATGACGTGGTCGTGTTCACCGCATCGGATTTCGGTCGCACAACCATCGATAATGGCGACGGCACCGATCATGGCTGGGGATCACACCATTTCGTCATGGGTGGCGAAGTGGCTGGCCGACGCATCTATGGCGATATCCCCGCGCCGGACCTTGATTTACCAAGCTACACGGAGCGGCGTGGCCGGATGATCCCGTCCACATCCGTTGAACAGTATGCCGCCACGATGGGCCGCTGGTTTGGGTTGTCGGAATCAGAACTTGGCAGCGCCCTGCCAAACCTCGAACGTTTTCCAAGCACAGATCTTGGATTCATGGGCAGCCCGTCGGGCTAAAGCAAATATCAGAACGAAAGCAAACAGCCGCTCGGTGGTCGCCACGCCTCACGATCGAGCACACTTGCGTGGTCAATCGACCAACCACATAAAAAAACAGTGATGCTGACAATTCCCGACTTGCGTCATCAGTTTGGCACTATCTTAATTGAGACTGAGGTTGGGAGCGCCGGACATGTATTCGGCAGTCGAAAGGAGACAGACCGGCGCAGAGGGCTAGTAGAACGGATACAAGGACCATGTCCATGGACGTGTTTGCACGCTTTGCTGAAACCTACAGCCGGTCGAAGACCGAAGAGCTCTCTCTGCAGGACTACTTGCTGGGGTGCAAAGAAGACGCCTCGATGCGCGCGTCAGCTGCAGAGCGAATGATCACAGCGATCGGCGAGCCTGAGCTGATCGACACCTCGAAAGACAGCCGGCTCGGCCGCATCTTTCTCAATCGAACCATCAAGCGCTATCCTGCCTTTGCCGAGATGTACGGTATGGAAGAGACGATCGAACGGATCGTCGGCTTCTTCCGCCACGCGGCCCAGGGCCTGGAAGAACGCAAGCAGATCCTGTATCTGCTCGGCCCGGTCGGGGGAGGTAAATCCACCCTGGCAGAAAAACTGAAACTCCTGATGGAAGCCCAGCCGATCTATGTGCTGAAGGCTGGCGATCAGATCAGCCCCGTATTTGAAAGCCCGCTTGGCCTGTTTGACGCCGACCGCATGGGCGATGTGCTGGAAGACAAGTATAATGTTCCAAAACGCCTGCTGCGTGGCCCGGCCAGCCCGTGGGCCGTGAAACGGCTCGACGAGTTGAATGGCGACATCTCGAAATTCTCGGTCGTGAAGCTCTATCCGTCGCGTCTGCGCCAGGTGGGCATCGCTAAAACCGAACCGGGCGACGAAAACAACCAGGATGTCTCTGCGCTGGTCGGTAAACTCGACATCCGCAAGCTGGAGCACCTGCCTCAGAACGATCCCGATGCCTACAGCTTCTCCGGCGGGCTGAACCGTACATCTCAAGGGCTTCTCGAATTCGTCGAGATGTTCAAAGCGCCGATAAAAGTCCTGCACCCGCTTCTGACAGCCACGCAGGAAGGGTCTTATGTCGGTACCGAGAACATCGGAGCGATCCCCTATAACGGCATCGTCCTGGCGCACTCCAACGAGAGTGAATGGCGTCAGTTCAAGAACAACAAGAACAATGAGGCCTTCCTCGACCGCATCTCCGTGGTGAAAGTGCCCTATTGCCTGCGCGCCGCCGAAGAGACGGAGATTTATGGCAAGCTGCTAGAACAATCAGAGCTTTCCGAAGCCCCGTGCGCCCCGCAGACCCTGGGCATCATGGCGCGCTTCAGCGTGCTGACCCGCCTTTCAGAACACGAGAATTCGAATCTGTATTCGAAAATGCGGGTCTATGATGGCGAGTTCCTGAAGGATTCTGATCCACGCGCAAAATCCATGCAGGAATACCGAGACGAGGCCGGCCCAGACGAAGGCATGGACGGGGTGTCGACCCGGTTTGCCTACAAGGTTCTGTCTGAAGTGTTCAACCATGATGTGGATGAAGTAGCCGCAGATCCCGTCCACCTGTTCTACGTGCTCGACAGGGCGATCCGGCGCGAGCAATATCCGGATGATACTGAAGAATCCTATCTCAACTACATCAAGACCGAATTGACCCCGCGCTATGTGGAGTTCATCGGCCATGAGATTCAGAAGGCCTATCTGGAAAGCTATTCCGACTACGGCCAGAACCTGTTCGATCGCTACATCGCCTACGCCGATGCCTGGATCGAGGATCAGGATTACAAGGATCCTGACACCGGCCAGATGTTTGACCGGGACGTACTGGAAGCCGAGCTTGAAAAGCTGGAACGGCCCGCCGGGGTAACGAACTCCAAAGACTTCCGGAATGAAGTGGTGAAGTTTGTGCTGCGCGCGCGCGCCGAGAATGAAGGGCGCAACCCGGACTGGCGCCAGTATGAAAAGCTTCGCCGGGTCATCGAAAAGCGGATGTTCGGCCAGGTAGAAGACCTACTGCCGGTCATATCTTTCGGCGCCAAACGCGACAAGGAAAGCGACGCCAAACACCATGAGTTCGTGAAGCGGATGACAGAGCGTGGCTACACGGAGCGCCAGGTTCGCCGATTGGTTGAGTGGTATATGCGGGTCAACAAGGCCGGATAGATCATGACCCACTTCATCGATCGCCGCCTCAATCCCAAGGACAAGAGCCTTGGGAACCGGCGGCGGTTTCTCCGCCGGGTCCGCGGACAGGTTAAAGCGTCAGTCGACGAGGCCATTCGCAACCGAAAGATCGCCGATGTGGACCGCGGCGACAAAGTTGGCGTGCCCGCTGACGGCATTCGCGAGCCGCGGTTCCGCTATGAGCCAGGCAGCGGAGAGACCAAGCGCGTGCTGCCCGGCAATTCCAACTACAATGTCGGGGACCGTATTCGAAAGCCGCAAGCTGGCGGACGCGGCCGCGGCAAGAAAGGCTCCGATGATGGCGAGGGCCAGGACGAGTTCATGTTCGTCCTGTCGCGCGAGGAGTTCCTGGACCTCTTCTTCGAAGATCTGGAACTGCCGGACCTGATCAAGCACACACTGAAGGAAATGGACACGTTCAAGCCGCGGCGCGCAGGCTACTCGGCGTCTGGTTCGCCTTCAAACCTCGCCGTCATCAACACGATGAAAAACGCCATGGGCCGGCGCATCGCCCTGAAACGCCCGTCCAGTGATGAGGTGAAAACGCTTCGCGCAGAACTCTTCCAGCTCGAAGCGGTAAGTGAGCCAGATGAGGACCAACGCGCTCGAATTGCGGCGCTGAGAGACGAAATCAGCGAGAAATCGCGCAAACAGGTGGCGATTCCATACATAGACCCACTCGATGTACGGTATAAAAAATTCGAGAAAGAGCCTCAACCGAACGCCAATGCGGTCATGTTCTGCTTGATGGACGTCTCTGCCTCCATGGGCGAACGTGAAAAAGACCTGGCGAAACGGTTCTTTGTGTTGCTGCACCTGTTTCTGACGCGGCGTTACGACAAGATCGAACTGGTTTTCATTCGCCACACCCACAATGCCGATGAGGTTGACGAAGACACCTTCTTTCATTCGCGAGAGACCGGCGGAACGGTGGTTTCGACAGCATTGGAGGAAATGGAACGCATTGTCGAAGCACGCTATCCGGCCGGCGACTGGAACATCTATGCCGCTCAGGCCAGTGATGGTGACAATTTCCCAGGCGACAGTGAACACTGCCGTGCCGTAATGCGAGACGTGATCCTGCCACGCTGCCAGTATTTCGCTTATATCGAGATTATCGATGAGGCAGAGGCTGATTTCCTGCTGAGCGATGAAACCGGCGTTGAGCTGTGGCGGACCTATCAGAAACTCACAGGGGAGTTCGGGCAATTCGCCATGAAGCGCATTGCCCGACCCGCCGACATCTATCCCGTATTCCGTGAACTGTTTGCCAAGGACGGCAAGGAGGCAAGACGTGGCTGATACCAAACGCAAGAGCCCGGCAAAAAAACCCCGTAAAACGACGAGGAAACGAAAAGCCCCGGCTACAAAGAAGGCGATCACTCCCCTCTTTGACGGACCCGACTGGAGCTTCGACACGATGAACCGCACCTATGCGGCAATCGAGGAAATCGCGGTTGAGGACCTCAAACTGGATCTCTACCCCAACCAGATAGAGATCATCTCATCAGAGCAAATGCTTGATGCCTATGCGTCCACCGGCATGCCGCTGATGTATGGCCATTGGTCGTTCGGGAAGACCTTTCTCGGCGAAGAGCGAAAGTATCGCAAAGGCCTGCGCGGGCTGGCCTATGAAATTATCATCAACTCCAACCCGTGCATTTCCTACAACATGGAAGACAACACCATGGCGACACAAACTCTCGTCATGGCCCACGCTGCGTTTGGCCATAACCACTTCTTCAAAAACAACCACCTGTTCCAGATGTGGACCGATGCAGACGGCATTCTCGACTATCTCGAATATGCCCGCAATTTCGTCGCCGACTGCGAAGAACGCTACGGCGAAACCGCCGTGGAGCGCATCTTGGACGCCGCCCATGCGCTGATGCCCAATGGGGTCTTCAGATATGAGCGCCCGGCCCGCCCATCCCTTCGCGAAGAACGGTTGCGTCACCGCGAACGCCTCGCCCAGGAAGAAGCCGAGGTGAACTATCTTTGGGAACGCCTTGAGGCGAAGGGACACAAGCGCCAACGCAAACCGGCCAACCGCACGGACCCACGCGACGAAATCCAGTTGCCGGAAGAGAACCTTCTATTCTTCCTGGAGCAGTACAGCCCAATCCTGTCAAACTGGCAGCGGGAACTTCTGCGCATTGTGCGCCACATCGCCCAGTACTTTTATCCGCAGCGCCAGACCAAAGTGATGAATGAGGGGTGCGCCTGTTTCGTGCACTATTTCATCATCAACCGGATGCATGAGAAAGGGCTGATCACCGACGGCGCGCTATTCGAAATCCTGCACCAGCATACCGGTGTCATCACCCAACCCGGTTTTGATGATCCACGCTATTCCGGGACAAACCCCTATGCGCTGGGATTCGCCATCATGCAGGACATCAAACGCATGTGCGAAGCCCCCACCGAAGAAGACCGAGAGTATTTTCCAAGCCTTGCCGGATCGAAAGACTGGCGCGACGTGATCAAATCGGTTTGGGCGAATTACCGGGACGAGAGCTTCATCCAGCAATATTTCAGCCCAAAAGTTGCCCGCGACTTCCGAATGTTCTCCATCGAGACCAAGGAAACGAGCCGGTTCTATGAGGTGAGCGGTATCCACGACCAGCGCGGGTTCCGCACCTTGCGCGATACGCTCGCCCGCGAGCATGATCTTTCGGAAGTTGAACCCGATATCCAGGTCGTGGATGTCGATTTCTTCGGCGATCGAACGCTTTACCTTTCTAGCAGCATGTCCGGTGGCGCGCGCCTGGAGGATCGTGATCGCAATGCAGTTCTGGCCCACATGCAGACGCTTTGGGGCTTTGAGGTCGAGCTTGACGAAGTTGGCGCCGCACCTCAGCCCGAGAAGGTCGCATAAGCAAAATTCACCAACCAGATTAACCCTATCGTGGGACATGTGCGCCTAGAATGATCTGAGTTTAGTTCCGCACAAGCGCCGGTTGCCTATGTCTTTTTTTGCCAAGCTGCTGAAACGATCACCGCATGTCCCTGACGAAGCGGAAGATGAAACGCCGGCTGAGCTGCGCCACAATAACCGCGAGGGCGCCTACAAGGTCGTCACGGTGACGTATCCCAGTGGCTATATCCGCAAGGGCATTGTGGTGGACCTGTCTCCAACCGGCGCGCGTATCCGTTTTTCCCAGCGCGGCGAACTTCCAGGACGGGTCTCAATGCGGATCGAAGGCATGGGCGGATATCGCGATGCTGAGACGGTGTGGCAGGAAACCCACGACGCCGGCGTGCGTTTTATCGGCTAATACAGGCCTAACTGCCAAAATCGCCGGGGGCATCCTCCACGCGACGGATATTCACCTCATCTGTATCGAGGTTGAATGCGCCAACTGTGCGGTAATCATGGGTGTCGATCTTCAGGCGGATTGCGTCTCGGATCCGCTCCAGCAGGCTCTTATTATCATCGACCAGATCGATCTGACGACCGTCTGAAGCGCCAATCCGAAGACGGTGGAACGTTTCCACCCGGCGCATCGCCAGATGAAGCCGGATCATGAAATACAGTAGTACGCATGTGCCGGTGGCACTGCCCCAACCCCACAGTGTCGACCACCGCAATAAGCCACCGCCAGACATACCCCACCACGCCAGCACGAGTACCGCGGCCACGAGAAATACGCTGAAAGCGCCCACCAGGAGACCCATTTGCCTTTGATTTCGCGCGGTGCGGTAGGGTTGAAATGTTTCAGTCTGAATGCCCATGGTCGCAATATTGTCGACTGTGACCGTATCATCGCCTAGCTGCAGGGAGTGGCGAAGCAGTTCGCCGGCGCGCGCACCTTCTTGATCCAGAGTCTGCCTGTCCATGGGGATAACTCCTGAAAGTTCCATATTTCAGGTCGTCTTTATGCTGCCAGATCACGACATTATTGTGTGTCGCGCCGCACCTTTTCACTGTCCAGCAGACGGTCCATTGCCAAGGCTGCGCCATAACTATCATCACCGAGGAAATGCAGCTGTGGCGTAAATTTCATGTCGATCTCACGGCCGAGCCGTCCGCGGAGGAATTTCGATGCCCGGTTCAAAGCCTCCGCCACGGCGTCGCGTTTCGCATCATCATCAGACCCCAGGGGCGCGCAGAACACGGTGGCATGGCGAAGGTCGGGTGAGCACCGGACTTCCCCAACCGTGATCGACACATCCTGGAGGTCCGGATCGCGGAAATCCTCCCGAGCGAGAATATCGACAAGGGCGTGGCGCACAAGTTCACCCGCCCGAAGCTGTCTTTGGGACGGCGGCGTGCCGGCTGGGTTATGGTGTTTTGGTGATCGGGCCATGCCCTACATGTCGCCGCGCGCAGACAGCACGTCAAGGAAGGCTTGCCGCGCCGCCTTGTCTTTCCCGAACCAACGGTTGGGAATCACCATGGCATCTGCACCGGTCGACACCACGGCAACATAGCTGTTGCGGACATGCACCTCATCGACTGCATCCCACCCTATACGGGTTTCGATCGGGCCTCGGGTGACTGAGACACCCTCCGGTCCGGCGGCAAATGTCGTTGGATCGGTAAGTTCGCTTCCCCGGCCAAAGGTGTGGCGATAGGACCAGCGCATGAAGATCAGATACCAGGCTATGCCAGAAAGGGCCGCCATGGATGTCGAGAGGAAAAAGACCCACCAATTTGGGAGGCCTGCGGCCACAAATGCGGTCTTGGAGAAAATCGCGACAGCTGCGGAAATGATCGGTGCCGTGACACCTGCATAGTACGTAGCCGTTGGCCCAACGACCGAACCACGCGTCAGGCTTGTCAGCCGCTTTATGTCTTTTTCAGACAGTTTGCCTGATATGGAATATTCACCCGCCATAGGTGCTCACTAGCCTAAAACCCTTGCTGGGCGACTAATTCAAAACCCAAAAACAAGCGAGAACCGCCAGCGTCAAAACACCGACGGCCGCCTGCAATATCGCATGGTTCTTATGGCTCGGAGACACGCACCCTCACTATTCAAGGCGGCGCTCGATCTCCTCAACGGTGAAGCACTCGATACGGTCGCCTTCGCGGATATCTTCGTACCTTTCAAAAGCCATGCCGCATTCCATGCCTGACGACACTTCGGCGACTTCGTCCTTGAATCTCTTCAGGGTTTTCAGCTTGCCTTCATGGATTACGACATCGTCGCGCAGCAGACGAACACCGCAGCCACGTTTCACAACACCTTCGGTCACTTTACACCCGGCGACTTTGCCGACGCGCGTGATGTTGAAGACTTCCAGAATTTCCGCATAGCCGATGAAGGTCTCACGCTGCTCCGGTGCGAGCAGGCCAGACATCGCGTCTTTCACGTCATCGATCAGGTTGTAGATGATCGAATAGTAACGAATTTCGACGCCTTCTTTTTCGGCCAGATCGCGGGCTTGCTTATTGGCACGCACGTTGAACGCGATGATCGGCGCGCCGGAAGACTGGGCCAACAAAACGTCCGATTCCGAGATGCCGCCAACCGCGCCATGAATGCTGTTGGCTTTGACCTCTTCGGTGGACAATTTATCAACAGACTGAGCAATCGCCTCGACGGAGCCCTGAGTATCGGCTTTCACCACCAATGGCAGTTCTTGCGTTTCTACCGAGCCATCTTTCAGCTTGTTCATCAGCTGGTCGAGTGATGCGCGCGCCGCCGCAGAGGCCTTGCCGGCCACCTGGCGTTTATGGCGGATGCGGTATTCTGTAACTTCCCGGGCGCGAGCCTCACTGTCGACGACATAGAACGGCTCACCCGGCGCAGGCGCGCCATCGAGACCCAAGATCTCAACGGGCACAGAAGGTCCTGCAGATTTAAGCTGTTCGCCGCGTTCCGTCACCAATGCGCGGACCTTGCCCCATTGGGTGCCGGCCACAACGATATCGCCGCGCTGAAGCGTCCCGCGCGCCACAAGGACCGTGGCCACCGAGCCGCGACCCTTATCGAGCTGGCTTTCTACAACGCTACCATCGGCGATGCGGTCAGGATTTGCTTTGAGTTCGAGCAGTTCGGCCTGCAGCGTGATCGCTTCGGACAATCCATCCAGATTGGTTTTTTCCAACGCTGAGACTTCAATGGCCTGGACCTCACCGCCCATGGCTTCGACCTGAATGTCGTATTGCAACAGCTCGGTCAGAACCTTTTGCGGATTGGCATCCGGTTTGTCGATCTTGTTCACCGCCACGATGATTGGCGCTTCCGCCGCTTTGGCGTGATTGATCGCCTCAATCGTCTGGGGCATCACGCCGTCGTCTGCGGCGACAACCAATATCACGATATCGGTAACGTTCGCACCGCGTGCCCGCATTGCGGAGAAGGCAGCGTGACCCGGCGTATCCAGGAAGGTGATCTTGTTACCGCCATTGTCGACCTGGTAGGCACCGATATGCTGGGTAATCCCGCCCGCTTCGCCCGTCACCACATCTGTTTGACGCATGGCATCCAGAAGGGATGTCTTGCCGTGATCGACATGACCCATAATGGTGACGACAGGTGCGCGAGGCTTCATGTCGTCGTCGGCGTCGTCTGCACCTTCCAGACCAATTTCCACATCGGCTTCAGACACGCGTTTCACCGTGTGACCGAATTCTTCGGCAATGATTTCAGCGGTGTCGGCATCAATGATGTCGTTTCCGCGCATCATTTCGCCTTGCTGCATCATGAATTTCACGACGTCGCCGACGCGTTCTTTCATGCGGCCTGCGAGATCCTGAAGCGTAATTGTTTCTGGCAGCGTCACTTCCACCGCGACTTTTTCGTCGCCGTCCTGCCCGCCGGACGAACGCCGCTCGCGTTCGCGCTCGCGAGCACGCTTCACCGACGCCAGAGACCTTTGCCGGTCGCCATCATCGCCAAGGGCCGATGCAATGGTCAGCTTGCCGCGACGCCGTTCTGATCCGCCGCGTGGACGGGAGGTATTGCCACGATCACGGTCATCACTTCGACCGCCGCCTTTGCCGCGCTTAACGCGTCCGCCGGCTGCCTCAAGAGCAGAAGGGTCTGGCGGAGCCTCGGCTTGTTCTGCCGGTTTGGCGCGGGCGCCACCGCTTCGCGGTTTCTCGGCATCTTTCTGCTTGGCAGCCGCTTCGTCGATTTTGCGCTGTTCTTCTTCGGCTTTTCGACGTGCTTCAGCCTCTTCGCGTTCTTTCGCAGCCTGGACCTTGCGCTCTTGCTCATCGCGCAGGCGAGATTGAGCGGCCGCCTGTTTCTGCTTCTCGACTTCGCGGTTGGCTTCCTGTTCGCGGCGCTTCAATAGCGCTTTCTGGCGCTCGATCAGTTCGGCTTCCGTTATGCCGAGTTTCCGCGCTGCTGCCGCAATCTTGGACTCGCCTTTGCC
>JBCCAA010000115.1:0-5060 GCA_039815055.1 Pseudomonadota bacterium | reverse complement strand
GAATATCCGACCAGGGCCTGGTTCTCGAGTTTGCCGTCAAACAGGCTTCCGGTCAGGGAGATATTGCCGGAAAACTCTTCTGTTTCACTGGTATCGTCCGTATCGGTAAAGCCAGGTTCAAAGCCATCGATCTCCGTGTCGGCTTCTGCCCAATAAACATCCGCCGTGATCCGGCCATCCGAACCGAAATTGAGCCCCCCTTTGGCCGAGAGTGTGATCGCGTCATAGCCATCATCTTCGGAGTTTCCATCGCTCTCGTCCGCCCGTGAAATACCATCGGTTGAGATCCCGGCCACTGCCAGCCGGAAGTCGCCCTGCTCACTGCCATTCTCAAGCGAAGCGCCGCCGCGAAGGGTGTTGAAGGACCCGTATTCGGCAAAGGCGGTCCCGCCAAACCCGGCCTCAGGTTGCTTGGTTTTGATCGAGACAACCCCACCAATCGCATCCGTGCCCCACAGCGTGGACTGTGCGCCTTTGAGAATCTCAATGCGCTCAATGCTCTCAGTATCGACGCGCGCGAAGTTAAAGCCCCCGCCCGGAGAACTCGGATCGTTGACCGGTACACCATCAATGAGCACCAGCGTTTGCTCGCTCGCCGCGCCGCGGATCCGCACCGAGGCTTGCCCTCCGAATGGGCCATTTTGATTGACGGTGACGCCAGCAACTGAAGCTATCGCGTCAATGGCAAAATCAACACCAAGTGCATCGATATCGTCGGCTGTAATAACGCCGATAGACGTGCCGACTTCGGTAACTTTGAGATTGAGACGCGAGCCTTCGACAATGATGGTCTCTTGGGTCGCGACCTCATCGTCGGTGTCTTGCGCCAATCCTGGGGACACGAGTGAAAGGGAAACAGCGCTCAAAAGCGCGAGTTTATATAACATGGGGACTACCCCTCAGCGCCATGCCGCCCGTGAAATGGCGCACTGAAAACGACACTATGGCCTCACAGACAGTCTGCGCGAGCGGCCAAGCCATGACTTTGTCGTTTCAAAGGAGAGGACGAATCCTTCCCGACCGCTGAGACTCTTCCCGGCCTCCGGACGAACGACGCGATGGCAGGTCTCCTGGCTCGCCGATCATCGCTTCAGGCCGCCTTCCCAAGGTCTCCCTCAGTGGCATGTGGCCTGTCGCTCCGGGCTGACAGTTGCGGGTACAGCGCTGGATTTACACCAGCTTCCCTCTTAGCTCCCCATGCGGGCAGCACCATCTGCACTCGCTAATGCTGCGGGTGCACAGCTTTGTCAATCTGGGCGCTGGCGTTGGCAGAGCGCGCGTTCGCACCACTAAGGAAGCCTAACATGCTCGCCAAAATCGATCGGGAAGCTGAACGCCTCTGCAGTTTCACCTTGAGCGTGCGCGGCCCGGATCACGCCAGCATGAGTCACGATCAGAGTTGTGCGCGTTTCATCGCGCCAATCTGACAACGCAGCCCGCGTACGCGCGGTCAGCGCAGCGACAGATTCACCGCCATGGGGTCGTGCGTGAAAGAAGTCATCGGCCCAAGCGTCTATCTCGGGCCTCGGAATCTCAGACCAAGCTTTACCTTCCCAGCAGCCGAAATCCATCTCCATAAGGCGCGGGTCTTCGGTCATGCCGAGCACACGGGCTTGGGCTATGAACTCTGCCAGTTTGCGACAGCGCATCAGCGGACTGCTGACGATACGAGAAACAGATGGCAAATCAGCCAAGACACGCGCGGCGTCTGCGTCGAAGGTCGATGCAACATCTAAATCGGTTTGCCCATAGCAAACACCGGGAGCGATATCTGGCTGCGTGTGGCGCAATAAGACTAAAGCCATGCGACCAAGCCGAGATAGAAACCAATCTCACTGGCCTGCTGAATGGCACCCAGCGTATCGCCGGTATAGCCACCCAGCTTCGGTTCAAAGAAAAGCCGCATCAGGCAATGCCCCAGAATGAGGCCACCCAGGGCCCAGACGATCGCGATAGCGGGGCTCCAAAAAAACCAGGCAGCTATGATCACCGCGCCTGTGATCAGCGCCACAACTAAACTTGTGGGCGACGCGGCGCCAGCGACGGGTTTGCCCGTGCCCTCATCTCGCACATAGTTGCTGGTGGCGATCACCAGCACACTGGACAGGCGCGAGAGACCATGCGCTGCGATCAAGGCGACTGGAATGAGAAGCGGCGTCAGCGCCATCAGCGTTGCGGCTTTTAAAGCAAGCGCAAGGATCAGGGCCAATGTTCCATACGTGCCGAGCCGGGAATCCTTCATGATTTGCAGCGCCTTATCGCGTGTCAGGCCGCCACCCACGCCATCGAACGTGTCCGCCAATCCATCTTCATGAAACGCGCCGGTGAACAGGAGGCCCGCCGCGATCGCGAACAGAACTGCAAGCGCCGTCGGAAAGAGCAGGTCCGCCGCCATAAAGACCGCCGCCGAAACACCGCCTACCAGCACGCCCACGAGCGGGTAATAGCGCACAGACGCCGCCATTCGCGCGGGCGAGTATAAGCCACTCAGTCGCACCGGAAGCCGGGTCAATAGCTGTATCGCCAGCAGCAAGGACGCGCCCTCATGCTTCATGCTGGACCGCTAACCCCAGCACTTTCAAAGCTCGCCATATCGCGCAGCATTGCGGCAGCGGCCTTGACCAATGGGAAGGCGAGCACCGCGCCTGTGCCCTCGCCGAGCCGCATCCCGAGATCGAGCAGCGCGCGAGCATTGAGAGCATCGAGCAGGACCTTGTGTCCTGCCTCCGCGGATGTGTGCGCATACAGAAACGCGCGCTCGCAACCCGGCTGAAGCTCGCGGGCGCAGAGTGCGGCCGCCGTGGCGATGAAGCCGTCGACCAGGACAATCCTGCTGCGTTCAGCGGCGCCGATCATGGCACCGGCCATCATAGCGATTTCAAAACCTCCATATTCCTTCAGGGCCACTGCGGCCTCAAGCTTGGAAGGTGTGCGCGTCGCAGCCGTTTCCAGCAAAGCGAGTTTGCGGCTGAGACCATCATCGTCCAGACCTGTCCCGCGACCGACAAGATCGGAGACTGGGCGCCCCAGTATCTTGGCGCTGACCAGCGAGGCGGACGACGTGTTGCCAATACCCATCTCGCCGAAGCAGGCGACATCTGTCTCGATCGCGGTTCCGAGATCGCGTCCATATCCGATCGCTTGGTCTAATAGGTCCTGCGACATCGCTGCCTGTTCGATCGCGTTTTGAGTGCCGCGTGCGATCCGGCGATCAACAAGATCGGGATGCTCGATTGCATCGCCGACAATCCCAGCGTCCACAACGTAAACCTCTGCGCCGACCGAGGCAGCAAACACATTCGCCGCGGCGCCTTTCGCCAGGAAATTGAGCACCATCTGGCGTGTCACTGCCTGCGGGTAGGCCGAAACGCCCGCCGCGGCCATCCCATGGTCCCCTGCAAAAATCGTCAGACTGCACGTCTCGGCCACGGGCTCGAGCGTTTGCTGAACACGTGCGATCCTAGCTGCGATTGTCTCGATGCGTCCGAGGGAGCCAACCGGTTTGGTCTTGCCATTCAACGCAGCCGTAAGCTGCGCTTCAAAGTCTTGTGTGTCTGCGGTCATGCAAATCGGCAATACTGAAGCGGTTGAGAATGACAAGAAGAACTATGATCACCGCGTGGCCAACCAGGCCCTCTTAGCGCTGATACTTGATGAACTCTGTTTTCCTGGCGATCCGGTCATAAAGCACACGCGCGGTAGCGTTATCGTCAGCTGTGTTCCAGTAAACGACCGGGCATCCGGCGTCATCCGCTGCTTTGTAAACCGCTTCAATCAAAGCGCGGCCCACACCCGTGCCGCGGGCTGAAGGATCGGCGAACAGATCCTGTAAATAGCAGACATTCTCGATCCGCCAGCAATGGCGGTGAAACATGTAATGCACCAGTCCCACCGCACGATCCCCGTCCCAGGCGAGGAAGCAAGACGGCTCATACGGTCCGTCGCTCAGCAAGCGCTCAAACGTTGAGGCATAAACGTCTTCGCTGACGGACGACTCGTAAAAAACAAGATAGCCAGACCAGAGTTCGCGCCAAACCGATTGATCTGAGCGCCCTAAAGGTTTGATTTCTAGGCTCATGCCATACCCCTTAAGGAAACAGGGCTTGGAGGCTGGCAAGCCCGAGTGTTTCGTCCCAGCCCATCATCAGATTGAGGTTCTGGATCGCCTGACCGCTGGAGCCTTTGACCAGATTGTCGATTACCGCAATCACCACAACCCGGCCTTTGACCCGATCAGGATAGACCGCAATCCGGCCATTATTGGTGCCGCGCACATGCCGCGTGTCGGGGGGCGGCGCGCCGAGCGGGAGAACCGTTATGAAGGGCGCATCAGCATACTTCGCCTCCAGCGCTGCCTGGATCTGATCGACATCTCCCCGCACATGGCACGTGACAAGTTCGCCGCGCGTCATCGGAATCAGGTGCGGCGTGAACGTCACGCCAATATCGCTGTGCCCGGCCTGTTGATTGAGCTCCTGCTCGATCTCCGGGGCATGGCGGTGATTGCCAACCCCATAGGCGTGCGTACCTTCTGCCGTTTCGGAGAACAGATTGCCTTCTTTCAAGCCCCGGCCCGCCCCCGACACACCGGACTTGGCGTCGATGATGACACTGTCCGGATCGATCAGCGTTATGATTGGTAACAGGGCCAGCAAGCTGGCAGTTGGATAGCAGCCTGGACAGGCAACGAGCGTTTCGCCCAGCAGAGACGAGCCCCGCCATTCCGGCAAGCCATATTTGACGGTGGCGGTCCGCGCCGGATTGAGGTGCGCGCGGCCATAAGTCTGCGCGTAAAGATCAGCATCCCGCAACCGATAATCGGCCGACAGGTCGACGACTTTGACGTGCTCGGGCAGCGTCTCGATCAGGTCCTGACTGGTGCCATGAGGCAAGCAGCCAAAAGCAACATCAATGCCGTTCCAATCGACATCCTCAGCTTTCACCACAGGTAAATCGGTGGGGCCCGCCAAATGCGGAAAGATTTGCGACAGCTGTTTCCCGGCAAGCGAATGCCCGGTCGCGGCGACGGCTTCAACCTTTGGGTGACCGGCGAGCAATCG
>JBCCAA010000159.1:0-2469 GCA_039815055.1 Pseudomonadota bacterium | reverse complement strand
TGCCCTGGCGAACGCCGTCGACGCCGTCAAACCCCAGCGAGCCCAGCGCGTGGCGCACCGCCTCGCCCTGCGGGTCCAGGACACCGTTTTTCAGCATGATATGAACGCGCGCTTTCATCCCCGCCCCCGGCTTCGGAATTTCGCTCACGCTATGACGGAAATCGCGACGCCTCGCAACCCGCGCGGCTTAAGAGAGGCCGACCTCATCAACCGCATCAGCCGACCGCAGTTGAACGGTGAAACAGGCCCCGTCACCACGGCGGGACTGCACGGAAATCCCCCCACCGTGACTGATGGCGACACGCCTGCAAATCGCAAGCCCCAACCCGATCCCCGGATAGAGCCGCTCGGCATTGAGGCGTTTGAACATGTCAAAAATCTCGTCATGGCTTTCGGACGGAATGCCGATGCCATTGTCGGTTATTGATATCTGAACCAAGCCCGTCGCCAGCGATGTAGTGTCTGCAATTTCAAGACATGGCGCTTGATCGGCTTGGCGAAACTTCAGCGCATTTGCGATCAGATGATGAAAGCAGGCTTTCAGATCCCGCGCAGTGCCCAGAACCTGGGGTAAGTCTCCGACCTGCACAATTGCATTTGCCTGATCGATATCGACCGCCAGGTCCGACAAGACCTGAGCAACAATGTCGGCGAGTGACACCGGCAGCATCGGCGAAGCTCCGTCAATCAGCCGGGTATAGTCCAGCACGCTTTCGAGCCGCCCCTGCATATTGTCCACCGTTTGCAGCGCGTGGTCGAACAATTGCCGGGCGTCGGAGTCGAGAGATCCGCTATGCGCGTGCCTAATCTCAGACAACAACAGATGCAGCGTGTTCAACGGCGATCTCATGTCGTGTGAGATCGCATAGGCAAAGGCGCGCAAGTCTTCATTGGCGACGGTTGCCGCGTCCGACGCTTCTTTTGCGCGACGCTCGGCCTGTTTCTGCGCCGTGATTTCGGTCGCGACACCAATGTGGCGGCGCACGCGCCCATCCAAGTGGCGATCGAACACGGTGTCCAGCGACAGGAACCAAACCCAACCGGTCGTCTTGTGCCGCATCCGATACTCGACCGAAATAACGTCGGTATCGCCAAGACAGATGATGTCCTGAAAATGTGCCATCACCTTGGGAAGATCCTCGGGATGGCAGAGCGCTGCCATAAGGCTGGGCCCAAAAACCCGGATCTCATCCGTGTCATAGCCCAAAACCGCACCGACCGAACGATTGATGTACTCATTCGACTGAGTATCCTGATTGAAGACGTACACCAGCGAGGGCAGGACGTTCAGAATGCGATCCACATATGACCGTTTTTCGCCGCCCTCGCCGCTGCGGTCACTCAAACCGTGGTCGGGAAGTGTTTGTGGTTCCATGACCGGGTTTTAGCCCGGCAACCTTACCCGAAAATGAACCGGGGCGCACAACCTTCAGTTGATAAGCGTCGGCTTTGTGGCATGCGTGACGTTCGACGGCAGCACACCCAAGCGCCGTGCCACTTCGGTGTAAGCGTCGGAAAGATTGCCCAAATCGCGCCGGAACACGTCCTTATCCAACCGCTCGCCAGTTTCCATATCCCACAGACGGCAGCTGTCGGGGCTGATTTCATCGGCAACAACCAGCCGCTGAAAATCGCCATCCCAGACCCGGCCGATCTCAATCTTGAAGTCCACCAGCTTGATTCCAACGGCCATCATGCAGCCAGACATGAAATCGTTCACGCGCAAGGCCAGCGCGACCATATCGTCGAGATCCTGTTGCGAGGCCCAGCCAAAGGCGATGATGTGCTCTTCCGAGACCAGCGGGTCGCCGAGCGCGTCGTCCTTGAGGCAGAACTCGACAATCGGGCGCGGCAGGATCGTGCCCTCTTCCAGACCCAACCGTTGCGACATGGTGCCCGCCGCATAGTTGCGCACAATGACTTCCAGCGGAATGATCTCAACCGCGCGGATAAGCTGTTCGCGCATGTTGATCCGCTTGATGAAATGGGTCGGCACGCCAATCTGGGCCAGACCCTTCATGAAAAATTCAGACAACCGGTTGTTCAGAACGCCCTTGCCGTCGATGATATCTTTCTTCTGCGCGTTAAAGGCGGTCGCGTCGTCTTTGAAATACTGAACCAGCGTTCCGGGTTCCGGGCCTTCATAGAGAATCTTCGCTTTGCCTTCGTAGACTTTCTTGCGCCGCGCCATGGGGGACCTCGGAAAAGGGGAAATGCGCGCAAGACAAACCTTGCGCGCTCTGTCGGCGCTTCCTTAGAGCATGACAGGGCTTCGGGCAAGCGAGCATGGGGCTTGAAGGCGGTGCTGGGCACGGGCATATGTTCAGGAACAGCCATTTCTGACAGGGAGAGCCCAGCAATGAGCACTTTCGACGACCGCGAGAACGCCTTCGAGAACAAATTCGCCCATGATGCGCAAATGCAGTTCAAGGCCGATGCGCGACGAAACAAGCTTCTGGGCCTTTGGGC
>JBCCAA010000137.1:0-3585 GCA_039815055.1 Pseudomonadota bacterium | reverse complement strand
TAGCGCTTCCCAGCCCCTGGATGTTCATGGAACCTTGCTCGCTGGCCGCCTCGGTGTGGACGCGATTGGCGAAGTCGACGCCGAACCGCTTGGCACGCTCAAAAGTTTTGCTGAGGCAGATCTTCAGCTCATTGATCTTCGCCAGGGCGCGTTTGCAGCTCGGCAATCTCTGACCATGCCTGATTTTGGCAAATGGAGACGCCCTGCCATCGCAGCCAGCGTCGCATTCGCGTTTTGGATCGGCTTACTCAGCCTTGAAACCAGAAGCCTGAATGTCGCCAGCGGTGTATTGCAGGCCGAAGCTCAGTCGCGCTTTGCCGCCGCGTTCCCTGGCGAAGGCCGCGTGTCCAATCCAGCATCCGAAGTTCAGGCGCGGCTTGCGAGCGATGTTGAAAACGCCCTCGACTTTGAGACTGCGGCAGCATCGCTGTACGGCGCCATTGTGGCGACAGAGGGCGCTAGTCTGCGGTCTTTGAGATATGATGAGGAATTCGGGCAAATTCGCGTCACCGTAGATTATGGTGCTTACGGCGATGACATTCGGTTGGCTGAACGTCTCAGCGCTTCCGGGCTAATAGCAGAGCTGGGCGATACGCGTAATGCAGGCAATCGCATTACGGGCGAGATTACATTGAGGGCACGGTCATGACCGCGTGGTGGGATGATCTCGTGCCGCGCGAACGGCTCCTGGTTCTGGTTGCAGGCGCGCTCACAGTGCTGGTCTCAGTTTGGGTGTTTGTCGTCGTGCCATCGCTGGCTGCAAATGAAAATGCCCGCATCCGTTACCAATCAAGCGCGCTGGCATTGGACACGGTGGCGACGGGACTGGCGCAGATCGAGGAAACGCAAACTGGAGCGCAGCAGGGCGGGGACGTCGAGCTGGATGCAGATCATGTGCGGTGGCGCGTCATTGAAACCGCGCAGTTCCTGGGTCTCGCGCCCAACCAACTTCGCTCAGAAACAGACGGATCAGTCTCTGCGGTGTTTCGGGATGCCGATCCACGATTGGTGTTTGCTTATGTGCAACTTCTTTCGACCCGCGAGTCCATAGTGCCAAGGACGGCGAGTATTAGCCGGTCGGAAAATGGCCGCGTTGTCGCCAGTTTCGAATTCGTGGGTGGCCCGTCATGATCGGTTGGGCGGCCCGAATACTGCTCGTTCTGCTGGTGGCGCTCGTTACGATGATCATGACCGTGCCTATGTCCGTGGTCGCTGATCGCGCGCAAGGGCAGGTGCCGGGCCTTGGCTGGGCGCAGGCCCAGGGAACGATCTGGTCGGGACGGCTATCCAATATCGCATATGGACCTCAAGCCGTAGGCGATGTGAATTTGAAGCTTCGTCCAGCTTCCCTGATACAGGGCCGAATGAGCTATTATATCAGTCTGGATGGGCCTGTAGCGAGCGGCACATCGCGCGCCTACGTGCAGCGCGGCGTCATCGGCGTGGCGGCATTGGATGTAACGGCACGTCTTGAGCAATTGGTTGGACTGAACGCAACAGTGCGCAATGCTGGCGGCATTGCCAGGCTTTCCAACGTCGATGTGGAGTTGAATGAGCATGGTTGTCGCAGTGCCAGTGGACAGCTCTGGACGGACTCTCTGGTCAACCTCGGCCAGCAATATGGCGAGGAACTTCCCGAACTTGCCGGCGGATTGGGGTGCGACGACGGTATGTTGGTGTTGAGCCTTTCGGGCGCGGAAGATAATGGCATCGAGGTGGATATTCACTTGCGGGTTGGTGTTCGCGAGCCGTCGCGGCTCGAGGCCGAGATTTCAGGTGCGAGCGGCGAGATTGCGCAAGCCTTGAACGCATTGGGATTTACCGTGGACAATGGACGCTTTGTCTACGTTCGAGAAAGTAGTTTAGCGGGGAGCGGCGGATGAAACTGATCGCAGCGATCTATACAGCAGCCACGGCCATAGTGTTGGGAGGATGCGCGACCAACGCGCCATCATCGAGCACATCGGCAGAGGTCGCAGGCGCCAGCATACCGCAGCGCGGATTGCCCGCGCAAAACCTTGAAATTGGTGAATGCGGGCTTTTCCTGTGGAGTATCTCCGGTGACTCCACCTTCGTCTTTTTCTCAAAGGCAAACAGCAACGCGGCCAAGATGCTGATCGGTGATGAGGAGCAAGACTTGACCCTTACCGCTGCGACTGGAGATATTTTCGGCCAGTTCACCACGCAGCAGACGTTCCGCGCCACGCGCACAGATCATGTGATCGAATTGGCAGTGCAGCCCGGTGAGAACATGATTGATGGCCAACGGGTCGGTCGAGGCCACCTTAATGTGATTGACCCCAATGGTTGGGAGACGACCATTCCTGTTTCCGGCGCGCGCGCCTGTGTCAGTCAGCCAGCCCCTTCAGCTGTGCCGCTCGGATCATGATCCCAACTCCAGACGATGTCTGGCGTGCCGCAGAGCGGATCAAAGGCATCGCACAAACCACACCGCTTTTGAACTCCCCCGTCCTCGATGAAATGTCGGGTTGCACACTGTTTGCGAAAGCCGAAAATCTTCAAGTCACCGGTAGCTTCAAAATCCGCGGGGCAGGAAACCGGCTTGTTCAACTTTCTGCCGAGCAGCGGAAGACCGGTGTCGTGGCGTTTTCATCTGGCAACCATGCCCAGGGCGTCGCGCGAGCCGCGCGCCATGTGAATTGCCCGGCAGTGATCGTGATGCCCAGTGATGCGCCTCAGGTGAAGATAGAAGGCGTTCGCCGTGACGGGGCTGACATTGTTCTCTATGATCGCAACGCGCAGTCACGAGAAGAGATCGCTGCCAACTTGGTTGAGATGCGGGGCGCGGTGTTGGTTCCCAGTTATGACGATCCGAATATCGTAGCAGGGCAGGGCACCACTGGCCTGGAGATGGTTCAACAAGCGAGGGCACTGCAAACGACTTTCGAGCACGTCATCGTGTGCGCCGGTGGCGGCGGTCTCGGCAGTGGCATGTCCTTGGCGTTTGAGGCCATCATGCCCGGTACTGAACTTTGGACGGCTGAACCGGAAGGACATGATGATTGGGCCCGGTCGCTGAACAACAAGACGCTTTTGGCAAACCCACCAGGCACTCGCAGCATATGTGATGCGATCCTGACGCCTCAGCCCGGAAATATCCCATTCGAAATTGCCCGGTCTCGATTTGCTGGTGGCCTCGTGGTCAGTGACGAACAGGTGAAATGGGCGATGCAGGTCGCCTTTTCTCACCTCAAACTGGTACTCGAACCCGGAGGTGCAGTCGCTCTAGCGGCAGCGCTCTATGCTCTTCCAGACCATATGCGTGGGAGCACTGTCGGCATCACCTTGTCGGGTGGCAACGTCGATCCACAGTTGTTTGCCGATTGCCTCTTGGCCTAGTCGATCTTGCCGCGTTCGAGGTCGTCGCTCAGCTTGATCTCACCATCGCCCTCAAGCCGGTAGCGATAGACCTGAGTGTTTTCAAGAACTCGTTGCACATAGTTGCGCGTCTCGGAAAACGGAATGAACTCAACCCAGTCTACAGGATCAATTTCGCCTCGCCGAGGGTCGCCATAGTCATCGACCCAGGCGGGTGGGCGGTGTGGACCGGCATTGTAAGACGCG
>JBCCAA010000045.1:0-23346 GCA_039815055.1 Pseudomonadota bacterium | reverse complement strand
CACACCGCCAGAGCCAGAGCCAGAGCCAGAGCCAGAGCCAGAGCCAGAGCCAGAGCCAGAGCCAGAGCCAGAGCCAGAGCCAGAGCCAGAGCCAGAGCCAGAGCCTCCTACCGCGTCCGCATCCCCCGGGCTTGACCCGGGACCTCCCACCGACGAACCGGAAACACTGGAAGAGGCCGCGGATCAGGCGGAGCCTGCCGGTGATGACGGGTCTGAAGAAGCTGAGCCAGACCCCACCGCTGAGACCCAGCAGCCGGGTTTTTTCGCTCGCATGGCGAAAGGGCTCACACGCTCCTCCTCAAAGCTGGGCGAGTCCATCACTGGCGTCTTCACCAAGCGCAAGCTGGATGATGACACGCTGGAAGAACTGGAAGACCTGCTCATCGCCTCCGATCTCGGCACAGGCGTGGCGGCGCGCGTGACGGCGGGGCTGGCAAAAGACCGGTTCGATAAGGAAATCTCGGACGAGGAAATCAAGGCGGCGCTGGCCGAGGAGATCACCAAAGTGCTGGGCCCGCGCGAGCAGGTGGTCGATTTTTCAGACGGCCCGCGCCCACGCGTGGTGTTGTTCGTCGGCGTCAACGGCTCTGGCAAGACAACCACCATCGGCAAGATCGCCTCACGACTTCAGGAACAGGGCGCCAAGGCGCTGCTTGTGGCGGGCGACACGTTCCGCGCCGCCGCCATTGAACAGCTCACCGTCTGGGGCGAGCGCGCGGGCATTCCGGTGCTGTCAAAACCAACTGGCGCCGATGCGGCGGGTCTCGTCTTCGAGGCCGTGGAGAAAGCCCAGCGAGAGAATTATGACCTCGTCCTGGTCGACACGGCCGGGCGGTTGCAGAACAAGACCGAGCTGATGGCAGAGCTCGCCAAGGTGATCCGCGTCACCCGCAAGCTTGACCCCGACGCGCCCCATGATGTGATCCTGGTGCTGGACGCTACGGTGGGCCAGAACGCGCTGTCTCAGGTGGAAGCCTTCCGCCACACCGCCGGTGTCACGGGCCTCGTCATGACCAAGCTCGACGGCACGGCCAAGGGCGGCGTGCTGGTCGCCATCGCCGACAAACACGACCTGCCGATCCACTTTGTGGGTGTGGGCGAGAAGGCGGAGGATTTGCAGCCGTTCAGCGCGGAAGCCTTTGCGAAGGGTTTGGTGGGGGCTTCTTAGCCGTTTGCGAAGCAAGAAATCGATTCGGTGGATCGTTTTCAGGTGGAGAAGGTCACGGCAGCAGCGAACTCAATTTTTCTGGATTCCCAAGTCAGAACGTAGTGCCGATTTCAAGTTTTCGTGCGCTACATGCCGAGACGTTGGGTTGTCGTTGGTGTCTACAATTTTCTGGACCGCATCCCTAACGAACTCGGGCGCGACCAGCTCACACCTCAACTGCCAGAAGGCGAACTCTTTAGCGTTTTGATCTGGAGGTTCGGCCCCAGCCTTATGTTACGCGGTCAGCAGTCCAACGTGAGCTTGCTTCTTTTCTTCATATCTTCGTTTCTCAACGATGGAACACTTTGTGAGCCAAGACTGTTTGAATGCAGCAACTATCGAACCAAGGCCGAACGCCGTGAAGAGTGGAACAACTTCGTCCAGACAGCGGATGTGGCTATTGACTTGAATATGTGCACGTTCCGTACGCCCCCCATGTCTCGTCATCCAGCGACCTGATCGCAGGATGACGGGGATGGATGCGAAACGCGTCCAAATTCACTGCTGTTCCAGACTTACCTTCGAAACACCGCCAGCACCAATCCGAACGCGTTGATCGCAAACGCCATGCCGAAGCCTAGAAGGTTGGCATCAAGGCCGCCGGGGCCGGGTTCCACGCCGCCGACATCGGCCAAAGCGCCATCATACATCGGCATGGTGGCGGCAGCGACCATGAAGGCACCGAGGATCAGAGCTGTGATAATGCCGCCAAGCACGAGTCCGCCCTGGTTGGCGCGCCCCCAGATCAGGTACAGCGCGAGCACGCCAAGCGAGCTGTTGGCCACCACCAGCCAGACCATGTGAAAGCGGGCATGGCCGCTCCACTCCGGATGCAGGGCGTGAGACATGTTAAAGTCTACCAGGGGCGGCAACACCGTGTAGATGAGCGCTGCCACGGTGAGCAAAATTTGAGATATCAATCGCATGGTGAGACTCCTTGGACGCTACATATGAACCACACGCCCATAGGCATCCAGCACGCTCTCGTGCATCATTTCTGACAGCGTGGGGTGGGGGAAGATGGTGTGCATCAAATCTTCTTCGGTCAGCTCCGCTTCGCGCGCGATGACATAGCCCTGGATCAGTTCCGTTACCTCCGCGCCGATCATGTGGGCGCCGAGCAGTTCGCCGGTCTTGGCATCGAAGATGGTCTTCACCATACCATCGCCCGCGCCCAGTGCGATGGCCTTACCATTGCCGACAAAGGGGAATTTGCCGACTTTCACCTCATGGCCCGCCTCCTTTGCGGCCGCTTCGGTCATCCCGACGCTGGCGACCTGCGGATGGGAATAGGTGCAGCCCGGCACGTTTGAGGCGTCGAACGGGTGGGCCTCATTGGCCCCGGCTATGCCTTCCACGCAGGTCACGCCTTCATGGCTGGCCTTGTGGGCGAGCCAGGGCGGGCCGGTGAGATCACCAATGGCATAAAGGCCCTGCACGCCGGTGCGGCCAAATCCATCAACATTCACGTGGGTGCGATCCACTTCGACGCCGAGCGCCTCCAGACCGAGATTCTCGACATTGCCGACAATGCCAACAGCCAGGATCACCCGGTCGGCCTCGATGGTCTGCGTCTTGCCGCCGGATTCGACGGTGGCGGTGACGCTGTTCTTCCCCTTCTTCAGCTCCTTCACCTGTGCACCGGTGATGATGTTCAGGCCCTGCTTCTTGAAGGATTTCTCCGCCATTTTCGAGATTTCAGCATCTTCGACCGGCAGGATGCGATCCAGCACCTCAACCACGGTGACGTCCGAGCCGAGCTCATTATAGAAGCTCGCAAACTCGATCCCGATGGCGCCGGAGCCGATGACGAGTAGTTTTTTGGGCAGTTCCTTGGGCACCATGGCTTCGCGATAGGTCCAGATCAGCTCGCCATCGGGCTCCAGCCCCGCTTGTGGAATGGCGCGGGCGCGCGCGCCCGTGGCCAGGATGACGTGCTTTGCGGTGTAAGGCGTATCCTTGCCGTCTTTACCGGCGACGATCACTTTCGGGGCGGGCGCGGCCTTTTCCAGCCGGGCTGTGCCCTCAATCACGGTGATCTTGTTCTTCTTCATGAGGTGTTTGACGCCGCCAGAAAGCTGGGCCGCGACCCCGCGGGAGCGTTTGACGATGGCCTCCATGTCGACGTCTGGCTCAACGGATTTGAACCCGTAATCGCTGGCGGTTTTCATGAGGTGTGCGACCTCGGCCGAGCGCAGCAGCGCCTTGGTGGGGATGCAGCCCCAATTCAGGCACACGCCGCCGAGGTTTTCCTTCTCCACCACAGCCGTTTTCAGGCCGAGCTGGGCCGCCCGGATGGCGGCCACATAGCCCCCAGGACCGGTGCCGATGACGATGAGGTCGAAGTCGTTGGCCATGATTAAATCTCCTCGACCATTGCGGTCAGTTCACTTGTTTCGTCGCCTGTGTTCACGATCCCGGCGCGCTCAAACAGCATGATTTCGGCATAGGGCGCGGCGACGGGTTTATGGCGCAGGCCCTTGGGCACCACATACATCTCGCCGGCGTTTAGGGTGACGGACTCCATCCCCTCGCGCTCGATGATGAGGCAGCCCTTGGTGACCATGAAGAATTCATCGGCACCCTCATGGGCATGCCAGACAAACTCGCCCTCGGCCTTGGCGATCTTGATCTCATAGCCATCCACCGAGGCAAGCTTCTTCGGCGACCAACGGTCTTCGAAGAGCGCTTGCTTAGCATCGAAGGAGATGGCGTCAGTCACTAAAGCAACATCGCCTCTGGCGTTTCCACATAGCGTTTGAAGGCCGCCAGGAAGCGGGCGCCTTCTGCGCCGCCGATGACGCGGTGATCGCAGGTGACGGTGACGCCCATCATGGTGCCCACGGTCAGCTCGCCATTGGCGTCCACAATCGGCTTCTTCTCACCCGTGCCGACGGACATGATCATGCCTTCGGGCGGGTTAATGATCGAGGCGAACGACTTGATGCCGAACATGCCGAGGTTCGAGATGGAGAAGGTGCCGCCCATATATTCCTGAGGCGCGAGTTTCCGCTCCCGTGCGCGGGCGGCGAGGTCTTTCATCTCTGCGGCGATGGTCTTCAAGCCTTTTTCGTCGGCATGGAAGATCACCGGCGTGATCAGGCCGCCCTCAATCGCCACCGCCACGGAAATGTGGGCGTGGTGGTGATAGGCAATGCCGTCATCGGTGAAGCTGGCATTACAGTCCGGCTCGTCGATCAGGGCGAGCGCGGACGCTTTGATCAGCATGTCATTGACCGAGACTTTCACGCCCTCTGGCGCATTGTCGTTGATCTTCTTGCGGAAGGCGAGAAGCTCGTCGAGCTGCAGGTCAATTTCCAGCGGGAAATGCGGGATCTGCATGAAGCTTTCGGTCAGGCGCTTGGCCACCGTCTTGCGCATGCCGTCCAGCGGGACGAGGTCGTATGTGCCGGGATCATAGACCCGGTCATCAAGCACTTGCGGCAGGATCAGGCTGCCGGGCTGTTTGGCGACCGTCAGTTCGCGCGATGCGCTGGCGGCGGGCGCAGCGGCAGCTGCGGTTGGCTGGAAGCTCTCAATGTCTTTCTTGACGATGCGGCCATGGGGGCCGGATCCCTTGCCGGACAGGGCCGACAGGTCGATGCCTTTCATGGCGGCCAGGCGACGGGCCAGCGGGCTGGCCTTGATGCGGTCTCCGCCTGTGGTGGCAGAGGGCAGGGGTGTGTCGGCCTTGATCTGGGGTGCCCCCTCCGTCTGCTGCGCGCCGTTCGCCGGAGCGTCGGCTCTGCCGCCGCTTGTTCCCGTCTCACCCCCCGCAGGCGGTGGAGGAGAGTTCTGCTGTGTCGCTGCCGGTGTCGCCGATCCTGCCCCGTTCACGGGGGAGGTGCCCCCAGCGGGGGCGGAGGGGGCCGCGTCGGCGGTGACAGTGGCAGGGTCTTCGCCATCTTCAGCCAGCACGGCGATCACGGCATTCACCGCCACGCCCTCGCTGCCTTCCGGCACCAGGATCTGCGCCAGCACGCCCTCATCGACGGCCTCGACTTCCATCGTCGCCTTGTCGGTCTCGATCTCGGCGATGATGTCACCGCTCTCAATCGTATCGCCGGGCTGCTTCAGCCACTTGGCGAGCGTGCCTTCTTCCATGGTCGGCGACAAAGCGGGCATGGTGATGTTGATGGGCATGACTACATCCCCTCACAGACAGCGCGGGCGGCTTCGACGATGTCGTCGGTGCCAGCCAGGGCAAGGGTTTCCAGGTTTCCGGCATAGGGCAGGGGCACGTCTTTTTGCGTCACGCGGGCGGGCGGCGCGTCGAGATAGTCGAACGCTTCATTGACCACGGTGGCGCAGATTTCCGCGCCAACGCCCATGAAGCGCCAGCCTTCTTCGCAGGAGACCAGCCGGTTGGTTTTCTTCACGCTTTCCACCACCGTATCGGTGTCCAGCGGGCGAATGGTGCGCAGGTCAACGACCTCGGCATTGATGCCTTCGCCAGCCAGGATCTCTGAGGCCTTCAGGGCAAAACCGACCATGCGGGAATGGGCCGTTAGCGTCACATCGCTGCCGACCCGGCGCACCTTGGCCTTGCCGATGGGCAGGACGTAATCGTCAACATCCGGCACCGGGTGGCTCTCGCCATAGAGCAGTTCATGCTCCAGGAAGACCACCGGGTTCGGATCGCGGATGGCGGCTTTGAGCAGGCCCTTGGCATCGGCCGCGTCATACGGTGCAATGACCTTGAGGCCGGGCACATTGCCATACCAGGCCGAATAATCCTGGCTGTGCTGGGCGCCAACGCGGCTGGCCGCGCCATTGGGGCCGCGAAATACGATGGGACAGCCCATTTGGCCGCCGGACATATACAGCGTCTTGGCCGCGGAATTGATGATCTGGTCAATCGCCTGCATGGCGAAGTTCCAGGTCATGAACTCGACCACAGGGCGCAGGCCGCCAAAGGCCGCGCCAACGCCCAGGCCGGCAAAGCCATGTTCGGTGATCGGGGTGTCGACGACGCGGCGCGCGCCGAATTCCTGCAGCAGTTCACGGGTGACTTTATAGGCGCCTTGGTATTCGGCTACCTCTTCGCCCATGACGAACACGGTCTCATCGCGACGCATTTCCTCGGCCATGGCATCGCGCAGGGCGTCGCGGATGACAGTGTCGGTGAAGGTTGTGCCGTCGGGAAGGTCCGGGTCAGGATTGGCGATCGTGGCCGGTGGCGGGGCGCTGGCGGCAACCGGGGCTGGCGCCGGAGTTTCGGCTTGCGCGGGTGCCGGAGCAGCGTCGGCAGGCGCGGCGCCATTGGTCGACGCGGTGACGCTGCCGGCATCTTCGCCATCCTCAGCAAGCACCGCGATGACAGCATTCACGAGCACGCCTTCCGTGCCTTCCGGGATCAGGATCTTGGCCAGGACGCCTTCATCAATGGCTTCCACTTCCATGGTCGCCTTATCGGTTTCGATTTCAGCGATGATGTCACCGGAAGACACCGTATCGCCTTCGGCCTTCAGCCATTTGGCGAGTGTGCCCTCTTCCATGGTCGGGCTGAGGGCGGGCATGAGGATATCAACAGCCATCAGGCAGCTCCGGTAAAAGGCAGAATTTGAGAGGCAACGATCAGCGTGCCTACGATCCCGGCGAACCAGGCGAGCGGTCGTAGTGGAACGGCGAACCAGTAGAACGGGGCATAGAGGATCCGCGCGCCAAGGAAGAGCCCGGCGCCGAAATGGGTCGCGCCATTGGCGTTCCCGGTTTCCACGGCCACGACCACCAGCGGGGCGAACAGGACCAGGTTCTCCAGCATGTTGGCTGTGGCACGTTTGGTACGCGCCAGGAAAGGACTGTCGGGGTTGAGACTGTCACGCGCGCCGAGCAAGGGGACCGCTCCATGGTGCAGGGCGCCCGTCGTCGCCTGCACCAAAATCATAACGAAATAGAACAGGACTGATGCAACGAGATAGGAATATTCCAATGGCATGGATCAGGCCTCCACCAGGACGTCTGTCCACAGCTCGGCTGGGTCAGGCTCCGGGCTTTCCAGGGAGAAGTCAGCAGCCTCTTTCACGATCGCCTTGATCTCCTTGTCCATGGCTTTCAGGTCGTCCTCGCTGGCCCAGCTGGCCTCCAGGATCTGGCCTTTCAGACCTTCAATCGGGTCATTGTGGGAGCGGATATCATCGACTTCCTCCCGTTTGCGGTATTTCGCCGGGTCGGACATGGAGTGGCCGCGATAGCGATAGGTCTTCATTTCCAGGATGTACGGCCCCTTGCCGGCGCGAGCGTGTTTCACCGCTTTCTCGCCCGCTTTCTTCACCGCCAGCACATCCATGCCGTCCACCGCTTCGCCTTCGATCTCGAAACTGATACCGCGTTTGAACAGTTCGGTTTCAGAGGCATGGCGAGCAACGGATGTGCCCATGGCATACTGGTTGTTTTCGATCACATAGATGACCGGAAGCTTCCATAGCGAAGCCATGTTGAAGCTTTCATAGACCTGGCCCTGATTGGAGGCGCCGTCGCCAAAATAAGTCAGGCAAACGCGGTCTGTCTCTTTATACTTGTTGGAGAACGCCAGGCCCGTGCCGATGGGCACCTGGGCGCCAACGATACCGTGGCCGCCATAAAAGTTCTTCTCGCGCGAAAACATGTGCATCGAGCCGCCCTTACCGCGCGAATAGCCACCTTCGCGGCCGGTCAGCTCTGCCATCACGCCCTTTGGGTCCATGCCGCAGGCCAGCATATGGCCGTGGTCGCGATACCCTGTGATCACCTGGTCGCCCTCGCCGATGGCCGATTGCATCCCGGTCACCACGGCTTCTTGTCCGATATAGAGGTGACAGAAGCCAGCGATGTGGCCCATGCCGTAAAGCTGTCCGGCACGCTCTTCAAACCGGCGGATGAGTAGCATCATCCGGTAGTATTCGAGCACCTGGGACTTGCTGGCACCGGAAAGGGTGCGCGGTTTTTTCGTCGCGGTTTTTGCCATGTGTTTCCAACCCTTGTGTGTGGCTACCATGTTACACAGAAGGGCGGACGTCCAGTCAGAACGCCTATGCGTTATTGCATAACTTTTGCTGCAGGTGCGTTCATTTCGTCAAGGATGATCAGTTCATCGGGATAAACGAAGGCCAGTTTCTCGCGTGCCAGCATCTCGACATAGTCCGGATCCACCGTTTCAGGTGACAGGCGATAGATGTCGGCTTCCTTCAGGGCGATCTCTGCCTGGAGGGCGGCGAGTTCGGCGCGTTTGTCCTCCAGTTCGGACTGTACGTCGCTCCACGCGCCGAGGCCGGTTTCTCCTGCAAACGCGTGGAACGCGAAGTAGAGCATAAGGGCCGCAAGGCCGAGGGCAGACAGGCGTGAGGACATAAGGCGGGAGTCTCGCGCAGGTGCGGTTAACGTCCTGTTTACGCGGCAAACGCTGCGGCGACTTCTGGGCCATGCTGGTCAAGGGGCAGGCCATCCAGATCGACCCATTGCACGCCGGCCAGGAAGTACTCGATGTCTTCTGGCATGTCTGACTGGTCGAGCCGGACCGGTAGAATGCCTTTCTTGTATTTGTCAGCGAGATAGACCTCGCGCCGGACATGGTCTGACGCGAATGCGCGCTCAGAACACATCAGGCAGACCATTCGCGCGGCCTTGATGGCGCGCACGATCATCCCCGCCCAGCCCTGGCCGGCACGCATGCCGTCCCGGTCGATCCACACCGATTTTCCAGCGGCCTCGACCACGTCGACCAGGGGCAGGACAGCGTCAGCGTCTGCATGGGCATAGGAGATGAAAACCTGTTTCGCCGGGTCCTCCTGCAGCGCTTCGGTCATGGCTTCGGCAGACGGGGCGTGAGCGTCCGACTCGATGGATCGCGCCTTGCCCGCTGGCATTGTTGGCCGTGCGATCTCCCGCAACGCCCTGTCCACCTCCAAATAGCGATGCTCACGCGCCGGTTCGAAACTCAGGTCGATCATCTCAATATCGCCGAGGCCCTGGGGAATGATGCCATGGTCCAGCCTTGCCATGACCAGATGACCGGTCTCCCAGGCATCAATGGCGCGATTGGTCATCATCAGGCGTTTCACGCTCATCATGGCTGCGCGAGACCAAAGCGCGAGCGTGACTTCGCCACGCCGTGCGGGCGCAAAGCCGAACTTGCCATACTCAGTGCGCAAGACATGGCCGCGAGTTCGCAGAAAGTCGGCCAGTGCTTCGCCATCCGGTTCATTTTCCGGAACGCCTATCAAATAGACCTGCGCCATCTCTTGCCCCTGCTTCTGCTCGCCTGTCAGGGGAACCCAGAGTGTGGCGGTGCGCAAGGCGCTTACGGGAATTTTAGGTGGGCGTTACCCCTCCGCTGCCAACGCCTCACGGCGCTTTTCCGCCGCGCTTTTCTTCACGCTTTCAGACCGCAGTTGCCCGCAGGCGGCGAAGATATCCCGGCCGCGTGGGGTGCGGATGGGGCTGGCATAGCCCGCGCGATTCAGCACCTCGGCAAACGCTTCGATCGTCTCCCAGTCCGAACACTCATAGGGCGCATCTGGCCACGGGTTGAACGGGATGAGATTGATCTTCGCGGGCACGCCGCGCAGCAGTTTCACCAGATCTCGCGCCTCAGCCAGGCTGTCATTCATGCCAGCCAGCATCACATATTCAAACGTCACGCGTTTTGAGTTTCCGAGATCTGGATAGGCGCGGATGGCATCGAACAGTGTCTGCAGGTCATACTTGCGATTGATGGGCACAATCTCGTCGCGCAAATCATCGCGCACCGCATGTAGCGAGATCGCCAGCATCGCGCCGGTGCGCGCGCCCAGTTCCGGGATTTTCGGCGCAACACCGGCAGTAGACACCGTTATCCGGCGCCGGCCAATCGCGACGCCATCCCCATCGCTGATCGTGTCGATGGCCTCGGCGACATTGTCGAGATTGTACAGCGGCTCACCCATGCCCATGAAGACGATATTGGTGAGCTTGCGGTTTTCGATACTGGAGGGCCATTCGCCCAGTTGGTCGCGGGCGATCAGCACCTGGGCGACGATTTCCTGCGCCGTCAGGTTCCGCACCAGCTTTTGCGTGCCGGTATGGCAGAATGTGCAGTTCAGCGTGCAGCCGACCTGACTGGAGACGCACAGCGCGCCGGACTTGCCGACATCGGGAATGTAAACGCTCTCGCCTTCGACATTGGGGCCAAAGCGTGTGAGCCATTTCTGTGTGCCATCCACGCTGATCTTGTGTTCGGTGATTTCGGGCCGGTCCAGCGTGTAGGCCGTCGCCAGTTCTGCGCGCATCTCCTTGGCGACATTGGTCATGGCATCAAAATCGGTCACCCCGAAATGGTGCACCCAGCCGCGCATCTGCTTGGCGCGCATACTTGCTTTTTTCGCGGGCACGCCCATGGCTTCCATTTCCGCCTTGAGCGCGGGAAGAGACAGACCCGCAAGCGAACGGGGGGCAGGCGCCGGGCGGCGCGAAAGGTCAAGCGATGTGGCCATGGGCGTTTAGATAGCAGAAAATGGCGCGATTTGAATGGGGCCCTGCCATCGCACGACATCAGGCGGTTGCGCGGCGCGCGAGGCGGCCCATCTTAGCCGCGAGCGAATTGAGGATTGCATCCATGGACATCATCGGCGGCCCGCAAGCAGATCTGATCAAGGACAGCACTGACCAGTCTTTCATGGAAGACGTGATTGAGGCGTCCAATGAGGTGCCGGTACTGGTCGACTTCTGGGCGCCGTGGTGCGGGCCGTGCAAAACGCTGACGCCGATCATCGAAAAAGCCGTCACATCCCAGGCCGGCAAGGTGAAACTGGTCAAGGTCAATATCGACGACAATCCCGGCATTGCCGGCCAACTGGGCGTGCGGTCCATCCCGGCGGTGTTTGCGTTCCAGAAAGGTCAACCCGTCGACGGCTTCATGGGCGCGCAATCAGAAGGCCAGATCACTCAGTTTATCGAGAAACTGCTGGCCGGCACCGATGACGGCAAGGCAATCGCCGACGCCATCGAGCAAGCCGATGCCATGTTCACCGAAGGCGATGTTGGCGGCGCCGCGCAGCTTTATGCGACAATTGTCAATCATGATCCCGGCCAGGTGGCGGCCATTGCCGGTCTGGCGCGATGCTACCTTGCCAATGGCGACGCAGATCGCGCCCGCGAAACGCTTGAACTGGCGCCGGAAGACAAACGCAGCGACCCTGCCTGGATCAGCGCCGATACGGCCGTCAATCTCCAGGCTGACGCGCCCAGCGCCGATGAGTTTGCGGGTGCCATCGCCAAGGTTGAAGCTGCGCCGGGCGATTGGTCTGCGCGCCACGAACTTGCCGAGGCATTGATCTCTGCCGGGCGCCATGGCGAGGCGGTGGACCAGTTGCTCACCATTCTGGCCGCGGATCTGACCTGGGAAGACGGCAAAGCGCGCGAGACATTGTTGACCGTGTTTGAAGCCGCTGGTCCGAAAGATCCGATCACCGTGGAGGGGCGCCGGCGCCTGTCATCGCTCATGTTTGCCTAGTCGTGGTGGACTAAAAGCTCGCCGCCGGGAGATAGCGCCCCATGTCAGTGTCAGAGGCAAGAAAGAGGCAAAGCCAATGTCGCCGCCCGCCTATCGCCGCGTGACCGACCTTCCAGAGCAGATGGCCGTGTTCCCCTTGCCGGGAGCGTTGCTGTTTCCGCGATGGACCCTGTCGCTGAATATTTTTGAGCCGCGGTATCTGAACATGATCGATGATGCCATGTCGGGCTGCCGCATGATCGGCATGGTCCAGTCTGTGGGCGGCGATAAAGCCGTGCCCGACCTTGCTGAAGTAGGCTGCGCCGGGCGGATCACTTCATATTCGGAGACCGATGACGGGCGATATCTCATCGTCCTGAACGGTATTTGCCGGTTTCGTATCAATGAGATGGACGGATTGAACACGCCCTATCGCCAGGCTGCGCCGGACTGGTCGCCCTTTGTTGAAGACCTTTCAACGCCGGCTGTGACCGATCTGCCAAGCCGCAGCAGGCTGACCGACGCGCTGAAAGACTACGTCGCACGCAATCAGATGAACGCGGATTGGTCAGCCGTCGAAGACGCCCCGATTGAAACACTGGTCAATGCCTTGTGTGCCGGGTGTCCGTTCTCCCACCTTGAGAAACAGGCGCTTCTGGAAGCCGAAGACTTGCGCGGACGGGCCGAAACCCTGATCGCGCTTCTGGAAATGGATGTGCCGGGCGCCGGAGATGCCCTGCAATGAGCGATACCACCGAGAGCCGCGCCGATCCCCGCATGCTGGAGCTGTTGATCTGTCCCATCAGCCGCAAGCCGCTGGAGTATGACCGTGAGGCCCAGGAACTGATCAGCAAGTCTGTGGGCCTGGCCTATCCCATCCGCGACGGATTGCCGATCCTGTTGGAGGAGGCTGCGCGGGTGCTGGATGAGGAGCCCGGCGGGTGAGCGGGGCTTCGGTTTGGCCAAAACGCCTGGTGTTCCAGCGTCGAGCCCAGACATTGGCCATCGAATTCACAGACGGCTCATCGCGCGCGGTGGGGTTCAAACACTTGCGGGAAAACAGCCCATCGGCCGCTGTGCGTGGCCATGGCGCAGGGCCCGCGCCGCCCCAGGCCCCCGTGCCAGATGACATTTCAGTGCTGAGAGCCGAGCCGGTCGGGCGGTATGCCGTGCGCATCGTCTTCAGTGACGGCCATGATAGCGGGCTTTATACTTGGGATTTGCTGAGCGAATTGGCTTTATGAACGAAGCGTAACTTCGTTCTCTACCGCCGTTCATCATTGTTCATCTATCCAAGCTGCGGGGAAGGGGCTGACCCCAGGCCATCCGCACCATTGCGTGTGGGTGGCCAACCCTTTACCCGCTCATCGCAGCAGTGAAAGGAAACGCGCCCATGGACGCTCTGTTCGAAAATCTCGACATCAACCAATACATGCCCCTGGCCCTGTCGTGGGGGACCAGTCTCCTCCTCGCCATTATCATATTTATCGTCGGCTCCTGGGTCGCAGGACGCGTCGGCAAGTTCGTGACCGGCATTGGCGCGCGCTATGACCAGCTTGACGACACCCTGTTCAAGTTCCTTGGCAGCGTCGCAAAATGGATCATTCTCGCTTTTGTCATTATCGCCGTCCTGAACCAGTTTGGCGTTCAGACCGCGTCGATTATTGCCCTTCTGGGTGCTGCTGGCCTGGCGGTTGGCCTGGCCCTTCAAGGCGCGCTGTCGAATCTGGCGGCTGGCGTGATGCTGATGGTGTTCCGGCCTTACAAAGTGGGCGATTTCATCGATGCTGCTGGCCGCTTCGGCAATGTCAGCGAGATTGGCCTGTTCACCACCATTCTCAATACGTTCGACAATCAGCACATCATCGTTCCCAATTCCCAGATCTGGGGCGAGCAGATTGTCAACCATTCCCACCACCCGGTGCGCGGCGTGGATATGGTGTTCGGCATTTCCTATGACAGCAGCATCGATACCGCTCGTCAGGCCATCGCCGAAGTGTTTGCCGATCACCCGCTGATCCTGGAAGATCCGGCCCCGTTCATCGAAGTCTCGACGCTGAACGATTCCTCTGTCGATTTCATCACGCGCCCGTTCGTGAAGGGTGAGCACTATTTCGACGTGATCTATTCGGTGCCGGAACTGGTAAAGAAGAAGCTCGACAGTGTGGGCGTGGAAATCCCATTCCCGCATCAGAAGGTCATCCTGTTTAGCGGTGATAAGGACGCGTAGTCCCTTCTGACGTCAAATCCCTGACGTCTTCGCGAGACTGATTGAGGCCGCACTCTGAACTGAGTGGCGGCCTTTTTCAATTGTAAGACAGTGTGCGCCGGTGAGTGTCCCTCGATGTCGCTCGGGGTGAGGGACGTCTGTAAGAGCCGTAAACAAGGACACGGGGTGCCCGCTTTTCGATGCCGTCCCAAATGTCTCGCCTCCGGCCCTTGGTCCATCCTTCATCACACGTGACGTCGAAGGACGCTTATCCTTTAGGGTTGGCAGACCGCGCGTGCCCCAGATTGAACGCCAGATGTGAAAAACCCCCGCCCAGGAGACCGGGCAGGGGTTCATCAAAATCTCAGGCGCTAGCGGAATTCGCCGACGCCCAATCTTTCCAAGCCTAACTTAAAAAGGCTCCACGCCGAGGGCGCGAACGGTGGACACCGTCAGGTAGCCAACGGGCAGGCCATTGGCGCGCTGGAACGCTTCCATGGACCGCAGGGTGGCTGGACCGAAGGATCCATCGGTTGGCGTGTCGTAGCCAGCGCGCGTCAGGGCAGCTTGCACTTCGCTGATCTTCGATGCCGATGCGTTGGTGTCGCACAGCACTTCGCGCCATTCGAGGCCGCCACCGCCGGTGACGACGCGCTTTTCAATGGTTTTGTATGTTGCCGGGATCGTGATGACTTCTTCACGCGCCGCGGTGACCATCTGGCGAACCGTCACGGTGTCGTAGACAGCCGGGATGACTTCTTCGATCACTTGTGGCGGTTGAGCGACGACCTGCTTGGTCACCGTCTCATAACGCGCTGGGATCACACGGGTGTCGGTGCGCTCAGGCGTCACCAGACGGGTGCGTGTCACGGTGTCGTACTGGGCTGGAACTTCCACGCGGCAAAGCAGTTCGCCGGTGGCGACAGCTTCACTGCCCGAACCTGGCGCCGTGCCGGTGCCAGCGGCACCACGGCCAAAGAGGCCTGCACCTGGTTTCCAGGTCGAGTATGCCGGACGGATCAGAACCTGCTCGGTGTATGTTTCGAACTGTGCCGGGATAACGATCGTTTCGGTTTTTTCCGACTCGATCAGAACCTGCTCGGTGATCGTCTCGTAAACCGCTGGAATGGTGCGGTACTGGACGGTCTCTTCCTTCACGAGCACTTGCTCGGTGACGGTTTCGAACGTTGCCGGAATAACCGTGATTTCAGCGGACTCTGGCTTGTCTACGACCTGCTCGGTGGCAATCTCAGTGGTTTCCGGGATCAGCACACGGGCAAAACACTCGCCTGGGTCAGCACTTGGCGGCATATCTGCAGCCTGACCAAAAGCTGCGCCGGCAAACGCCATTGCAGCTGCACTTGAGAACAACATCTTGTTCATAATATTCAAAACTCCCCTTCAAAGCGAAATCGCACCAGCGCGAGTATCGCTTTCGGCTAAACACCCGAAGATCGGTCAGCGGACCGAACCAGGCCGGTGTGCAGCGCCGGTGCCCCCGGACCGCTACACAAACGCCCCTAGCGCACGGATTCTCTGCGCGCCAGTGGCGAACTGCAAAAAAAGTTAACCATGAATAAACGTTCAGCGCCAGTTACATAATAATGAAATTCAGGCGAGGAAATACCCCAGATAAGTGTGTTCGATTCCTTTGGCTTGTCTTGATCCGTGTTTGGAAGTTGGGCACGAGAACGGCGCCGACAACGTACAGGGCAGGGCCGACATGATTGAACGATATACAAGACCGGAAATGGCCGCGATCTGGAGCGCTGACTCCAAGTACAGCATCTGGCTTCAGATTGAGACGCTCGCCTGCGAGGCGATGGAGACTTTGGGCCAGGTGCCGCGTGGCACCACCGCGGCTGTGCGCGAACGCGGCGGTTTCGACATCGACCGGATTGACGAGATCGAACGGGAAGTGAAGCATGATGTCATCGCCTTCCTGACAAGCGTTACCGAGCATGTTGGCGAAGAGGCTCGCCATCTCCACAAGGGCCTGACCTCCTCGGACGTGCTGGACACGTGTCTGGCGGTGCAACTGTCGCGTGCCAGCGACCTTTTGATGGCGGGGCTTGAGCGTGTTCTGGCCGCCCTGGAGCTTCGCGCTCAAGAGCATAAGCTGACCCCAACCATCGGACGCAGCCATGGCATTCACGCCGAACCCACGACGTTTGGCGTCAAGCTGGCGGGATATTATGCAGAGTTCGAGCGCGCCAAATGCCGCCTCGAATCAGCGCGCGCCGACATTGCCACATGCGCCTTGTCCGGCGCGGTCGGCACCTATGCCAATATCGACCCAAAGGTTGAGGCCCATGTGGCCGAAAAGCTGGGTCTGACGCCTGAGCCGGTGTCGACCCAGGTGATCCCCCGTGATCGCCATGCCATGTTCTTCGCGGTGCTTGGGGTGATCGCCTCGTCAATCGAGCGTTTGTCGACCGAGATCCGGCATTTGCAGCGCACCGAAGTGCTGGAAGCTGAAGAGTTCTTCTCAGCCGGACAAAAAGGCAGCTCCGCCATGCCGCACAAGCGCAACCCTGTTCTGACGGAAAATCTCACCGGTCTGGCCCGGCTGGTCCGCTCGGCCGTGGTTCCGGCCATGGAGAATGTGGCTCTGTGGCACGAGCGCGATATTTCCCACTCTTCAGTCGAGCGCGGCATCGGCCCGGATGCGACCGTGCACCTTGACTTCGCGCTGCACCGTCTGGCTGGCGTGATCGAGAAACTGGTGGTCTATCCGGCCAATATGCAGGGCAATATGGACAAGCTCGGTGGTCTTCATAACAGCCAGCGGGTTCTGCTCGCGCTGGTCGAAGCGGGATCGTCCCGAGAGGGCGCCTATCGCCTGGTGCAACGCAATGCGATGAAGACCTGGGCTGGCGAGGGCGCATTCCTTGATCATCTGAAGACCGATGGGGACGTGACCGCCTTCCTGAGTTTGGCCCAGCTCGAAGACCTGTTCGACATGGATTACCATTTGAAACGCGTGGACGACATCTTCGCGCGAGTCTTTCGCCCCTGATCGACTGAATACTGGCTATGGACTTCTTTCCACACCAGTTTGCCGGCAAGGTTGTGCGCCACGACATTGGCAGCGACACCTATGCCTACACGGTGGTCTGGGTGCCCGGCGAGATCGCAACGAACCTGCAGCTGGAGAAGACCCCCCGGTTGAGGGTTGTCGGCGAAATTGGTGAGGTACCGTTCAAGGGCGCCCTGCATCCCGTCAGGGGGCAATGGTACATTTTGCTGTCGAAGAAGATGCTGGCGCGCATTGGATGCAGCCATGGCGACCATGTTGATGTGCATTTCCGGCCGGATCGGCAGGACACGGTCGATGTGCCTGCAGTGCTTCAGACCGCACTGGACGATGATGACGAGCTGCGAGACCTGTGGGACGGACAAACCCCAGGAAAACAGCGATCCCTCGCTTATCTGGTCGCCAGCGCGAAGACGCCGCCAACACAGCTGAAACGGATCGAAAAGGTCCGTTTAATCCTATTGGGCGAACTTGACCTGCGCGGCAATCCGATCTGACGCCTTCTGCGGGCTCGTTTTGTTATAGTGCGGACAGTCCGCCGCGTCAGAAAGCCTGTTCAAGCCGCGCGAGGAAAAACGTGCTATAACGGTTTTCATGACCTGTCCGAGTCCATTCAGAGACCTGATGGCGGGCTTTGCGCTGCTCACACTCGCTGCTTGCCAGGCCGGTTCGTCTGTGTCTCGTTCATCCGAGCTGGATATGAACTGGACACGCGATGGTTTGTTTGAGGTCGATGCAGAGCTGTTCGGCGAAGGTCCGCTCCGTCTGATTGTCGACACGGGGTCTGAGCGTTCGGCCATTGATCCCCAGATCATGCGTCGATTGGATCTGCCGGTGCGCGATGGGGCGTTTCATGCCTACGGCTTGTTCAGCGTGGAAATGGTCGACGGAAGCCAGGGAGCGCGTGTACGGGCCGGCGATTTCGAGAGCTCCGACACGCTGATGGTTATGCCGATGCACGGCTCGGGTGCGGGCTTGCCTGCTGACGGTATTCTCGGCATGGACGCGCTGTTCTCACAGCGCGCGACGCATCGCTACGTGGTACTGGATTTTGCAACGTCCAAATTGTCGGCAAAGCGAGATCTGGACGCAAGAATGCGCCGCGGCATCAGCAATTGGACCGATTTGGAGACGCCCAATCCGGATCATCCCGGATTTTTGATCTTCGACGTCTCAATCGGGGGAATTGACGGAAAAGCTGTGCTCGACAGCGGCTTGGCCTTTTCAGTCATGAACCGTCAATTTGCCGAAGCTCTGGCGCTTCGCGGGCGTACCAGTTTCGCCAATCTGACCGATGTTCACGGTGAGGTGGTGGCGCCCATGGCCATGCCATCCAGGCCGATGCGGACCTTGGGCCTCAACTGGGACCGTATTCAGTTGATGGTGTATAATGCTGAAGCCTTCGGGCCACTCGGACTCGACAATGAGCCCGCGATTCTGTTGGGCGCTGATCTGATCGCCAGCACGGTGATCGTGGTCGACACGCGTTTGGGAAAAATCACCGCGCTTCCGGAGTCACCAGACGACACTGCTCCGCTCTATGATTTGAATCTCTGGAGCACGCGCCTGAATTGAAAACGCCGCTCCAGGGGGAGGAAACCCGGAGCGGCGCTGATCACCCAACGCCCGGCTAGTCTGTTGCCGCCAGTGCGTTGAGATGGTTTTAGCTCGTCATGGCAAACAAGACGTTAAAGCGCTGCATTTTCAGGAGATTGACCGCAGGACTTCATCCAGATTCATGAACCAAATCTTGCCACCGATGCCCGATTCCCTAACCGCCCGTTAACCAGTGCGCTCCATTGTTGGCAAAAGTCCTCCCGGAGCGCCTCTTCATGGCCGACACCCTGAAACGTCCACGGTCCCCGGCCAGGTCTGGCCTGGCGGGCGGAAAACTGCGATCGGACAATCTCAAACCGGCGAGTGTGGATCCTAAACGACCCCTGCCAACTGCGCGGGGGGTGTTGAGCACGGCTGAAATCGAAGCGCTGCTGCGACCGGACCTGCCCGATCCCGGCCCACCGCCACTGGCCGAGCCGCGCCCTCTCGAAGATCTTGAAGCCAATGCTGGCCCGCGCCTGACCCAGGACATGGCCGAACGCCTGTGCGCGCGCATGGGGCTTGCGATCCACCAGGGCACAGACCTGGCGCTCGGCTTTGATGTGATCGAGACCCGTGAAACCCAGGTGCGCACCGCGTTGCCGGCGCCTGACACCGGAGCGGCCTATGCCTGTTTCATTACACCTGAAGGGGACGTCGCTGGCGTGCTGTGCCTCTCGCCCCAGGCTGCGAGTACACTGGTCGAGGCGTCCTGCGGGGCGTCGGCAGACGCACTTAAAGGTGCACGTGCGCGAGCACTGACCCATATCGACACCCAGCTTCTGAAGCGCGCGCTTGCGCCGGTTGCCAGCCTGTTGCCTGGCGCTTCGCTTGATTGCCTGGAAACCCGGGCCGCTTTCACCCTCTCCATCCTGCCGCCGGGCCTTGGGACATGCGTCGGACTGCAAGTGAAGATCGATTCCGTATCCGCACCCGCCCGGCTGATCCTGTCAAATGATGCCGTCGACACACTGATCGAACGTCTGGGCGCGCCGGAACCCCAACTCAAAAGTGACAAGACCGCGACCCGCAAGGGCGAGTTGGCGGCGATCCTGACCGCGCGCATTGCCTCGCTCAGCGTCCCCGTCAGCCGCCTGGCGAATCTGCGCCCGGGCGATACGCTTTTGCTTGGGCTGCCGCCCGATGAGCCGGTTCAGCTCTTGTCGGGCGGCCGCGATGGGTTGGTCGCAGCCGAAGGCGAAGTGGGCCGCAAAGGCAATCTCATGGCTGTCCGGGTCACGCGCCGCGGACCGGCCCTGCGATAGCGCTTCGTCTTGTGTGGGACCAGCTGCGCGCCTACCGTCCCGGTGAACACCATTATAGCGCGCCATGATCCTGATCAGTCACAAACCAAAAACGGCTGGCACCGCGTTCCGGGTGTATGTGCAAGACAATGTCGGGCCACGGCTTGCAGCCTATTACCAAGAGATTGAACACAATCATCCGGCGTTCCGGTTTGAAGACTGTTCCGATCCGGATCGTTTGCGCCGCGCCGCCGAGACATCCGGAGCCCAGATCATTCAGTCTCACCAGATCGGCCCGTTCCTGAAGGCTTTTCCGGGTGCGCCGGTGTTCTGCTGCATCCGAGATCCGTTGAAGCGAACGATTTCCAGCTATCTGCATCTACAGCAAAAAGACTCCGGCCAGTTCAGCGAGATGGCGTTCACCACTTTCGTGCGCGGGGCTGGGCTGCCTTACACAAGTCTGGTCCAGGAGGCGCGAGGCGCCGGTAGCCCGCTGGCCCTGTTTCCCTATGAGCGCATCGATGAGGCGATCGACACCCTGAACACCGGGGCGGGATGGAAAGGGCGGCTGCAGCTTCGCAACCTGTCGACCCATGCCGAGGAAGCAAAAGCGGCGGAAATCCTGTCCCGTGTCAGTCCGGAGGTCACGGCGTTGCTTGCGCCCGAACAGGATATCTTCGACCGATTGATTGCGGACTGGGATGGTGGCCCGGCGCGCGCAGATTTCCTGGCCATCGCCAGGCGGATGCCGCCAAGATATCGTGGCTTCAGCCTGTCGCGCCTTCGCTACGCGTACCTCAACCTGCGCTACATGGCGCGCCCGGATCGGCGAAAAGGCTAAGCGGCTTGGACTTTCCTCGCCCATCGGCCTAGCTTCGGTTCCAGTCTGAGGATGCAGGGAGATGGGCCGATGAAATGGACAGTAGGCGTTTTGTGCGCGGCGATGGTGACGGCCTGCGCATCGGTCTCGGAAACAGCTCCGATCGAAACCACTTCAACCACGGAACCCGCAGCGGCCGGCATGGGCGACCGTCTGCCGACCGGGCGCGATCTTGCCTCCCGCTCCACGGTGATTGCGCCGAATGGAGCTGCCGCCACGGCCCACCCACTGGCCACCCAGGTCGCGCTGGATATTCTGAAGCGGGGCGGAACGGCCATGGACGCGGCGATTGCCGCCAATGCGATGCTGGGCCTGGTGGAGCCCACTGGCAATGGCATCGGCGGAGACCTGTTCGCCATGGTGTGGGACCCGGAAACCGAGCAGCTTTATGGCTATAATGGCTCGGGCCGCTCCCCCATGGGTGCAACACTGGCCGATATGCAGGCTGCAGCCGACGCCCATGAAGACGGCGAGCAGATCCCGCCCTTTGGCGCGGCGCCCGTCAGCGTGCCCGGCACGGTGGATGGCTGGTTTGCCCTGCATGACAAGTTCGGCAAACTGCCAATGAACACCAACCTTGAGCCGACCATCCAATATGCACGGGCTGGTGCGCCCATCCCGGAAGTGATCGCCTATTATTGGGGCCGCAACGAGGTGCGCCTGCGCCAGGTTTACGCCTCCGGCATGCTGGAAGAGTTCGACAACGCCGAGGCGACCTATTTCTCGCCGTCGCCGGTGGAAGGCAGCCTGTTCAAAAACCCGGACCTGGCCGACACGCTTGAGAAAATCGCCTATTTCGGCCGAGATGCCTTCTATACCGGTGAGATCGCCCACACGATTGACGCCTATTTTGAGCGGATTGGCGGCTTCATCACCTATGAAGATATGGCCGCCCATGAAGGCGAATGGGTCGAGCCGCTGTGCGTCCCCTATCGCGAAGCCAAGGTCTGCCAATTGCCGCCCAACACCCAGGGCGTCGCGACGCTGCAGATGCTGCAAATGCTGGAAGGGTTCGACCTGCGCAGCATGGGTTTTGGCTCGGCCGATGCGGTCATGGCGCAGGTGGAAGCGAAGCGTTTGGCGTTTGCGGATCGGGCGCTTTACTACTCCGATCCTGAATTCTCAAAGATCGAGCCGAGCAAATTGATCGAAGAAGGCTACAATGAACAGCTCGCCGAAACGTTCATCGACCTAGAAGCGGCTATGCCAGCAATACAAAGGGGATACTCTCAGCTTTGCGCTGGTTGTGAGACGACCGGTGTTGATGAAGAAACGCGTAAAGCCGTCGAAGAATTGCGTCGATCGCTGATGGAAGCCGATGCCAAACTCCACGATGGCGACACGACCTATCTTTCCGTGGCTGACAAAGACGGGATGATGGTGTCTTTGATCCAGTCGAATTATCGAGGCATGGGCACGGGGCTGGTGGCCGATGGGCTGGGCTTCATGTTTCAGGATCGCGGCCAGTTGTTCAGCCTGGACCCCGATCACCCAAATGTGTTTGAGCCGGGCAAGCGCCCCTTCCACACCATTATTCCCGGTTTTGCCTTCAAGAAGGACACACCGCGCTGTGAAATCAGTGCCGTGAACCCTGTGATTGCCTGCCAGTACGAGCCATGGCTCAGCTTTGGCCTGATGGGCGGCGGCATGCAGCCCCAGGGCCATGTGCAGGTGATCTTGAACCTGATCGATTATGATATGGGCCTGCAGGAAGCGGGCGATGCGGCGCGCTGGGAACATGTCGGCGGCTGCGAGCCGACCGATGATCTTTCGGGTGAAGCCTGCGAGAGCGATATGGGCGAAGTACGCCTGGAAAGCGGACTGGCGGGCGTGGCGGCAGAGCTGGAAGCGCGCGGCCATGAGGTGGTCTGCTGCGGGCCGAACTATGGCGGCTACCAGGCCATCATGCGCGACTTCGATACCGGCGCCTGGCACGCCGCCACCGAAATGCGCAAGGACGGCGCGGCCGGGGGGTATTAAGCGTGAATGCCCTCTGGTTGTTAACCATGTGTTGAAGGCCACCTAAGCGTGTGTTATGCGTTCCAAACGCAACTAAGGGGACGCGTTATGGCTATCGGACTAAGAATTGTAGGTATTTTTTACAGGACCGAAGTTGATCTTGGTGAAGAAGGGGGAACAGTTAAAGATGTTCTTGATGCTGCACAGGGCCAGATCACGGCCGGTACTAGTTTTTCCTACGGAACGGCAAATCTTCACGGATTTGAATCGCCTAATATTTTTAGAGCATTCTACGAATCTGGTTTTGTAAGTCCCGCAAGCGGTCAGAGTTACGATGGTGGCGAATACTTACTTTCAGAAAATACAACAACACGTCCAAGTTATACAGTCTGGCAGTATTACATAATAGATAAACATGGTCGTGTGCTGAATCGCGGAAACGGATTTGTGCGCTACGACAATCCAGAAAAAGCGAAAGTTGAAGATGGGCAAAGGGTGGTTTGGCGGTTGCTCACCATTCTAGGAGAGCCAAGTGTTGCGTCTAATCGCCGACTAGAAAGCGCGCTTGTATCCTAAAGGACTAGGCTGACTGCGACGGGCGAAGCCCGTCGCTACATCATCGGACCTAAAGCGTATCCAGCATCTCGGCCACCAGCGGGTGGCGCACCACATCTTTGCCCTCCAGGCGCACAACCGAGACGTTTTCCATCGCTTCCAGCTTGTCAGCCACCGGGCCAAGGCCCGACAGAGAGGGCAACAGGTCCGAT
>JBCCAA010000061.1:0-16637 GCA_039815055.1 Pseudomonadota bacterium | reverse complement strand
GTGACGGACAACTTGGTATTTACACTCTGAACTACATTCCCGAACTTGGCCAGCAAGAGGCAATGGGCAACCTCGAAGTTTGGCTGCAATTTGAGCCGTCGGAAGATGAGACACCTTCTGTGGCCCCTAATCCTGCGCCGCCCGCCGCGCCCCAAAGCCGTTTTGGAGACGTGACCGCAGCGAATGTGAAATCGGTCGCCATGCCCGATGGCATGGTGCTCGGCGTGCTGCCCGATGGGCGGTGGGGCCTGCGGTTCCGTGGCGGAGAACTAGAGGGGACGTACCGGGAGACGGATCGCGCAAACGGCTCTGTCTTCATGCGCCATTCCAACACCAATGACGCGCTCGAAATCGATATGGCGACCGGAACGATCTACACCCAGCCCTATACCAACAAGCAGACCCTTTACACGATCTCTACGGCCGCCACGGCGGGTATCGAAATGCCGGAGCAGCGCGGCTTTCCCGGCATTAACGGGACGAACGTCATGTCGGTGGTCACCGATGAAGGCACCATTGGTCATCTCAAAGATGGGTTCTGGGGTGCCATTGCTGACAATGGCTTGCCGGAGAACACCTTCCGGGAAGTCGGGCGTGATGAATGGTCTGTCTATCTTGAGCGCACACCGGATGGCGCGAGATTTCGTATCGATACGTACATGAAGACAGCTGACTTTTTCTCCCAGCAAGACAATGATTTCCGGAAGATGTCGGACTTGCAATCGGCTTCGACCAGTGGCGCGCCCATCCCGCAGATTTCCGGTGCGTCTGCCTTCCTGTTCGGAACAGAGCACCGCTTCGAGCGCATTTCAGGTGGCGCCCAGCCGCAATGGCAAGAAGTGATCGTGCCAGAAGGTCGCCGTGGGGCCATCTGGACGGAGGTCTCACGCGATGGCCACTTTATGGAGTTGACCGATGATGGCCGCGGCGCGCGCATGCGCGTCGACCTGATCGAGGCGAAAGTTTATCTCTATTTCCCTGATTGGGGTCAATTTAACCCCCAATGGTCCGTCGTCGAAATGTATCCCTGATAGTTAGGGATAGGGAATGAACTCGTCTTCACCCTCTGGCAGGGTGAAGCGTGTGCCCTCCCATCCGCTTGCGGCGCTGGCGGCCCAGTCATTGCGGGCCGCTTCAAGAATCTCCGGTGATGAGGCGACGAAGTTCCACTCGATCAGCCGTTTTTCCGGATAAGGCGCGCCGCCCGCCAGCATGAATTTCGCGCCGGCTTCAGCTTTTACTCGCACATCGCAGTGCTCATTGAGGATGCCCATTTGACCGGCTTCTAGCGTTTGGGAGCCGACCTGTGCGGTGCCAGCCGCAATGTAGATGGCCCGCTCGTCCGCCGCATCAGCGGGGATATCGAAAATCGCGCCGCCAGGTGCTTCGCCGGCGAGGTACCAGATCGGGTGGGGGAATTCGACGGGCGAGACATGCCCCCAAGCTTGCCCGGCGATGAGATGCATCTGTGCGCCGCCAAGTTCAAAGGCTGGAATTGTCTCGGCTGGGTGGTGCTTGAAATCGGGTTCCATGTTTTCGTGGGACACGGGCAGGGCAACCCAGGTCTGGATGCCATGCATCCGCTGGCCGGTCGCGCGCTCTTTGGGCGGCGTGCGTTCGGAATGGACGATGCCTTTGCCGGCGGTCATCCAGTTTACCGCGCCCGGGCGTACAACGAGATCGCTGCCCACTGTGTCTTTGTGGGCGATGGCGCCTTCGAACAGATATGTCACCGTGGCAAGGCCTATGTGGGGGTGCGGGCGCACATCCATACCGGCGCCAGGAGGGGCATCCGTTGGGCCGAAATGATCGAAGAACACAAAGGGCCCGACGCTGCGCCGCTTGTGGAACGGTAAGATGCGTTTCACCATCGAACCGCCGCCAAGGTCGCGATCGCGCGGTTGAATGATCATTTCCAGCGTTTCGCAGGTGGCCTCCACCAATACAGCATCGGTTTCGGGGGTCGGCTTGGAGATGGACATGGGATTTCCTTGGCGATCTGAGCGGGCGCTCCAAGTATGGAGCCATGTCGGATGAACTCCAAGCGTATGTCGCCCGCCTGCGGGCCTGTACCTTGTGTAAAGGCGATATGCCCAATGCGCCCCGGCCAATCTTACAGGTGCACGAAAAAGCACGTATCCTCGTGGCCAGTCAGGCGCCCGGCAATCTCGCACATCAGTCAGGTAGACCTTTCAATGATCCATCGGGCCGGCGCCTGCGCACATGGATGGGCGTTTCCGAAGAGGAATTTTATGACGCCACACGGGTCGCGATTGTGCCCATGGGGTTCTGTTTTCCCGGCTATGACAAGAATGGCGGGGACCTGCCGCCCATGAAGCGCTGCGCGCCGGAATGGCGGGCTGGCTTGCTCGAGCGGTTGCCGAACATCAAGGTGACCTTGCTTATTGGCAGCTACAGTCAGCGCTGGCATCTTGGTGACCAAGCGAAAAAAACTCTGACGGCCACTGTTGCAAACTGGCGGAATTTCTTATGTGAGAGTTTGTTCACAACGCCGCATCCAAGCTGGAGAAACACTGCATGGCTGAAAGCCAATCCCTGGTTCGAAGAGGAGGTGCTGCCAGCGCTGCAGGCTTCGGTACGCTCCTGGCTTTGATCGCCATTCTGGCGCTTCCTATTCCGGGATGTTCACCCGTCACGAAAGGTCAATTGGAGGCTGCAATGGCGTTTACACCTCAATTCGACCCAGCAACGGAGAAATTCGTAAGCTTCGATGGTGCCGAACTGGGCCTGACCGTCTGGGAGGCTGAGCAGGAGCCTGAGGTGGTGGTGGTCGGCCTTCACGGTATGAATGACTGGGCTAACGCGTTTTACATGGCCGCGCCTTTCTGGGCCGAACACGGCGTCACCACCTATGCTTATGACCATCGAGGCTTCGGGCGCTCACCGCATAAGGGGCTTTGGCCGAAGGAAGAGCTTATGCGTGACGACTTGCGCACGGCGGTCAGTTTGGCGCGCGCGCGTCATCCGGACGCTAAGATCTGTGTAGTTGGGATATCCATGGGCAGCGCTGTGGCCGCGTCAGCTTTTGGGTCGGACAACCCGCCGGACGCTGACGCACTGGTTCTGTCCGGTCCGGGATTTCGCGGCTGGGGCGCGCTGCCCTTGGCCTACAAGACCAGCCTGTGGATTTCTGCGCGCGTGCGTCCCGGTTGGGTCGTCACGCCGCCGCGCCGGCTTGTCCGTATCGAGCCGACCGACAATCTCGACATGCTAGGTGAGATCTGGTCCCACCCAAACATGACGCGTGAGAACCGCATTGATCAGGTGCATGGCGTCGTTTCGTTGATGGAAACCGCGCACAAAAGGGTCCCGAACATCTCCGATAATATTCCGGTTCTGGTGACCTATGGCGCCAATGATTATGTCATTCCGCAAAACGCCATGGCGCGCTCAGCCAAGGTGCTGCCAGGCCATTCGCGTTCTGTATTTTATGAAGACGGCTATCACATGCTGTTGCGCGATCTGCAGGCCGAAACTGTCCATGCCGACGTGCTGGCCTTCCTGAAAGATCCTGAGGCCGACCTGCCGAGCGGTGCGCCGCCGTTTCCATGGATCGATCAGGCCGGTTGAACGGGGTCCTGCAGCGCTTGGTTTCGGGCGGCGATGGCGCACAATGCAGTTGGGATCAACAATAGTCCCTGTGGCAATTCCAATAAGCCAGACGGGCCGCCGCTAAGCAGCCCGAGCAGTGTGAAAATCGCACCTGCACCCAGCCAAACTGAGGCGAACATTCGCGTTCCGCCCCAATTGCGTAAGAACACATAGGCCGAGACCGATAAAAAGGCGCTCATTGAATGCCAGCTTCCCTGCAGGGTCAGGCTCACCGTCGTGGGTAGGGTTTCTGAGGCCATCATTGGCTTCAGTGTATCGCTTCCACCCATCACAATGTGGATGAGCGCTGTAAGCGTGGCGAGAAAGGCGGCGGCATATCGCATGGCAAACTCCGAAACCGGCCCAATCCGTAGCCTGATCCGGGTTTCTGAAACCTCAACGGATTGACCAGACAGCCTGCAGGGCGTTAAGCGGCGCCATGTTCGATAATTCCGCCTTTGACGCCCATGAGGCCGTTCACGCCTTCCACGACGCCGAGACCGGTCTGGACTGCCTGATAGCTATCCACTCGACCCATCTTGGGCCAGCGGCAGGTGGTTGCCGGATGTGGGATTATGCCACCAGCGACGCGATGCTCACGGACGTTCTGCGCTTATCTCAGGGCATGAGCTACAAAAACGCGCTTGCCGGGCTCGAGCTTGGCGGTGGCAAGGCCGTGATCCGGGGCGACAGCCGCACGGGCAAGTCGCCGGGCCTCTTCCGCGCTTTTGGGCGCGCGGTGGAAAGCCTGAATGGGCGTTACTATACCGCTGAGGATGTCGGTATCGATGTGGCTGATATTCAGATCGCCGGTGAGGAAACACGCTACGCTGCAGGCCTTGGCGAGGGCGAGGATGCCAGTGGCGACCCGTCTCCTGTCACGGCGCGTGGTATATTTTGCGGCCTTAAGGCGGCCACCGCGCGCGCATTTGGCAGTGATGATGTGTCAGGCCGCACGGTCGCGGTGCAGGGTGTGGGCAGCGTCGGCGGTTATCTTTGCGAGCATCTGGCAGAGGCTGGTGCGAAGCTGATCATATGCGATGTGGACAAGGCTGCTCTTGACGCGGTGGCCGCCCGGACCGGTGCCACAATCGTCGCACCTGAAGAGATCTACGATCAGGACGCCGACATCTTTTCCCCAAACGCGCTTGGAGCCATCATCAATGAAGACACGCTGAAACGGCTCCGGGTCAAAGTGATTGCCGGCGGAGCCAACAACCAGCTGGTTGTCCCGGAGATGGGCGAATACTTGCGCCGCCAGGGCATCGTCTATGCGCCCGACTACGTCATCAATGGAGGGGGTATCATCAATGTGGCGGCTGAAATTCGTGGCGACTATGACCGTGTTTGGGTTGAGGCGAAGCTCGACAAATTGATCGACACTCTGGGCGGGGTGATGGACGCTGCCCTTTCTGAAGGCGTGCCAACGAACGCCGTCGCTGACCGGATCGCCTTGCAACGGATTGGGCGCAGTTAGGGGCCGACCGCGGTTCAAAAGCCGTTTGCAAGGCGCTTTCGAAGCTATCCTCCGCGTCAACAGGTTTGGCGAAACCGATGCCTCTTTCGCCGCGCCGCAAATCGCTTTCAACATGCCTGAATGAGACGCGACGCTCGACCCTTCTGGATGTACAAGCTGGACCGGCGATTCCAGCGTGCCTTCGCGTCCTGGCGAGTGGTGCCACATTTCGACCGGCTCGGGCCAGACTGGTTGATGGGAAACCCCTGGGCGATCAAGTTGTTCGGTGCGGGAATTGAAGCTGGCGCGAGCTTTCACATCATAGCGGCGGGTGATGCCAAGGTGCGGCTGACCTGTTGGGCGCCGCCAGGCGGGCAGGCGCAGCTGACATTTGGTGACGCCTGTTTGGTCGCCCCTGGATGCCGATTCATGGCCGGCGAGCGTATCACCATCGGATCAGGCTGCATGTTCGGGCACAGCGCCGCGGTCACCGATTGCGACTGGCACGGCATCTATGATCGCACGGAAGTTCATGGTGTCACCAAGCCGGTCAGGCTGGGCAACAATGTCTGGCTTGGTGACGGTGCCTTTGTTGGCAAAGGCGTCGCCATCGGCGACAATTCGATTGTCGGTGCGCGCGCAGTCGTTGCGACAGATATTCCCGCAAATTCGATCGCCGTGGGCAATCCGGCAAAAGTGGTTCGCACGTTCGACCCGGCGGATATCAAACGTGTGCGTATGGATATGTTCGCTGATGCCTCTGCCGTGGACCGCTTTTTCGACGCTGCCTACAAAGACATGCTGAAGGACAATTCCTTCTTGGGATGGCTTCGAACGAAAGTGGCGCCGAACGTGTCTGACTAGTGTCGCATCGCCTATTCAGATGCATGCCACAAGACAAAAAAAGCGGCTCGATAGAGAGCCGCTTTCTGTTCTGGTATCTCGCGCCGCGCTACCGCTCGCGGATCGATACAAAGTCACGCTGCTCTGCGCCGGTATAGAGTTGGCGTGGCCGGCCGATGCGGAACGCTGGATCGGTGATCATCTCGTTAAACTGGGCGAGCCAACCGACGGTGCGGGCCAGGGCGAACAGAACGGTGAACATGTTTGTCGGGAAGCCCATGGCGTTGAGGATGATGCCAGAATAGAAATCGACATTGGGGTAGAGTTTCCGCTTCACGAAGTACTCGTCTTCCAGAGCGATTTTCTCCAATGCGCGGGCAACGTCGAGAATTGGATCACTGATGCCAAGCTCACCAAGCACTTCTTCAGCCGTTTCCTGCATGACTTTTGCACGCGGATCGTAGTTCTTGTAAACACGGTGGCCAAAGCCCATCAGGCGGAAATCATCGTCCGGATCCTGGGCTTTCTTGACATATTCTCCGACTTTGTCGGCCGTGCCGATCTCGCGCAGCATGTTCAGCGCGGCTTCGTTGGCGCCGCCATGGCTCGGGCCCCAAAGCGAGGAAATTCCCGCTGAAATAGCAGCATATGGGTGAGCCAGGGATGACCCCGCAAGACGCACGGTAGACGTGGATGCGTTTTGCTCATGGTCGGCATGCAGGATCAGAATCCGGTCCATGGCGCGCGTGAGAATTGGGTTAGGCGCAAACCGTTCCGCTGGCACCGAGAAACACATGCGCAGGAAATTTTCAGCGTAAGAGAGCGAATTGTCCGGCTCCACGAAAGGTTGGCCAATGGAGTATTTGTAAACCCGCGCTGCCAGTGTCGGCATTTTTGCGATCAAGCGATAGCTGGCCAGCTCGCGTTCATAATCGCTGCGCACATCCATGGCGTCGGGATAGAATGCAGACAGGGCTGCAACGGTTCCCGCCAGCATCGCCATTGGATGGCTGTCGCGGCGAAACCCTTCGAAAAAGCGGTCGATCTGCGTGTGCAGCATCGTGTGCATGGTGATCCGCTTGTCGAAATCGGTGAACTCAGCCTGACTTGGCAAGTTGCCATTCAACAGCAGATAGGCAACTTCCAGGAAGCCCGAATTCATCGCCAATTGGTCTATTGGATGTCCGCGATGCAGAAGACGACCTTCATCCCCATCGATGAATGTCACCTGGCTTTCACAGCTGGCAGTCGAGGCATAACCGGGATCGAGCGTGAAGTGACCAGTTTCTTTGTAAAGTGCGCGCACATCGATGACATTAGGACCTTCGGTGCCGCTGTACACGGGAAGTTCGACCGTCTTGCCATCGACCTCAATCTTGGCTGTGCCAGCCGCTTTCATATTGGTGTCCATGCTCAGATCCCTTCAGAGTTCGTTTCTTTGTCGCGGTTCGCCGCGATTTGATCGTCCAGTCTTGCCAGAACCTCATCACGCCCAAGCCACACCATTACGGGTGCAAGGTCAGGTGCGGGCAGGCCTCCCGTAAGCGCAGCGCGCAAGGGAGGGCCGACCTGACCCATACTCAGGTTTTGTGCGACGCAATAGGAATCTACCGCGTCCTGCACTGTCGCAGGTTCAAATTCTGTAATTCCTGCAATCAATTCGCGCATGGCTGCCAGCCGGTCAAGTCCCTCTCCTTTAAGTGACTTTCTGGCCTTCTTGTTCAGCTGTAGCGGTCGCGGCGCTATCAAGAAGGCGAAAGCCTCGGCCAGTTCCGGCAAAGTGTTGCCCCGTTCCAACAAATGCGGAAGCGCTTTTTGCGCCGCAGCAAGAACACCCTGGCTGAGCGGTCCGCCCGCTTCTAGCAAGGGCGTAAGCAACTCCATCAGATGATCCTGGTCGGCGGTGCGAATAAAATGCCCGTTCACATCGGCCAGTTTGTCAAAATCGAGTCGAGCCGGAGCCTTGTTCAGCCCCGAAAGGTCGAACGCCGACTGGGCTTCTGAGTCTGTAAAGATCTCCTGATTCCCATGGCTCCAGCCAAGCCGCAAAAGATAGGCGCGCAGGGCTTCGGGAAGGTATCCCATCTCGCGGTATGCCAGAGTCGATAATGCGCCATGGCGCTTGGAGAGCTTCTTGCCATCATCGCCATGGATCAGCGGCACATGGGCAAATTCTGGAATATTCCATCCCATGGCTTGATAGACGGGCAACTGGCGGAAACTGTTTCTGAAATGGTCATCGCCGCGGATCACATGGGTCACGCCCATATCATGGTCATCCACCACAACGGCGAGCATATAAGTCGGTGTGCCGTCGGCGCGCAGCAAAATAAGGTCGTCGATTTCGTTGGCCCGGATCGACACCGTACCCTGGACATGGTCTGCGACGGTAATCTCGCCATTATCTGGTGCGCGCAGGCGCACGGTATATGGCGCATCTGAAGTCGGTGGGGCGCCGCCGTCACGGTAAGGCGAACGGAACGGCGCCAACAGCGCATCAGCTTCTGCCAAAAGCGCCGCGCGTTCATCGTCTGACACGTCGTCGGCCTTCGCGGCGGCGCGCTTTGCCTCTCCATCTTCGCGCCGATTCTGAAGCTCTTGGGGCGTGACATAGCACCTGAAAGCGGTTCCCGCCGTCAACATTGCCTCTGCCACATCGACGTGGCGATCGGCACGTGCACTTTGGAACACAGGTTCCTCATCAGGCGTCACGCCAAGCCATGCGAGACCATCCAGGATGGCCTGCGTCGCTTCGGGTGTGGATCGCGCTTTGTCGGTATCTTCAACCCTCAGCAGGAAGCGACCGCCATGGCGGCGGGCAAACAAAGAGTTGAAAAGCGCGGTGCGTGCGCCTCCAATGTGCAGCATCCCGGTGGGGGATGGGGCAAAGCGGGTTGTTACCGGCATATGCAGTCAGGACTTTCTTCACGGACCGAGGTTTCCCTGCCGCATGAACACGCGCGGGCGCCGTCTGACAAGGCCCTCACGGGCAAGTTGCCGACTCGGTCGCGGTGGACGCGGTTGCGCGGTGCGCTGGCGGCAGGCCCCGCGCTCGACCAGGCGGTGTTGCTGGCACTGTCGGTCGCAATAGGGGCGGCTGTTTATTTTACTGTGCGATTCGAGCCTGGTTGGACGGTTGTCGCAGCAGCGCTTGGCTTGTCTTTCGTGGTTTATGCCGTTGCTCGTCGGATTTGGGTAGCCCCGGTTTTGTCCATGGTGGCCGTCGTGTTTGTTGGGCTTTCCATTGGCGGCGCACTCGCCAAATGGCGTACGCAAGCAGCAGCTGCACCGGTTGTGGCCAAAGAAATGGCGCCGGCGCTGGTGGAGGGGTGGATTGTTTCCATCGACCAGGGCGGGTCTGGTCCACGCCTTACACTTGAAGTCCATGCGATTTCCGGCCTCGCGCCTGACCAGACGCCCCGCCGCGTTCGGGTCACCCATACCAATTCCCTTGAGGTGGCGCCGGGTCGGTTTGTGAGGTGTTACAGCGTTTTGCGACCGCCACCTGCGCCCTCCCTGGCAGGTGATTATGATTTCCGTTTGCAGGCGTGGTTCCGAGGTCTAGGCGCGGTTGGATATGTGCAGGGGCGGTGCAGGGGCGGGACGCTGGGTGCACCTGATGGTCTTGGCGGACGTTTGATGACGGACCTGTCGAGCCTGCGTCGCCAATTGGCGCTCTATGTGAATGATGCTGCCGGCGCGCGGGCTGGGGGATTTGCCGCGGCGCTGACATCTGGCGACCGCAGTTTCATGTCGATCGAAGATACCGAAGCCCTTCGCGGCGCCGGATTGGCCCATCTGCTCGCCATTTCGGGCTTGCACATGGGGATCGTCGGCGGGCTGGTCTATCTCATCATCTGGCGTTCACTGGCACTGATTGAGCCTCTGGCACTTCGCATCGCGGTGCAGAAACCGGCCGCATTGACGGCTTTGATCGCCAGCGCGGCTTATCTCGCCCTGTCAGGTGCGAGCGTATCGACCCAGCGGGCGTTCATCATGGCAGCGATATTTTTTGGTGCGATCCTGATTGACCGGGCCGCCCTTTCGCTTCGCAGCTTTGCGATTGCTATGATGGCTGTTGTCGCATGGCATCCGGAAAGCGTCATGTCGCCCGGATTTCAGATGTCTTTCGCGGCCACTGGCGCCCTCATCGTGACCTATGAAGCCTGGAACCGGCAGCGTCGGGAAGCGGCGGTCGCAAAAGGCATGGGGATCATCTTCACCATGAATTCTCTGGTCGTGACGTCGATCGTCGGCGCAGCGGCGACGGCGCCCTTTGCGCTCTTCCATTTCGGACGCGTTGCAGCTTTTGGATTGATTGCGAACGTTCTGGCCATGCCCGTCATCAGCTTTGCGACGGCGCCGCTCGCTGCTGCCGCCATGATTTCGGCGCCGTTCGGGTTCAGCGCGCCGGTATTGCGGCTGTTTGGCGCCAGTTTGGAAGTGGTTCTGGCGGTCGCCCACGCATTCGACGGCGAGGTTGAAGGGCTTTCCGGCGTAGGGCCGCCCATGCCCTCTACCGCATTGTTGGCGTCAATTGCCGGCTTGGCCGCAATGGTGGTGTTTAAGGGCCGATTGCGCGGGGTGGTCATGGGCGCAAGCTTGGGTCTGTGCGCCGTGTTGTGGGTTACGGGGCCGCGTGCCCTTGTACATTGGGCGCCATCTGGAGATGTCTACATCTTGCAGGAGGATGGCGGCCATCTGAGGGTCGGATTTGTTGACGGCGACGGGCTGGGTCCACTGCGGTTCGTCGACTTGGACCAGGGGGCCGTTTGTGACACATCTCGCTGTTCATACACCTCCGCAGCCGGATCTGTGACGCTTCACAGCGGCGAGCCGCGCACACTGACCTGCAAAGATCTAGGGGCCGGCCTTCACCTGTTTGCCAGAGGTGAAGAGACGTACTGCCCGGGGAGTCTGACCTGGTCAGAGGCCGAGCGGCTGGGTGGTCAAACCCTGCGACTCTGGCCCAGTGGCGGCATTGAGCGTGAACGCCCGAATACCTGCGCACCGCGGGTCTGGGCGCCTTGCAACGCCCCTTAGTCGTAGCGGCGGATCAGCGCGACGAGCTTGCCTTGGATGCGCACCCGGTCCGGGCCGAAAATACGAGTTTCAAAGGCCGGGTTAGCGGCTTCAAGGGCGATGGCGTCGCGCTTCTGGCGGAACCGTTTCAGCGTGGCCTCTTCATTGTCGATCAACGCCACGACAATTTCGCCGGTATTGGCCGTGTCGGTTTTCTTCAGGATAATCGTGTCGCCATCATGGATGCCAGCATTGATCATCGACTCCCCTTCCACTTCCAGCGCGTAATACTTTTCCTCATCGGCGAGGTCTTCAGGTGGTTCGACCCGGCGCACTTCATTCTGGATGGCTTCGATAGGTACACCGGCGGCAATTCGGCCTTGAACCGGAAGCGTTGGGCGGGCCATGCCGCCATGTGCGCGCCGTGGTTCTGTTGCGACAATGGCTGGTTTAAATCCCTGACCATTGCGAGACGGTGCAAGTGGTGAGGCGGATTCTGGCAGTTTTACGACTTCCAGTGCACGCGCGCGGTGGGCGAGGCGGCGTATGAAGCCGCGCTCTTCAAGCGCGGTGATCAGGCGATGGATACCGGATTTGGAAGCCAGGTTGAGGGCGTCCTTCATTTCATCAAATGAAGGGGACACGCCGTCCTTCTGAATTCGGTCGTGAATATAGAGCAAAAGCTCTTTCTGTTTGGCAGTGAGCATTGGCGCGGGCTCCGGGACGAGTGTGATTCGATGTTCACGTATGTTCTACACTCGTTCCTGTTTTGCGTCAAACAGTTCCAGCTCGTCTCAAAGCGTTTACAGCGGCTTGCCGGTTGTCTTGTTTCATCAGGGATTCCCCGATCAGGAACCGTCCAGCGCCGGTATCTCGAAGACGGATGATGTCAGCTTCCGTTGATACACCGCTTTCTGAAACAAGCACCCGCCCGGCTGGCACACGCGGCGCAAGCGCTTCAGTCACGGCCAGGTCGGTCGTCATGGTCTTCAGATTGCGATTATTGATCCCGAAAAGTTCCGCCGGCAGATCGAGCGCGCGTTCCAGTTCCGCGCCGTCATGCACTTCCACAAGAACATCCATACTGTGGGCTTGAGCGACTTCGGTGAGTTCGCGGGCCATGCCGCCATCAACTGCGGCCATGATCACGAGGATCGCATCGGCGCCATGGGCGCGCGCCTCGATCACTTGCCAGGGGTCGATCATGAAATCCTTGCGCAGGATGGGCAGGGCCACCGCCTCCCGGATCGCATCGAGGTCGCGCAGGGAGCCGCCGAAGCTTGGGCCATCTGTGAGGATAGACAAGCAGGCCGCGCCGCCGGCTTCATACTCCATAGCGATGTCGACCGGATCGGCGCCGGGTAGAATGTCTCCTGCCGAAGGGCTCTTTCGCTTTAATTCACAGATCAGGGCGTTGTCACCGCTTGCCGCTATGGCTGACAGAGCGGCAGCAAAACCTCTTGGATGGGGCGCGGCAGTTGCGCGATCCTGCAGTAAACGCCGAGACGTGGCGGCCTTGCTGGCGGCGACTTCCTCGCGTTTGTATTCAATGATGCGATCAAGAGCGGTGGCCATCAGTGCCCCCGCCCGTGCGAGAGGTTCACAAGTTTCATGAGGGTTTCGCGCGCTTTGCCATTGTCGATCGCAGCCTGAGCCAGGGCCACTCCAGTGCTCAAATCACCCGCCAAGTCGAGTAGATAAAGCCCCGCGCCGGCGTTCAAGCAAACGACATCTCGGAACGGGCCAGATAGGCCATCGAGCAGATCGTTGATCGCTGCCGCATTCTCTTCCGGTGGTCCGCCTTCCAGCGAAGACAGAGGGCGGGTGCGCAAACCACCGTCGGCAGGAGTGATCTCAAACTCGCGGACCGCGCCATTTTCAACGGCTGCGACTTTGGTCATTCCGGCGATGGAAATTTCGTCGATTCCATCCACGCCATGGACGACCCAGGCTTTTTCAACCCCCAGCGCGGCAAGCGCTTCGGCCATGGGGCGGACCCATTTGACGTCATAGACTCCAAGAATTTGGTGGCTGGCGCCAGCCGGATTTGTAAGCGGACCGAGCAGATTAAACACAGTGCGAATACCAAGTGCAGCACGCACGGGTGCAACGTGGCGCATGGCGCTATGATGGGTCCGCGCAAACATAAAGGCGACGCCGGCCCCCTCGAGGCACGCGGCAAAAGTGGTCTTGTCGATCTCAAGATTGACGCCAAGCGCTTCCAGCACGTCTGCGCTTCCGGTCTTGGGTGGCACCGATCGGTTGCCGTGTTTGGCAACACGTCCGCCAGCGGCCGCAGTTACGATCGCAGCGGCCGTGGAGGTGTTGAGCGAGCGCCAGGGCAGACCGCCAGTGCCGCAGGTGTCCAACAGGTGGCCGATCACGTCATGGCGCACGGAATGAGCGCGCATGATTTTCGCGCCTGCGATCAGCTCTGTCGCGGTTTCACCGCGAACGGCCAGGCCTGTCAGAAAGGATGCGATCAGTTCGGGCGTCGCCTCTCCGGACAGCAGCGTTTCAAACGCGCCTTCAAGAAGCGGTGCCGGTAATTCTTCGTGGCGGGAGATCGCCTTGATGGCGTGTTGGAGCGCGGTTTCAGTCATGGCGTCCCGATTAGCGCGGCTATTGAGCGATGAACAGTCCCGAGACGACCCCACGAAACCGTGATCAGTTAAATCATCGCTTTGGGTGGGCCTGTCTTTATCACCGAGAGGGTAAGCCCGACACTGAGGGAGACTCCTATGAAGTTCTTATTTTCCGCACTGGCAGCTGCATCTGTTGTGGCGCTTGCAGGCTGTACAACCGCACCCGTTGAATCTGAAGCGCCCTCCCTTTCGGTCGAGCAGACCAGCGCACTTGATGCTGTGTTGGCCGCCCAGCCTGAAGACGCACAGACCCGCTATGACGCGCGCAACCCTGCTGAAACCCTGGCTTTCTTCGGCATTGAGCCTGGCATGACCGTGGTGGAAGTCCTTCCCGGTGGAGGCTGGTACTCGAAAATCCTGATCCCGTACCTCGGACCCGAAGGCCAACTGATCGCCGCGCATTACCCTGATGAAATCTGGCCTGCGCTGTTTGGCGAAGATGCCGACCCCGAGCGGATCAATGCCGTTATTGCCAGAGCTGATGGTTGGGCTGCAGGCGCGCGCGAATGGTATGGCGAAGACGGTGCCGACATCCAGCAATACAAGATGACCGATGGCCAGGCTGCCGAGAACCCGAGTTCTGTCGATGCCGCTTTGTTTGTCCGGGCGCTGCACAATCTTCACCGGTCCGAGGCTCAATTGGGTCTGTTCACCGAAGCCATCGCTGAAACCTATGATCTGGTGAAGCCCGGCGGCGTCGTCGGGGTTGTTCAGCATAGCGGCCCGGAAACCAACAGCGACGAATGGGCAGACGGAAACGCGGGCTATCTCAAACAGAGTCGCTTGATTGCAGCCTTTGAAGCGGCAGGGTTCGTTCTTGAAGCCACCAGCGATATCAACGCCAATCCCGCCGACGTGCCCAGTGAAGATGATTTCGTCTGGCGTCTTCCGCCATCCACCGCCACGTCTGAAGAAGGAACCCCTGAGCGGGCCGCTTTTGAAGCTATCGGCGAAAGCAATCGCATGACGCTTTTGTTCCGCAAGCCAGCCTAGACCGCTTCGAGGTGCAGCACCATCACGCTGTCCGGGCGCATAAGCGGCAGTTTCAAGCCGAATTCCATAAGAGCCCGGCCAGATACTGAAATGCCGTCGCCATAAAGGCCTGCGGTGTCCAAGACCGATCCCTGTGTGGCCGTCAGCCCATCTGACGGCCATATGCATTTCAGGCGGTAGGTTGTGGCCAGGCCGAGACCTGTGAGCCTGATATGGAGGGGATGAGTATGGCGCACCGTCTCCATGCAGGCGAAGCTGAACAGGGCTTCGCCTTTGTCCCTCTCTACAATGCCAAACGCCATGTGATGGTCGATGGGGTCCAGCCGATACGCGTCGCTCGAATGGATGAGCGCGCGATGTTGTTTGTGCAGGGCGATGGCGGCTTTCAGGGTTTCGAGGTCATCGGGCCGCTCTTTCGTGAGATCCACCTCAAGGCCCATATGACCGAACATCGCCGTGCCCGCTCTAAACGCCATAGAGAGCCGACGTCCGGTGATGTGGCAGGTCTCTGGCCCAACATGACTGCCGAGCACTTCGGGTGGGAAGAAATAGCTCGCCCCGCGCTGGATGATCTGCCGGTCATGGGCATCATTGCTGTCTGACAGCCAGAGACGGTCTGTCTGTTGCAGGACTCCATAATCCATGCGGGCGCCACCCGACGCACAGCTTTCGATTTCCAGGTCGCAGTGGACGAGGTTCAGGCGGGCCATGAGGTCGTAGACGGCATAGGTCTGCGCATGTGCGACCGCCCGACCAGCGCTCCCGGGGTGCTGGATATCCCGGTTCATGTCCCATTTGATGTAGTCGATCTTGTATTCGCGGATGAGAGCATCGATCCGCTCGAAGAGGTAATCGGAGACCTCCGGGTTTGTCAGGTCCAGTGGCAGTTGGCTACGGAAGGGTACGGGGGCTACCCCTTCAACACCGAGCACCCAATCGGGATGGGCCCGGTAGAGGTCGCTATCCGGATTGACCATTTCAGGCTCGAACCAGAGGCCGAATTCCATGTCGAGACTTCGGACATGATCGACGAGTGGATGCAGCCCATCGGGATACACATCCCTGGAAACGTACCAATCGCCGAGACCGGCTCGGTCGTTTCGCCTTCCACCAAACCAGCCATCATCCAGCACAAAGCGCTCGGCGCCCACATCGGCTGCGGCATCTGCCAGCGCTTTCAGCTTGTCGATGTCATGGTCGAAATACGTTGCTTCCCACGTGTTGAAGTGGATGGGGCGGGGTTTGTCCAATGTTGCACCGAGCCTGACCGTCTCCCTGACATCGGCTTGTAGCTTTTGGCTCACGGCGTTCAGGCCAGCACTGGCCCACTCGAAAACCATGCCGGGCGATTCATAGGTCTCGTTCGGCTCAAGCCGCATTTCCCCCGGGAAGAACAGCTCTCCCATCTGAAGGAGTGCTTGGCCATTTGTCAGACGGTCCACACGCCATCGATGATTGCCGCTCCAACTAAAATGAAACCCAGCCGCTTCGCCCTGGGTTTCGCCGGTTTGATCGGTGAGTGCGAGTAACCCCGGAAAGGTGTCGTGGCTGGTGCGGCCCGCGCGATTTTCGCGAACAAGGCTGCCGATATGAGGCAAATCAATGTCGGCGGTCTGCATCTCCATCGCCCATCGGCCCGAAAAGGTTCGAATCCGGGTGAAGGACGCAGGCAACGGCAGGCAAAGGGGCGAGCACCACTCGATCTCCAGATCGGTGTCGCCTCTGTTTTCGACCAGGACTCGTGTCTCTTCCATGTGCAGACCACGTCCAAGACTGATGTGGTTTGTGGTCGCGATGCCGGCATTCTTGTCCTCGCAGAAGATTTCGACATGGCCTGCAAGGGATTGGTGTATCCGTGTCACCCGTAAATCCACCGCCCAATCCTTGCCGCTCCGGTGCACGATCAGCCCGGGCGGACCGGGCCAGCCCGTGCCCATGGTGTTCATCAAAGATGCTTCGACCGGCACATCCGGTCCGCCATGGACCGGTTGGAGCGGTGACAGTCGCACAAGGGTTTCAGGGTCCACATCGCCCAGCGGCGCACCCCAGTGGAGGATGCGTGGGCG
>JBCCAA010000094.1:0-6420 GCA_039815055.1 Pseudomonadota bacterium | reverse complement strand
TGCGATGGACCTCGTCGCCGGGGTGGGTCGCGTGGTGGTTGTGATGGACCACACAAACAAGCGCGGCGAGACCAAGCTGTTGAAAGCCTGCACCCTGCCCCTCACCGGGAAAGGCGTTGTCGACCGCATCATCACCGGCCTCGGCGTCTTCGACGTGGTGGACGGCGGGCTAAAAATCGTGGAACTGGCCCCAGACGTCACCGAAGCCGACGTGCGCGACAACACCGAAGCGGCGATTGTGGGTTAGGGCGCAAGCCGGAACAGGCGCCGCGCATTCCCTGAGGCGATCAAGCGACGTTCTTCTGATGAGAAGTCGGCTTCATCGGCTGCGGCGATAAACCGGTCTCGTAAAGAATCACCGGCAAATACCGGCCAGTCAGTGCCCAGGATCAAACGATCCGCGCCAAGAATGTCGGCCGTGAATCGCAAAGCCGGGGCGTTTAGTCCGACGGTGTCTACATGGATGTGTCTTTGTAGAAGCGCGCGCGCATCGGGACGCGTCATGTCGAAAAGCCCGCCTAGGGCGAGTGCTGCCAAGGCAAAACTGGACACGCAAATGTTCAAATTCGGAAGCTGATCAAAAACACCTGACTCGAGCAGGGACGCCAAAGCCGTAGAGGCAACCGCGGCGCGCCCAAGGTTCATTTGATAGAAGCTGGCGACCTCGAACTTTCTGTCTAGAGACGGTTCTTGAACGGGATGAACAAAGACTGGCAAACCGAGACTTGACGCGGCCTCAAGCGTCGGGCGGCAGGCCGCATTAGATATCAGCTGGTTTCCACGAGCGCTCTCTACAAAACACCCTACGGCGCCGAGATCTCCGACGGCGCGTTCCAGTTCGCTCGCCCCTGCATCGCCGGCATAGGCGTTGATCATCGCCATACCATAAAGTCGGGGATCGGTTTCGCAAAGCTCAGCCAACGCATCATTGATGCGGCGCATATGGTCCGATGCCGTTTCTCCGGGCTGAGCGGGAACCGCTTCCAGCGGCACACTGATAATGCGTCGATCTACGCCTTGTTCATCCAATGCCCGCCTTAAGCCTTCAGCGTCGGCCATGCGGGCGATGATCTGCCGGAGCTCTGGCAGCAGTGGGGCATCCTGCAGCGGCGGCGTTGCCAGACCAGGCGGCAAGGCGTGCGCGTGGAAATCGATAATCTCCAGTTGGGCCGTGCTGGCGGGTTTCCGGGACAAGGCGTTCGCGCAGCCGCCAACTGCGAGGCCTGTCAAAAGCGACCCGGCAAATTGGCGTCGGGTTAGAGAAACCGGTTTCGTAGGTGTCATTCTGGTGCCGCAGCGCGAACCATCCAGCAGGCGGAGGCCATTTCGATCTTTCCTTCAGCTGTGATGTTTTGGGCGAGGTACTCAGCCAGGGCGGCTTCGATGGGACCGGGATCTAGATCCTGTTCAGCCAAAAGCCCTGAAAGCGGGCCGAGTTTCAACATGAAGTCGATGTTCGTGTCGATATCTGACCCTGGCATCGTCAATGGAGTGCGCAGGGGATCAATCTCAACATCGCCCCAGCCGGCATCTTTGAGTAGCCCCGACAGCCGATCCTTTTCGGCGAAGGCAAGGATGGCAGTGCGGCTGAGAATTGCTGCGGCAAAGGGCGATAGCATTTGATCCAGCTGGGCGGCTTGATGCCCCCATTTCTCGGCGGCGGAGCCGTTCCAAAATTCGATCTGGGCCTCATTCGTCACGATCGGCCTCTCCATGGGTTTTGTCTCGCCAAGTCTGCCGCACGCGGCAGCGGTTTTTACAGCCCAAGATATTCGATTTGAAATTTCGTACAATTGCGAAAATATTGCTTGCGGCGTAACGTTCATGCTCACGCGGCCGAAAGGAGACGCCCATGTCTCAGTCACCATTCGAAGTTCTCGCAGAGGGCTTCTTTTTCCTTGAGGGGCCGCGTTGGCATGAGGGCCGTCTCTGGATGTCGGACATGTTGGAGGGCAGCGTGTATGCCATGACCGAGCAGGGTGAGATTACGAAGATCAGCCACGTGCCGGGTAAACCCTCTGGTCTGAATTTCCTGCCTGATGGCCGGTTGGTCGTGGTGTCCATGAATGACAGATGCCTGATGCAGGTGGGCGAGGCGGGGGCGCTATCGACCTATTGCCGTCTGGGAGATCTGGTGACTGGTGCCCCAAATGATTCCGTGGTTGACCACGCAGGCAACATTTTTGTGGGCAATTTCGGGTTTGATCTGGCCGCTGGCGAGGCACCGAAGCCAGCGAACCTTGTTAGGGTCGCGCCAGATGGATCGGCTGTGGTCGCGGCCGACGATATGATGTTCCCGAACGGCACGGTGATCACGCCAGATGGGGCCACTTTGATCTGTGCGGAGACGTTTGCCTCACGGCTGACAGCATTTACGCGTGAGGAGGATGGAAGGCTCACGGAGCGGCGGGTCTGGGCCGATCTTGGCACCCACAATCCTGACGGCATTTGTCTCGATGCCGATGGTGCCGTTTGGGTGTCGAGCGTCGAGGCGGGGCTGTATCTTCGGGTCGCTGAAGGTGGCGAAATCTTGCAGGAGTTGAAGCCGAACGGCGCGCGGGCGGTGGCCTGTGCGCTTGGCGGCGCCGATGGGCGGACCTTGTTTGCGCTGACCTTTGACGCCGCAATGTCTGAGATGTGGCACGGCGTGCCAAAAGCCCGGGTCGAAGTCTGCCGGGTCGACATTCCCGGCGCCGGATTCTCATGACTACGTTTACATCTGTTGGAGATGTTGCGGCCCGTAATGCAGAGCGTTTCGGGGAACACACAGCCTTTGAAGACGATTTTCGAACGATAAGCTTTGCCGCGTTGCATGCGCGGGCATTGGCGCTCCGGGCAGCGCTGAGCGCTGCTGGTATACAAAAAGGGGAGCGGGTCGCCCTTTTGTCCAGAAACCGGATTGAGTGTTTGGAAGTGTTTCTCTCGAGTGACCTTGGCGTGTTGGTGGTTCCCATCAACTGGCGCCTCGGCGTCGAAGAAATTGCCTTCATTCTGAAAGACTGTAACCCTGCGATTCTGATCATCGAACCCGAGTTTCGAAGCGTCATCGATCAAGCTCAACTCGGTCTGACCACCATTCAGCGCCGCATCATTTTCAGTGACGATGGGCAAGGCGTTTGGGAACCTTATGAAGACGTTATCTGGCATGGGGTAAGGTCCAGCATCTCAAGCGACACCGTGAATCTCAGTGATCCCGCTTGCATCGTCTACACGAGCGGCACAACGGGTCGGCCGAAAGGGGCGTTGTTGTCACACAGCGGTCTACTGTCGAGTTCGAACAGCATTGCCGAGGAGATGCTCGACCTGGGCCCCCAGGACGTATCCCTCGCGGTGATGCCCTTCTTCCATGTGGGTGGGATGTGGTTTCACTGCTTCCCCAGTTTCGCCAGTGGGGCAAAGACGATTATCCAAGCCGCCTTTCATCCTGATGACGTCTTGGACGCGATCACCGCGCATGGCGTGACGAACGTGCATCTAGCGCCAACCATGGTTGGTGACCTCTTGGACCGGCCCGGGACGGAGGCAGCGTCGGCCTCGCTGAAGCGCATCTATTACGCAGCCTCGCCCATGCCGGTTGCCACATTGAAGCGCGCCATGGCGCAGTTCCCACAATCAGATTTCTTCCAAAGTTATGGATCAACCGAATCTGGTCCAGCGACATGGCTAGGGCCCGCTGAACACAAAGAGGCGTTGGATGGTAATCAAGAACGGCTAAATTCGTGTGGGCGCCCGTTTGCCGGGGTCGAAGTGCAGCTCGTAGATTCTGGCGAAGGTGTGCCGAAGCCAAGTAAGATTGGTGAACTAGCGGTTCGATCGAACTGTACTATGGAGGGATACTGGGAAAATCCGGAGGCTACTGTCGAAACACTCGAAGATGGCTGGGTGGCCACGGGCGACTTAGGGCGCTGCGATTCAGATGGGTTTTTCTTCATTGTGGATCGTAAAAACGATATGATCATCACTGGCGGTGAGAACGTATATCCGTCAGAGGTTGAGGATGTGCTGTGCGGATTACCCGGCATTGCGGAAGCTGCCGTGATTGGTGTCCCGGATGATCGGTGGGTCGAGCGTGTTGTGGCCTGTGTGGTCGCCGGAGATGATGTTGAACTCGTTGCCGACCGACTCATACGTGACTGCAAGCAGCGCCTTTCGGGCTACAAGTGTCCTAAAGAGATACTTTTCGTCCATTCTCTGCCCAAGAATGCGGCGGGTAAAGTCCTTCGGCGCCGATTGATCGACAATTATCAATTTGAAACCGGCGTATCATAAGTGATTCCAATATTTTGACGATAGACAAAATTAGAGTAAGTTGCTAGCCGTTACCAGCATTAAACAGGTCAATCGATTGAGCACGGATACAGCACTCGGATCGGAAAACACAATCCGTGGAAAGACGCGAGTGACGCGGGATGCGCTTCTCGAATCCGGTATCCAGCTGTTCGCGTCCCAGGGTTATGAGGCCACAAGCACGAGACAAATCGAAACCGAGGCCGGCGTTCAGCGCAACCTCATAACATATCATTTCGGCAACAAGGACGATTTCTGGAAGGCCTGTATAGCGGTAATCAATTCCAAAATGGCGAAACAGCTCCAACCGGCCTTTGATCAATCTCGCGACCTCGGGCCGCTTGACCGTGTCAGGTACCTGATACGTCGTTTTGTCCGCGCAAGCGCACAATATCCCGAGATCGGACGTATCATTTTCGATGAGGGACGAAGTGACACTTGGCGCCTTCGCTGGTTTGCCGAGCACTACAGCCGAGGTTTCTTTGACACCGTTGAACAACTGTTTGAGGAAGCTCGTGCTCAAGGGACAGCACCCAACGTTCCTTTGACCAGCTTTTACTACATGCTCGTTTCCAGCACGGCTTTGTTTACGCTTTCTGCCGAGTGCAAGCTTCTAACCGGCCAAAACCCGAACGAAGCGAGTTTGATCGAGGCACATGCTGACGCCATCGCCATGTTGCTAACGACAAACCGAGAGTGAAGCCGGGAGGGCTCAATGAAGCTTGCAAGTTTTAGTATTAACGGGTTTGCCAGCTACGGCGTGGTTGCCGGCGAAGAAGTGATCGATCTGCGAAGCCGCCTCGGCGAAACAGCTCCAACGCTTCAACGTTTGATTGCAAATGGGTTTGCGGGAGTGCCGGATCTAGCTGCTTCAATAACGCCTGATTTTGCTCTCGACGAGGTGACCCTGCTGCCGGTAATCCCAGAGCCCGGTGCGGTGTGGTGTTGTGGTTTAAATACCCACAGCCATTTTGAAGAAACGAAGCACATCTTTGGGGATCGCGGTCTTCCGCAGGTGCCCATGTTTTTTTTGCGATCCAAACATACTCTCGTTGGGTCCGGGCAGGCGATCGAAAAGCCAGCCTTGGAAACTGACTTTGACTATGAAGGCGAGATCGCCGTAATCATTGGCGAGCGATGCCGAAATGTCCCGCTGGAGCGCGCCATGGAGCATGTCGCCGGATATGCTTGTTTCAATGACGGTTCGGCGCGTCAGTATCAAATCCGCAGTCATCAGGTGACCACTGGCAAGAACGCTTATCACAGTGGCGGTTTTGGACCTTGGATGGTGACTGCAGACGAAGTAACGCCAGCTGACTTGAAACTCCAAACTCGCGTGAATGGCGACATTCGTCAGAACATGGAGATCGACGACCTTGTGTTTTCAATCCCACAGCTCATCGCTCACATTTCGGAGATCACCTGGCTCGAGCCGGGAGACGTTATTGTAACAGGCTCACCGGAAGGTGCCGGGGCATTACTCAGCCCACAGCAATTCCTCAAAGAAGGAGATGTTGTGGATGTTGAAGTGTCCGGGATCGGAACCTTGACCAATCCCGTCGTCGAGCAAAGCCTTTAGCGGACCTAAGCACCACTCATGTGACCATCCGGCGGAAGGCCCCGTTATGCTTGTCCATGAACTGATGCTTCAGCGGGCCGGCGATATGGGCGAGGAAAACCAGGTAAAACAGGAATGGCAGCTCGACCTTATGTAGGATAGCAGGCACCATGGTGGCCTCTGCACTGTGCTCCCAAATCAAGGACGCGTCCCAGAAAAAGAAGTGGGACAGTTTCCCGCCAAAGGTGGACAGTACGAGGCCCGAAGTCGGGAAAGCGAACAGAGAGATATGTAGCGTGTATTGAGCGCTATATGCGCAGAACTTTTCCCAGCTGCTTAGGCTCGGGTCGAGATGAGTTCTTGGCGTGGCGATAAGCCAGACCAGTCGAGCTGATGCCAGGATGAGTACGGTTAGTTCGAGTGATTTGTGGAAGTGACCTGAGACCCTTGGGTCTCTCATTCATAACGAGAGTCTGACCTTTCTATAGTCTGTGGTTTGAGGCTTGGCGAGCGCGACGGGAGCGGTGCTCCCACACAGCTCGAGCGACCGGCGCGCTGCGGGCGTCAGCCCGCCC
>JBCCAA010000141.1:0-3375 GCA_039815055.1 Pseudomonadota bacterium | reverse complement strand
TGTCGGGCGCAGCGCCGTCCCACGCATTCTGATCGTGGTTAGAGGTGTAGATGAGGCGGTAAGCGTCGCGTGGCCAGCTATTATGTTCATTGTAGAAATGGCCGCGCATCGCGCCGACCCCTGCCTCGCCTCTGGCGATGGGCTGCATCGCCTCTTTCCAGCTCCAACTATAGGTGGCGTTGAAGGCGTGCTGGTGCATGTCGCGCGTGGACCATTCGGCCAGCATGAAGACGGGTTGTACTGCGTCCAGTTCGCCGCGCAGGGTTTCCCAGAAATCCAGCGGAACGAAGCCCGCCACATCGGCGCGAAACCCGTCAAACCCAACGTCTTCGACCCAGTAGACCATGGCATCGGTCATGTACTCGCGCACCTGCGACTGTGAGAAATCCAGGTCGATCACATCATTCCAATCGGTGAAAAGCGGTGGTTGGAACTCGCCGTTCCAGTCGCGCTCGTACCAGTCTGGGTGGGAGGTCGTGAGGGGGTTGTCCCAGGCTGTGTGGTTGGCGACCCAGTCCAGGATCACGTGCATATCCTCGGCATGGGCAGCGTCGATGAAAGCTTTCAAATCCTCCAACGTGCCGAATTCCGGGTTCACCCCGTAATAGTCTTTCACTGAGTAGGGGCTGCCGAGGCTGCCCTTGCGGTTCACCTCCCCGATAGGGTGGATGGGCATCAGCCAGACAATATCGACGCCTAATTCGGCGATACGCGGCAGATGCGCCTGCGCTGCAGCGAACGTACCCTCAGCAGTGAACTGGCGCGTGTTCAACTGATAGATCACAGCATCTTGCGACCAGTTCGGGTGCTCGACCTGCACATAGGGCTGGGGCGTGTAGTCTGTTGACGATGGCGCGGCCGGAGCGGTCACACAGGCGGTGAGGAGGCATACCGCTGCGCCCAGGGCTGACAGGGGACGCAGACCCTTGGAGGAAAGTCGTCGCGGCAAAAGGGAGTGACTGTGTTGTCTCATGCAGGCTGCTCCACCGCATCGATGATGTCTTCCTGTGCAGCATCTTTGACAAACAAGACAGCGACCGCTGCAATGGACCAGCTGATGGCCGCGATGGCGAACGCAACGATAGGTTGGTTGTCAAAGGCCAGCACGATTGTGCCCAGCAGGGTTGCGGCGAGAAGCTGTGGCACCACGATAAAGATGTTGAAGATGCCCATGTAAATGCCCATCCGCGCGGCAGGCACCGAGCCAGACAGGATCGCGTAAGGCACCGAAACGATGGAGGCCCACCCAATTCCAACGCCAATCATGGAAATCCAAAGCAGGCTGCCAGGCAGAAAGAAGGTTGCGGCAAAGCCTGCAACGCCCAGCCCAAGGCACAAGGCGTGGAGCTGACGCCGATCCATCTTGTAGGCCAGCCACATGATCACGAGCGCAGCAGCCGCAGCCACGCCATTGCGAATCCCGCCGAGCAGTGCCCACCAATTGGCGGCTTCATTGTAGACTTCCGTGGTCGGGTCATTGGTGCCGTAGTGGAAGTCAGTGACGGCCTGGGTGCCATAGATCCACATGGCAAACAGGCCGAACCAGGTGAAGAACTGCACCACGGCGAGCTGGCGCATGGTCATCGGCATACGGAACAGGTCCGTGACGATTTCCATGAAACCGTTCTCGGTTTTGCCTGCACCGCTCAATTGGCCAGCGACCAGTTGGATCACGCCAAACGCGGCGACCAGTCCGGCCAACACATATGCTTCCTTGCTCACGGGGATGATGTCCATCGCGCCGGGGACAATGCCTTCTCGAATGGCATAAAACAGCGCCGCGATCGCGATGCCCGCCGCCAGCCAGACCAGTCCGCCGGAAAAAAACGCGCCGGACCCTCGAGCGGGGTCGGGCAGTACGCCATCCTCGCCCAAAACCTCGCGACGGGTCGCTTCGAACGCCTCCATCTGCTCAGGGCTGTATTCTCGGGAAAAGACCACCGTCCAAAGAATGGCCAGGAACAACATCAGCCCGCCAAAGTAGAACGCGATGCGGACGGTCATGGGAATCTCGCCCTCGGCGGCGGTGTTGCTGACCCCAAACCATGTCGTCAGCGCATAGGGGAGCAGGCCGGCAATCACTGCGCCTATTCCGATAAAGAAGCTCTGCATGGCATAGCCAGTGGTGCGCTGCTCATCTGGCAGGTTGTCGCCGACAAAGGCGCGCGTCGGCTCCATGGTGATATTGAGCGATGCGTCCAGAATCCACAGCATGCCTGCAGCGAACCACAGCGCTGGCGCATGGGGCATTATCACGAGTGATAGGCTGGCGAGAATCGCACCGACAAGGAAGTATGGCCGCCGACGCCCAAGGCTGGGCATCCAGGTTTTGTCTGACAAGTGTCCGATGATGGGCTGAACAATCAGGCCGGTTAGAGGAGCTGCAATCCAGAGAATGGCTATATTTTGATAATCCGCACCCAAGGTCTGGAAGATGCGGGACATGTTCGAGTTTTGCAGGTCGAACCCGATCTGGATGCCCAGAAACCCGAAACACATGTTCCAGATCTGGGGATAGCTGAGCTGTGGTTTTCTCATCTCATTCTCCGAGCCGCTGCATGCAGTGCGCGTGCTTGCGATTGTTGCCCTCTATTCGCTTGCCGCCAGAAGAAACGTTAGCGGATCTTCCAGATTGGTCGCCCAGCTGGACTCATTGTGATCCGAACCGGGATAGATTTGGCTTTCGTAGGTGCCATCGCCGAAGCCTTTACCGGCAAAGTAGCTGTCCATAGCCTGCTGATAGGGTGCGTAATAGCTGTCGAGGTTTTCAGTGCCATGGTCCATCCACAGGCGGTGAACGTTCGGATCAAGTCCGCCATCTTCGAGCGCGGCGGTCACGGCGGCCAGGATTGCGTTCGTGTCCGCCGTTTCGGGATTATAGAGCGGCCAATGGGTGGATAGAGCCGCAGCCGCGCCAAAAACGTCTGGATGCTCACTGATGGCATAGAGCGAAATCAGCCCGCCCATCGAAGAGCCTGAAACGAAAGTGTTGTTGCGGTTTGGCCGGGTTCGGAATGTGCGGTCGACCATCGGTTTCACTTCGTCGACGATAAAGCTGAGATAAGCGTCTGACTTTGGCGTTCCCCCGGCTTCTGAAACAATCGCTTGGCGCTGGTCAGCGGGCAAATTGTCAATGAAGGCGGCTGGAGCATAGTCTTGCCAGCGCTCTGATGTGTTGCCGAGGCCGACCACGATGGCCGGAGTGATGACATCTTCAGCCATAAGGCGGGCCATCGTCTCATCGACCATCCACTCATCGCCCGTTACGCCGGCACCAGGTTCAAAGAGATGCTGACCATCATGCATATAGATGACGGGGTAGCGGGCCTCGCCTGCGGAGTCATAGCCGGGCGGTGTCCAAATGTAGACGTCGCG
>JBCCAA010000004.1:0-81621 GCA_039815055.1 Pseudomonadota bacterium | reverse complement strand
TCTGATGTTAGCGTAAAGCCAACCAGTTCAGCCGTTTCAACATGGCGCGCAGCGAACATGTCACGCGCCAGGATGGCGGCGGAAAATACGTCTTTGGGAATATGGCGGCGAAGGTCATCGTCATCGACGAGCCCGGAGCCCGCAAAAAGCTGGTCTGCGGCGAGGTTCACCTCGACCAGTCGAGCGATCTCATCGTCGCCGACCCGCGTAATCTTGTAGCCTTTCGGACAGCGCCGCATTGACCCGCTCTACATCTGTGTCATCTCCGTCGTGCCTATGCGGCGTTCAGGAGCGTTTGCCAATGACTATGCCTTTGTCCGATGAACAGATCATGATCCAGGATCTGGCGCGTAAATTCGCTGCCGATCGTCTTCTGCCCAATACGGCGCACTGGGATGAAACCGGCCATTTCCCGGTGGATGTGATGCGCGAGGCCGCAGAGCTGGGCTTTGCCGCGATCTATCTCAATGATGAACACGGCGGAACGGGGCTAACGCGCAAGGACGCCGTCCTGATCTTTGAACAGCTGTCGTATGGTGATGTGTCCACCGCTGCATTCCTGTCGATCCACAATATGGCCAGCTGGATGATCGACCGTTTTGGCGACGACACCCAACGCGCCGACTGGTTGCCGCGCCTGGTCAATATGGATTTGATCGCCAGCTATTGCCTGACAGAGCCCGGCTCTGGCTCGGATGCGGCGGCCATGAAGACCCGGGCAGTGCGCGAGGGCGACACCTATGTGCTGAACGGGTCAAAACAGTTCATATCCGGGGCAGGCACATCCGATGTGTATGTCGTGATGGCGCGGACATCCGATGATGGCGCGCGCGGTGTGTCCACCTTCATCATACCCAAGGACGCGCCGGGCCTGAGTTTCGGGGCGAATGAAAAAAAGATGGGATGGAAATCCCAGCCTACCCGCCAAGTGTTGTTTGACAATTGCGTGATACCGGCGGCGAACCGCATCGGCGAGGAAGGCCACGGCTTCAAATTCGCCATGGCGGGGCTGGACGGTGGACGGCTGAACATCGCAGCCTGCAGTCTCGGCGGCGCCCAACGCGCGCTGGACAAGGCGTTGGACTATGCCAAGGCGCGCCAGCAGTTCGGCAAACCCATCGCCCAGAATCAGGCCATTGCGTTCAAGCTTGCCGATATGGAAACTGAGCTCCAGGCCGCTCGCATCATGCTCTATGAAGCGGCAGAACGGCTGGACGGTAAATCCCCTGATGCAACGCGCTGGTGCGCAATGGCCAAGAGGTTCGTCACCGACAACGGCTTCAAGGTCGCCAATGATGCGCTGCAGATCCACGGTGGCTATGGCTATCTGGCTGACTATGGCGTTGAGCAGATCGTGCGTGATCTGCGAGTCCATCAGATCCTTGAAGGCACCAATGAGATCATGCGGGTCATCATCTCGCGCGATATGCTGTCGGCCTAGCGCAATCCCGCGCGGGGTTTACCTGCAATTCGGCTTGGGCAATTCTTCGGCAAAAGCGTCCGCGAGCGCGTTCAGGAGGAGTTTATGTCGATGAAAGTTGTGCCCACTGAAGGGGTCGGAGCGACCACAGAAGGCATTCAGCTGTCGAAGGTGGGCGAAGCGGAAGCGTCAGAGATCAAAACTGCGCTGGGTGAGCATGGCGTCATCTTCTTCCGCGACCAGGACCTGTCGGAAGACCAACACATCGCCGTGGCCAAGCGGTTTGGCAAGATCAATATCAACCGTTTTTTTGCCGCCCATCCTAAACATCCGGAAATCGCACTCGTGGCCAAAGAGGCTGACCAAACCGACAATATTGGCGGCGGATGGCACACAGACCATTCCTACGATCATGAGCCGGCGCTGGGCTCAATCCTGGTGTCGAGGGTTTTGCCTGAGACCGGCGGCGATACCTATTTCGCATCCATGTATGGTGCCTATGATGCCCTGGATGACGACACCAAGGCCGAGATTGAGGGATTGCGGGCCGTCCATTCCAGCAAGCACATTTTCGGCCAGAGCGACGATGCCCTTTACAAGAACAGCGATACCGGTCCGGAAGCGCTAGGATCTGGACGGATCGGAAATGCTGAGGTTGCCGAAAAGTTGCGCGATCCATCCCACCCGGTCGTCATCACCCATCCCATATCGGGCAAGAAAGCGCTTTACGTGAACCCGGCCTTCACCGTGAATATTGAGGGGCAGACAAAGGAAGAGAGCCTGCCGCTCTTACACAAGCTGTTTGCCCACTGTTTTGCTGGAGAACAGTTTCACTATCGCTTCACCTGGGAGCCCGGTTCGGTGGCGTTTTGGGACAATCGGTCGACCTGGCACTGGGCGTTGAATGATTATCAAGGTCAACGCCGTGTGATGCATCGGATCACCATTGAAGGCTGCGCGCTCAACTAATGGCCTGCCAGAACCCAATAAGAGGAGCCCGCCGGTGACGCAGCCCGTGCTTGTAACGAGGACCGGATCGGTCGGGCGGATCACCTTGAACCGGCCAGAGGCTCTCCACGCGCTGAACGCAGCCATGTGTGACATCGTCCTTCGCGCTCTTGCGGAATGGCGCGATGATGAGACAGTCTCAGTGGTACTCGTCGATCATGCTGAGGGGACACGAGGCTTTTGCGCCGGCGGTGACATTCGAATGCTGGCCACAAGTGGCGCTGGCGATGCGAGCGAGGCCCGGGCGTTCTTTGCCGCCGAGTACCGCATGAACGTAGCGATCAAACGGTTCCCGAAGCCGTTTGTTGCGGTCATGGACGGGATCACCATGGGTGGCGGGGTCGGTATATCGGTACATGGCAGCCACCGTATCGCGACAGAGCGCACGGTTTTTGCCATGCCGGAGACGGGCATCGGCTTGTTTCCTGATGTCGGGGGAGGGTGGTTCCTGCCGCGGCTTCGCGGTTATCTCGGCACATGGCTGGCAATCACAGGCGCGCGCCTGAAGGGCGCTGATGTCGCCGCCGCCCGGATCGCCACGCATTTCATGCCTTCCGAACTGGTCCCCAATCTAAAACAGCAATTGTTGTCGGCGGAGTATTCCGGCGGCGCAGCTGAAATGGTCGGGGAAATTCTGTCGCGCGCGACCCATGCGGTCGCCGCGAGCAGCTTTGAGCCGCATATGGACACGATCAATGCGTGTTTTGCCCATGACCGAGCCGAGGAGATTGCCGCGGCGCTGGCGGGTGATGGCAGCGATTGGGCAAAGGCCCAGCTCGACGTGATGTGCACAAAGTCCCCAGAGACCATCAAGGTCGCGCTGCACCAATTGCGCTTAGGGGCAAGGCTGGAACGGTTTGAAGACAATATGGCGATGGAGTACCGGATTGGTTGGCGAAAGGTGCAAAGCGCTGATTTCATCGAAGGCGTGCGCGCTGTCATCATCGACAAGGACAACACACCGGTCTGGAGTCCATCGACTCTGGAAGGCGTGTCGCATGAAGACGTCGCAAGGTACTTTGCGCCACTTGGACAAGACGAACTGCCATTCTGAGACGTGAATTCATATGGTTAACGGATTTTTCTAAAACTTTACGCAATCGCATCCAGACAAACTTGATGTTAACGAAGTATCAGCGCCCTTGATGTATCTACACTCAAACTACAACAAAAGTTGAGTGGTGATGGACATGACAATCGAAACAAACGCTGCGCAGGAATCTGCGGAGTCGCCAGCTGAGTATTTCCTCAAGTCTCTTTCTCTTCTGGAGCAGGCGCACCGCCGTCTCCATGATGTCGTGAAGGATGATCTTGAGCGTGGTGGAGAGCGGTCGCTGACAGGCGTCCAGGCTCTTTTGCTCTATGAAATTGGCGATGTAGAAACGCCGGCCTCGGCCCTGCGTGCACGCGGCGCTTTTGCCGGCACCAGCCTGTCCTACAATGTGAAGAAGCTTCAGGAAGGTGGATATCTCGTCCAGCGTCGCTCCAGCGAAGATAAGCGCACGGTGCACCTGAAGCTGACCCAACGCGGCATTGGTGTGCGTGACCGCGTTGCAGCCATGTTCGACAAGCAAGCTGCTGCGCTCGAGCCAACGGCAAGCGTACGCCCGAACGATCTGAGCCAGTTGAACAAGGCTCTGTCGCGTCTGGAGCGTTTCTGGTCGGATCAAATCCGCTACCGCCTGTAATATCGTCATCACCGACCCGGGCACTGCTTTTCCTGGAAGAGCAGTGCCTTCGGCGTTGATGCAAACGTGTATCTCTGGCTAACTCGCTTTATGCGTGTTGTGGGGATGAGCATGATCGCGGGTCTGGCCTGTTGGCCAGCTTGCGCTGGGCCTTGGGTTCAGGAGGGCGGGGCGGTCTATGGCCGAGTCGCCGTCGCCAGTGAACGCGTCGAAGGTCTCGATGCCTGGCGTTTTGATGGCTATGGCGAATATGGCCTCACCGACCGATGGACTCTGACAGCAAAGGCCGAGGCGATTCAATTCACTGACGCTTCCGACTTTGACTCAGATGGCGCTCGGGTAAGCCTCAAACGCACGCTCTGGCAGAGAAACACCTTTACCCTCACCGCAGAGGCCGGCGCTGTTTACGGCGCCGCAATTGGAGGGGTACGCGGATGCGATACGCTGGGCGGCGAGGCGCGTTTGTCAGCCGGGGTGTCGGGGCGTTGGGATGGGTCTGACTGGTATATGTTTGGGGATGTGGCCACCCGCGCCCATGGTGAAGGGTGTTGGCGTGACCGGTTGGAACTCGGGGCAGGACGCGAAATCGCGCACAATCTGTTTCTGACCAACCAGATATGGATCGAACGCGGTAGCGAAGAAAGCCGGTCAGACAAGCTGGAGACCGGGTTTCTCTATCGAACGCGCTGGGCAGACGTCTCCTTTGCCTACCGCCAGGAAGTCAGTGGCCGGTTTGACGAAAACGGAATCGTTTTGGCAATCGCCAAACAGTACTAGTCGAGCGTTGGAACTTGATCGGCTCGCTCTTCCGGGATCGCGAAGAAATTCAATGCGCCTTCCAGATCCGCCTTGAAGATGCTGCGTTCGGCGTCGAAGGCGAAAAAGACATATCCACGCGCCGCAAGCCAGGCTCGGCACACTGTAGTGCCGCTGTTTCGCTCCATAATCAAAGCTGGCTTGTGGGTCATCAATGTGGACTCAGCGCCGAGTAAAACATCTGACTCAAAGCCCTCCACATCGATTTTGATGAGATCGGGTGCAAACTCATAACTGTCCAACGTCCTGATCGCGACGTTTCGGCGCTGTAGTGTGACCTCTTTGCCAAGCTGTGTTTGCAACGCGTTGGCATGGGCACGCGCTTCGCCTTCGATCAATGACGCGCGCGCTTCGTAAGCAAGGTCCCCGGACGTAGGAATGTGCAGCACCATCTTGTCCTCGGCGCGTCCCAAACCCGTATGTTCCACGCGCATCCGTGCGCCGATCTGGTTTTGCACCCAACCCAGTTCGTCTTGAAGACTGGGGTTGGGCTCGAAAGAGATGATGTCATGGCTGGGCAAGAGCCCCGCGACTCCTGCCGCCGTCTGGCCGGCATTCGCGCCGATATCAATAAAAAGACCGGAATCAGCGGCAATCAGCGGTAAGCCGAGATAGTCGGTCTCATGCACGCCGCCGCGTTTCAGCGACCAAAAGGTGTTGACCCGTCGCAGCAGATTGTAGGTTCGCGTGTCGCGAACATGTCGGCGAAGGACCGTGTGAACGGCTTTCATGGCACCCATGGGAAGCTCCGGCGGTTATCCAGAGAATATCCTCGCGCGTTTATGCTTAATTCCAGGTTACGGGCGCCCTATTCGGCGGGGGCTGGTGTCGGTTGCCAGCCTGATTCGACCATCAGGTAGGCGATCACCGCATCACGGTCCTGCGGCTTGCGGATACCGGCAAAGGTCATGCGATTGCCCGGCAAGAAGGTGGATGGATTGGTGAGCCAGTCATTCAAAACCTCCGGCGTCCAGATGAAGTCAGCCTCCGTCACGGCATCCGAATAGGGGAAACCGTCCATAGTGCCGACTTGCCGGCCAAACATGCCATAGAGGTTCGGCCCGACCCGGTGGCCAGCTCCTTCCTCAACCATATGACAGGCTGAACAGAGCCGCCAGGTGCGTTGACCCACCGCATAACTGGCCTGGTTGTAGGGTGTCGGCAGATCCGCAAACACATCATCGGCCACCGCAGGCTCGGTTGCTGGGGCGGGCGCAGGTGTGGGAGCCGGCGCCGGTATGTCAGCCGCGGGCGGCGCATCGCTACCACCGCTGTCACCGCAAGCGGAAAGTGTAAACGCCACTACAGAAAGTAGTACGGTCAAGAAAGGACGGTTCATCAAAGAAACTCCTGTGGATCGGGTTACGCTACCGGGAGCTTCGCCACATCGGAACTGTCCAATTCGACGCGGCTTTGCTTGCAGCGGAGGTGAAGCCAGCTTAAGCGGGCGCCCAATGGTGAAACTGAGAAAAAACAAACCGCGCCATGTGGCGGCCGATCTGGCAACCGCAGACGGACGGGCCCGCGCACGCCGGGAGCTCATCTGGGGCGACCACGGCTTTCTTCGACTGCGATTCCAGAACCTGCACCAGATTTCCGATGAAATGTACCGCGCGAACCAACCGTCGCCGGAGCACATCGCAGCTCACGCGGCCGACCGCGGTATCAAGACCATCATCAATTTGCGGGGGGTAAGTTCCAAGGGCTACTACCTGTTGGAGAAAGAAGCCTGCGCTGCGCACGGGATCGAATTGGTCGATTTCCAGGCTTTTTCCCGCGATACGCCGAGCAGATATGTGCTTTTCGGGGCGCGCGATCTGTTTGAACAGATTGCCTACCCAGCCCTGATGCACTGCAAATCCGGCGCTGACCGTGCGGGGCTGATGAGCGTGCTTTACATGCATTTTCGCAAAGGCCTGCCGATATCTCAGGCCAAGGATCAGCTGTCCCTGAAGTACTTGCACGTTCGGCAGGGCAAGACCGGCATGCTGGACTATTTTTTTGAGCGCTACCTGGCTGACACCGCCAGCGCGCCCAAATCGTTTACGCAATGGGCCGCTGAGGATTATGACCGACACCAGATCAAGGCAGAATTCCTTGGCCGAACAGAGGCTAAACTGAATATCGACCGCCTCTTGCGTCGCGAGTAGAACCGCCTTTTTTTCTGGCCAGCCCGAATAAATCATGGAAGGAACAGGCGAGGTTCGGTCGCACAGAAGGGTTGAGACCAATGACAAAAACAGGATTTGAAGCACTTCTGGCGCTGGGTTTGGCGGCATGCGGGGGCTCTGGTGGCGGTGACCGTGCGGTTTTGGTTGATTCGTGTGTTGAAGAAGGCACCGACGCCGAGGCTTGCGGGTGCATGGCCGATCTCGCCAAGGAAGATCTGAGCGACGAAACCTATGGCACACTCGTTGACATGGCCAAGTCTGGCGCTGACGACGCAGAATCTGCGATGAATGACCTGCCTGCGGACCAACAAGCGGAATTCATGGGATTTGCCTTCAAGGCGGCAATGTCCTGCAACTTGATGTAAACAGCGAATGTCCAGAACGGACTGAAGTGGGGTAATTGACATGAAGTTCTTTATTATCAACAGCTTCCGCACGATGGTCTATGTGGCCTACGTTGCGATCCTCGTCGGGGGTATCGGGCTCGGTATCTATAATCGCGGCGAGTGGAGTGGGCAGGTGCTTGGCCTTGATGGCGGCTTTGCCCAGGTCGTCGACTTTCTGGTGTTCTCGTTTGGCGGCTGGATTGCAGCCAGCCTCGTGTGCGGGCTGATTGTGACGCTTTTGGATATCCGCGATGATATCAACGATCGTCTGCCCGATGCCCGGATGGATGATTAGAGAGCGAAGATGTCCGCTTGGTTGATCTGCAAATGGCTTGAACCTGCTGGTCCCGGGGGCTGAGGTGGACAGTCTTGAAGCTGTCGGCCTCTATATCGCGATCAATCTGGTATTGCTTGTTTGGTTCGGCCTTAGAGTTGTCGTGCGAAGGCGCGGCTCCAAAACGTCTTTGGGCGATGGCGGACATGAAGATCTGGAACGGGCGATCCGGGTGCATGGGAATGCAAGCGAGAATATTCCGCCGATTCTCGTCGGTCTCGTGGCGGTTGCGCTTTTGTCTGGGCCGGTCTGGATGGTCCACGTACTGGGTGGACAACTGACCCTTGGGCGCATCTTTCATGCCGTGGGTTTAAGCCAGGGCACGCTTATCTTTCGTCAGATGGGAATGCTTCTCACCTGGACCTGTTTTCTGCTCACGGCTGCGGCGCTGGTACACCTGATCTTCGTTTGAGTTTGTGATGCCAGCAAAGGTCTTGCAGGGGCGCTGGCCTTAGGCCATCAAAGAGCCATGACAGACCCTTCTCCAGCGTATGACTCGCTGCTTAAATCCCTTATTGAAACCTGCGAAACGGCCGGTGCCACGGGCGCCGATGCCCGGCTTTCGATTTCCGAAGGCGTCAGCGTGGAAGTGCGCGGCGGCGTGTTGGAAAATATTGAGCGTGCTGAAAGCCGGAGCGTTTCCCTGCGCTGTCTGTTCGGGCAGAAACAGGCACATGTCTCAGGTGCAGACTTGTCCAGCGATGGCCTTGAAACATTGGCGGAGCGATGCGTTGCGATGGCGCGTGCAGTGCCCGAAGATCCCTATTGTGGTTTGGCCGACCCAGAGGATTTGCAAACCGAAGTGATGGATTTTGACACCGATGGCGACGGGGTCTGGGATGAAGACCAGATGGTCGAAGACGCCCGTATCGCGGAAGCAACCGCGCTGGCGGTAGACGGTGTCCAAACCGTCTCAAATTGTGGTGCAGGCTGGTCGCGAACGGAAATATGGCTGGCTTCGACAAATGGATTCAGCGCTGGGTTGTCGGGCTCAAGCTCTGGGCTGGGCCTGGCCGTTGTTGCCGAACGTGATGGAAAAATGGAGCGCGACTATGAGAGCCGTTCCACCCGTTACCGAGAAGACAGGCCCGGTCCGGAAACGATTGGGCAAATCGCCGCCGAGCGGGCAGTTGCTCGTCTCGCGCCGCGAAAAGTTGCCACGCAAACCAGCGCGGTCATTTATGATCGCCGGGTTGCGTCCAGCCTTATCAGCACTCTGACCGGTTCGATTTCTGGCCCGGCCATCGCACGGGGGGTCTCATTCCTGAAAGACCGGCTTGGTGATCAGGTGTTTGGTGAGCACATCAACATCATCGACGATCCCTTCCGCAAACGTGGATTTGGCTCGCGCGCCTTTGATGGCGAAGGGCGGGCCGTGCGAAAACGCGCCATCATCGAGAATGGCGTGCTGGGCGAGTGGTTGCTTAACGGTCCGTCGGCCAGACAGTTGGGCCTGAAGCCGAACGGCTATGCCTCAATGGGGTTTGGCGATCCGCCGGGCGTAACCACTTCGAACCTGTATCTCGAACCGGGCACGGACACACCTGCAGAGTTGATGGAACGGGTCGGCAAAGGTCTGCTTGTGACCGACATGTTCGGCCCGTCGATCAATCCGAATACGGGCGATTATTCTGTCGGGGTTTCTGGTTTTTGGTTCGAAGGTGGGGAGGTCGCCTTTCCTGTGTCTGAGGTGACGATCGCCGGGGACTTGCCGGGCATCTATGCGCGCCTTCAGCCGGCCAGTGATCTGGAATTGCGCGGCACCCGCGATGCGCCGAGCATTCTGGTTCAGGATATGTCCATTGCGGGTGAGTGATCCCGGCATTGCCGTTGATCTTGCCACAATGCGGGAGACGGCGCGGGAGGCGGGTCATCTCGCGTTGAAAATGAGGTCCTCCGCCCGCAAAAAAGCCTGGGACAAGACTCCGGGGCACCCGGTGACAGAGGCCGATTTGGCCGTAAACACGCTGCTTGCCAGGCGATTGGGGGCCGCGCGCCCCGGCTATGGCTGGCTGTCAGAAGAAACCACTGATGATTTGGGAAATCGATCCCAGGACAGGGTCTGGGTGGTCGATCCAATCGACGGTACGCGGGCCTACATGGCACAGGAAGACCCGAACTGGTGTATCGGTATCGCTGTGGTGGAACGCGGGGCCGTTCTGGCCGGACTGATCTACGCCCCTGAATTTGATACCCTTTACGAGGCGCGGCGTGGCGGCGGGGCTTACCTGAATGGCAACCCTATCTTCGCCAGCTCCTGTAGCAGCGAGACCGGCTGCCGCATGATCGCAAGCGAGCAGATGGTGCGCCACAAAGCCTGGGTTGATCCGTGGCCTCAGGTCCAATTGGCGGATCCGAAACCGAATGCAACGCTTTTGCGTCTGGCCTTCGTTGCCAGCGGGGTTTGGGATGCCACCATCGCATTGGGGCGTAAATCTGACTGGGATCTCGCCGCTGGAACGATCCTGGTCGGTGAGGCGGGTGGGCTGGCGACCACTCATGCGGGCGACCCGTTTCTGTTCAATCGCAGGATACCGGCTCAAACCAGCATCATCGCATCTGGAAAGGCGTTGCATCCTCTGTTAAGGCGGCGCACGAAAGTGGTGCCTTTGTCTGATCCTAACGCTCAGACGGTCGCCGCAAACCAAAACACAAACGCGGAGAGACCCGTTATGGCAGATGAGCATTCCGCTGACGCCCAGCTTCTTCACATTGTTATTGGCGGTGAACTGAAAGATGTAACCGGCGTGGAATTCGAAGATCTCAACAACATCGACTTTGTGGGCGCATTCCCGGACTATAGGGCGGCCTATGACGCGTGGAAGTCTGCGGCGCAACGAACCGTCGACAATGCCGAAATGCGTTACTTCATTCTGCACGCGCACAAGCTGCTCGATCCTGAAACCGGATCTCACCATCACGTCTGATCAAGTCTCCGAACCTGGCCGGCGCAATGGCGGGCTTACCCGGCTGATCCGCGACTTGTTTTTGCCGCACTGGCAGTGGTTCGCGGCAGGCACGGTGTGCGCGGCAATCACATCTGTTGCAGCTGCGTCCTACGGTTACCTTTTGAAGTTGATCGTCGAAGGCCTGGAACGCCTTGCCGCACCTGAGAACACCTCCGTCCCGACGGGCTTGTGGATTTTGATCGCGGTCATCGCGGCTGCCTCCGCCACGCGGGCTCTGTCGCTGTATGCGATGACGATGCTCAACAATACTGGTGTTCAACGCGCCATTGTCGATGTCCAGGCGGTGCAGTTCGACGCGCTGACCCGCGGAGACTTTTCAAGGCTGGCGGGCGATGCTTCTGGTGGTTTTGTTTCCCGGTTCATCAATGATGTGAATGCGCTGCGGGAATCAGGGCTGCGACTTGCCAACAATTTGACCAAGGGCGTTCTCACAGTTGTCGGCGTTCTGATTACGATGCTGATCATGGATTGGCAGCTCACACTGGTGCTTCTTCTGGTGTATCCATTGGCTTTTGGCCCGGTGATCGCGCTTGGCAACCGTGTGCGCAAACGCGCGAAACGGGCGCAAGAACAGGTTGGGGAAGTGACCGCGTTGCTGTCAGAAGGCTTCCAGTCGGCGCGGATCGTGAAGGCATATGGTCTGGAAGACTACCAGGGCGAGCGAGCCAAGGCGGGTTTCGTTGAACGTTCTCGCCTGTTTCTTCGCGTGCTCGCCGACAAGGCTGCGGTGGATCCCGTTCTTGAGGTCACAGGCGGGCTGGCGCTTGTCGGCGTGCTCGCTCTGACAGCCTGGAGGATCGCCAGCGGCGACACGTCTTTGGGTAATTTCGTTGGAATTATTGGCGCCATCGCTGTTGCCGCGCCGGAATTGCGCGCGTTGGGCACCTTGAACGCGGTTGCACAGGAAGGCGGAGCGGCGGCGGACCGTATCTATGCGATCACCGATGCTATTCCAGTTGTGGCGGCGCTCGAAACTCCGGTTCAATTGGGTAAAGTTCGCGGCGAGATCGCGTTCGAGGATGTCCAGTTCGCGTATGATGGTGGCGAGCCCGTTCTGAATGGCCTCAGCTTCAAAGCACGGCCGGGTGAGACAGTTGCCTTGGTGGGGCCGAGCGGGGCCGGGAAGTCTACGGTCTTCAATCTTCTGCTTCGGCTTTATGACACCAATTCGGGTCAAATTAGGCTGGATGGCCATGATTTGGCGGATTTAGCGCCTGCGGACCTGCGCGGCGCAATGGCGCTGGTTTCCCAGGATGCCCGACTTTTCGATGACACCGTATCGGCCAATATTATGCTTGGTCGCTTTGGCGCAGATGTTGCCGAGATCAAACAGGCGGCCCGCGGGGCGCACGCCCATGATTTTGTTCAATCACTGCCTGAGGGCTATCAGACTCGCGTCGGCGAGATGGGCAGCAATCTGTCTGGAGGTCAGCGTCAACGTTTGGCGCTGGCGCGAGCCATCTTGCGAGATGCACCGGTCTTGTTGCTGGACGAAGCCACGTCCGCACTGGATGCAGAAAGTGAATCCAGGGTTCAGGCGGCTCTGGAGACGTTCTCGAAAGACCGCACCACCCTCATCATTGCCCATCGATTGTCGACGGTCCGCTCAGCCGATCGCATCCTGGTTCTTGATGCGGGCAGGGTGGTTGAAGAGGGCACCCATGATGCCTTGATCCAGAACGCTGGTGTTTACGCCCGTCTGGCAGAGTTGCAACTGAGTTGAACCGACCTCAAAGCGATTTGACGATATCCTCGACCATTTTCTTAGCGTCTGACAAAAGCATCATTGTGTTGTCGCGGTAGAACAGCTCGTTGCCAATTCCAGCATAGCCAGAGCCCAACGATCGTTTGATAAACAATACGGTCTGGGCATTTTCCACGTCGAGCACTGGCATCCCATAGATGGGTGAGGTCGTGTCGGTTTTTGCTGCGGGGTTGGTCACGTCATTGGCGCCAATGATGAATGCCACATCGGCAGTGGAGAAATCGGAGTTGATATCTTCCAGTTCGAACACCTCGTCATATGGCACCTGGGCTTCGGCGAGCAGCACGTTCATGTGGCCCGGCATCCGCCCGGCAACTGGGTGGATAGCGTATTTCACTTCCACGCCTTCTTCTTTCAGCGCTTCAGCCATTTCCTTCAGTGCGTGCTGGGCCTGGGCCACGGCCATGCCATATCCGGGCACAATGATGACCTTGGAGGCGTTCTTCATGATAAAGGCCGCGTCATCCGCAGAGCCGCGCTTAACGGGGCGCTCTTCCACGCCGCCCGATGATGCCGCAGCATCGTCGCCGCCGAATCCGCCGAGAATCACGCTGATAAACGAGCGATTCATGCCTTTACACATGATGTAGGACAGAATGGCGCCCGATGAGCCGACCAACGCGCCGGTGATGATCAGCGCGAAATTTCCAAGCGTGAAGCCGAGCGCGGCCGCTGCCCAACCCGAGTAAGAGTTCAGCATCGACACCACGACCGGCATATCTGCGCCGCCGATTGGGATAATAAGCGTAACACCGAGCACAAAGGCCAACGCCGTTAGCGCCCAGAACGCCCATGTCGCTGAGCCATTGGTCTGAATCAATATGCCGATCAGGACGACAATCCCGACGCCAAGGCCGATGTTAAGGATGTGACGGGCTGGCAGTAGGATCGGTGCGCCGGACATGTTGCCGTTCAATTTGGCAAACGCGATCACTGAGCCAGAGAATGTGATCGCCCCAATTGCAGCGCCGAGGCCCAGCTCAATCAGGGAAATTTTGTTGATATCGCCCGTTACGCCGATGCCGAAACTTGCGGGCGCGATCAGGGCTGCAGAAGCCACCAGAACAGCGGCCATGCCGACGAGTGAGTGAAACGCCGCCACGAGTTGTGGCATGTCCGTCATCGGAATCCGCCGGGCAGTGATCGCGCCAATGCTGCCGCCGATCAGAACGCCAACAAACAACAAGCCCCAGGTGGCGGCATCCAGCGCGTTCCAGAACAGCGCAATCGTCGTGGTGACCGCGATGGCCATGCCGATCATACCGTTGCGGTTGCCCTTCCGGCTGGTTTCTGGATTAGACAGGCCGCGCAGGGCCAGAATGAAAAGCATGCCGGATGCGAGATAAAGCAGCGGCGCCCAAATGGATTGGAAACTCTCCATCCTAGCGCTCCTTTTTCTTGTACATGGCCAGCATGCGCTGGGTGACGAGGAAGCCGCCAAAAATGTTGACTGAGGCGAGGGCCACAGCAATCGCGCCGAGGAGCTTTGCAGTCCAACCGCCGCCCAGCGCGCCCGACGCAGTGGTTGCGATGATAGCGCCGACGATGATCACTGAAGAGATCGCGTTGGTCACAGCCATCAGCGGGGTGTGAAGGGCCGGTGTCACCGACCACACTACATAATAGCCGACAAAACATGACAGGGCGAAAATCGCCGCGAGATAGACCGTTGGGCTGATGTTGCTGGCATCTGCGGCAAAGGCCGGCAGAGCGAAGGCTACGCCGAATACGGCTAAAAACAGTGATTTTCTCATGAGTTCAGCCTTTCATTGACGATTTCACCGCCGCGCGTCAGCAGCATGGCGGTGACGATCTCATCGTCGGTCTCAAGGGTCAGCCCGCCATCTTCGCCAGTGATCAGCGGCAAAAAGGCCAAGAGGTTCTTGGCGTATAGCGAAGAGGAGTCGGCGGGCAGGCGGCCGGGCAGATTGTCATAGCCAGCCAGTTTGACGCCGCCATGGTCAATCACCTTGCCCGGTTGTGACAGCGGGCAGTTTCCGCCACGCGCCACCGCCATGTCGACGATCACGGATCCGGGTTTCATGGTTTCTACCATTTCCTGGGTCACGAGCACCGGTGCCGGTCGGCCAGGGATCAGCGCGGTGGTGACGACGATATCCTGCTTGGCAATGTGGCTGGCCGTCAGCTCGGCCTGTTTGGCCTGATACTCAGCCGACATCTGTTTGGCATAGCCGCCGGCGGTCTGTGCCTGTTCGAACTCTTCATCCTCGACCGCGATGAATTTTGCGCCCAGCGATGCGACCTGTTCCTTGGCGGCGGGGCGAACATCGGTGGCTGTCACGACAGCGCCGAGTCGACGCGCGGTGGCGATGGCTTGCAGGCCGGCCACACCGGCGCCCATGATAAAAACTTTTGCCGGAGCGATGGTTCCAGCGGCGGTCATCATCATCGGCATGGCGCGGCCGTAAATCTGTGCGCCCTCGATGACCGCGCGATAGCCGGCAAGATTGGACTGGGATGACAAGGCGTCCATGGATTGGGCGCGCGTGATCCGCGGCGTCCATTCCATGGCCAAAGCCGACAGAGAGTACTCATTGACCTTGTCGAAGAAGGCGTCCTTGGTGAAAGGATCCAGCAAACCAATGATGGAGGCGCCCTTGGGGATCGCTTTCAAGACTGCGTCAGACGGGCGCGAGACGCAAAAGGCGATGTCGGCCTGCTTCGCTGCGGTTGCTGGTGTTTTGGCGATAGATGCCCCCATTTCGGAGTAGGCATCATCGACGAACCCTGCCGTCTGTCCGGCACCGGACTGGACCACCACGGAATGACCATCGGAGATCAGGCGCTTGACGGAGTCGGGTGTCGCAGCGACACGCGCCTCCCCAGCCGCAGTCTCCTTGAATATGCAGATTTTCATGAGTCCCCCTTAAAGGGGCGATTTGACCTTTGACAAGGATTTAATTTGGGTCCGTGCGCAATTCTGTTTTGTCTGACCCTGCGTTATACGCATGGATTGCCCATGAACCCGGTTGGTTTAAGCGACGAAGTCGACCACGCCTTCGAATGGATCGTCTTGTTGAGTGTCGGGTGAGTCTTTCGCTTCTGACGCAAACCCAATGTCTTCGACATGGAAGAGATCCTCTTCAATCAATTCGAAGTCTCGCACGACTCTCCGCCCGTGATACTCGATTGTGAGCCGATACGTGCCCGGTGGCAGGTTTTCAAACGCGTATTGTCCAAAACCGGCTGCATATTGCTGTTTTAGAACAGAATTTTCACCTGCCTCCCCGTCGGTTTGCTCAAGGGCCAATCTAGCGCCTTCATATCGTGCTTCCCCCTGATCCAGCTCATCATTATCATTTGAATCTTCGAAAATCGTGCCGCGAACCTGGCCGCTGGCAATCACCGGGATCGATACGTTTGTGATCCGGCCATCACCGATAGTGGCACGCAGCAGCGTTTCCTCTGGCACCAGCAGCCCAAGGGGGAGAGTGCGACGGTCGACGGAGACGGAATAAAGCCCGGTCGGCAGGTTCTGAATGGTGAACTGGCCAGTTGAGTCCACTTGTAGCCCCAGTCGGGTCTGGCGCAGAGCCACGCGCACGCTTGGAATGCCCGGTTCATCATCTTGTTGAATGCCGTCGCGGTTGCGATCGAAGAAGACCTGACCTGTCAGTACGCCAGTGTCCTTTTCCGGGCTGGTGTGTTTTCGCGGTGGATTGAAGTTTACGGATCCGCGAAGTTCCAGGGTGAATCGTTGCGCGCCCTCGAAGTCATCACTGAAGCTGCCCTCGATGCGCAATGCGCGATTCACATCATAGTGGCCGCTGATCCGAGCAAACAGGCGGGTTTTAGTGTCTTCGGGATTGATCGACTGCAGGGCTGAGACCTGGGCGCGGATGCGTGTGCGCTCACCGAGGGCCGGGCCGCTGTCGACCAGTGCCGAGCCGCCCAGGCTGGTGAATTGCGTGTCTTCTGACGCCACGGCTGTAAAGCTAGGCGATGCCGTAAGTGTCACGCCATTGGGCCAGGATTTGCGAAATGGATCGGCAGACACATTTGCCACGACGCGAGTATTGGTTTCGCCTTCGGTGTCTGATGCTGACGTCACATTGACCTGGGCCATGCCCCAGTCAAAGCGTTTCAGGGCCCGCACATTGACCGAAGCACTGACGCCGTCGCTATCGCCATTGGAAGACTGGGTGTTTGATACCCCGACGCTCGCCGACACATCTACGCCGCGCTCACCAATCCGGCCGCTGATGGATGCGGACGCAGACTGGGTCGTGGTGTCGCCAATTTTGCTGATAGCAACGCGCCCGCCAGCGCCGACATTGTGAATGAGGTCAAAATTATCGGTCGCGCGCCAATCCACGGAGAGATGGCCCGTGGTGCGCGCGCCGACTCGCGTGTCAAAGACGCCTTCCAGCGTCGCATCATCGGTTTGGGCGGTCGGGGGCGAGGCGCGAAACGCTTCGCTGTCATGGGAGAGGGCCGCACGCAGGCTGGAAACGGAAGACAGCTGGTAGACGGCATCGACCTGTCCGCGCACGCCAAAGCTTTTGTCACCGCCTGAAAAGCCGCCCACGTCGGCGGTTGCATATATGGTTTGCAGGCCGGGCCGGTCATCGGCGCCAGCCTGGGTGAGAAACTCCTGTTGCACGCGGGCGACAACCGATGTCGCGCCCGTGTCTTCGTCATTCAGTGCCGATACGCCAATCTCACGGTTTTTCTCAGGCTGGATCAGAGTCGCGCCAGCGGCAAATCCGCCAAATGTCGGCCTGTTACCGCTGTCGCCATTGTTTTCGCTGCCTGTCACAGGCAGGCCAGCGGCCACAGAGAGAAGGTTGCCATTTTCACGGATTTTCTGAAACGTTCCGCCCCGGATTCTCGATGTGTCGACGCCAGAAAGTTCGCGATATCGTGTGGTGGCGTCGCCAACTGTGGCGCGCCAGCCTGCCAGGGACTGGATTTCTGTGCTCATCCAGGTCGGGACAGGGTTTTCAACCGGGTTGCGTGCATCGATGAGTGTGCGGGTATTGAATTGGCGAACATGGGCATCGAGGGTGAGCGAAACATCTCCTTGGTCACTTAAGGTATAGCTCAGCGACTCCGGCACAAAACCGGCCGCGGCCGCGTCTTCGTCCACCAAGGCGCCGGGCATGGCTGCGCCCGCAAGACGGTCATCGAGGCGAACATCGATACGGTCAGTGCCTGGCAGCAGTTTGATGTGCGTGCCGGTCAGGGTTTCAACGGCTGAAAACGGTAGAAGCAGCGTGTCAGGGTCGGCATAGCTGATATACGAGGTCAGACCCTGGGGTTCATCGTTGAGCAGAACCAGGCCGGTGGACAAATCGAGCGTGAACCGGGCGGAATCCTGAACACGGATCACGGTCACGGTGCCCTCAACCGGGTCTTCAGTCACCTCATGGCCAAGCGCTTCCGCCACATCGCGTAGCGGGATCAGCAGAATAGGACCAATTGTGCGAGGTTCCTCCTCCAGGAATGCCAGGCGCTCTCCGTCGACAAAGAGGTCGAGGTCAAATTGCGGCCGGAGACGATCATCCAGGGTGAGTTCGATCTGGCCGTCTCCGGCGTCTTTGGCGTGGGTGCCGGTGAGGATTGTGATGGCGTTGACGCTCAGCCAGGTGTCAGCGGTCTCTCGCGCGGTCCAATCTGGCAGTTTTCCCAGAACGCTGTCACCAGCTCGCACCTTGCCGTCGGCCATATCGATGCTGAGCTCTGCGCGATCCTGAAAGCGAACAACGCTGAAAATGGTGCCGTCCAGCGTGATTTTCCCCTTCAGGGCCTCGATGATCGGGCGGGCATCGTAGAGCGCTTCACCGGTTTCGGTCAGCGTTTTGCGAACCTGAATGGCCTTTCTTTCGACGGTGATTTCCGCATGCATGACCGTGCCAGCTTCGCTGGGTGCCGCTTGAACCATACCGCCATCGCCTTCAGCGAAGGCTGAAGAGGCTGGGCCAGTGAAGGCCACCAAGGCTGCACAGAGCGCAGCAAAGGAGCGGAGCCGAAAGGTCATGAAAGTCTGTTGTTGGCGTTCTGAAAAGAGCCGGCGCTAGGAGGCGCAGACGGGCGTTGACATCAGGCCGGCGCAGGCAACGCCTGTGCAGGAGACACGTTCGACGTCGGGCAGGGCTTGCAGCCCACCGCGAGACGGGTTGTCGATGCCGATGGAGGGCGCCGCTGCTGTTGTGTCGATGTGGAATGTCTGGTCCACAAGCGTGCGAAGGCGGCCAACAGACGCCATTTCGCGCGATATCGAAACCCAGCTCTCACCGCGTTTTTCCGCCTGTGGCAGGCGTTTCAGGCACGGTCCGGTCATCCAGAGGTTGCCGGTTTCCTCGTCGATCAGAAATCCGTCCAAGCTGTCGCCAAGGCCGACCCAGACGGTCGCCTGTTCTGGTGTATCTGCTTCAGCAGCAGGGGTTAAGCTCAGCGCTGCCAAAGCGCCGGCCAGTAGAGCCCGTTTCATCATGTCACCCGTTATATTTTTTTGTGACACCAGATTAGCGAAACAGAGTTAATGCCGCCTTTCGAGCGCGCCCCCACGCGTACATATTCTAAGGCATGGGGAATCCCGCAAAAAGTTCGCGAAAAGCCCGTAAACTCATGTTTTTAAACAAAATATACTGAATTTGGGTTGGGTTGAAATTCTGGGAATCGCCTTGAATTACTTGATTTCAAACAGTTTTTTCAGCAGGCTCAAAACGGCTGCCACAAAACCCGGATCGAGGACGGATTGGCGGGTATCCTAACAAAGCGTTTGTATTTTGGTGGAAGCCTACATCTTCCCCTACCTGAATGTTCACTTTTCTCTCGTACGCTTGCGATGGTGATTACAAATGGACCGAGGGGCCTTCAGGCGTGTCCGATCTCATAGCGGAATTTGAGCAAGACTTTGAATCGCGGCACACGATCGCGTCGATCCTGGCACCTATCCATGTGCCTGAAGGGCAGGCGGGGCATGTGCGGGCGGATCAGCTCAACAGTGTAGACAAGCTGGGTGTGATTAGCGTACTTACATTGCTGCTGAACACGGCGATGGTCTTGGTGCTGTTCAGTGGCACGGAAACGACAGGTCTCTTGGGGCTGTGGGCGAGCGTGCTGTGTATCGGGTGTGCGGTGTTGTTTATGCGCACGGTCGAGAGTCTGGAGCAGCCGGTGCGGTTCCAGCGTTCGCAATCTGCCGCTCGGGTCTACACAATCACTTGTACATGTATTGGCGCTTGGTGGGGGCTTGTGCCCGTGTTGGTCTTGCCGAATGCGGATGCTTTCGGACAAATGGCGCTCGGCGTTATCCTGAGTGGTCTGATCTTCGGCGGCGCCGTGGTGATGTCCAGGCTACCATCGGCGGCGTATGGGTTCACCCTTCCAGTTGCAGGCGGGATGGTTGCTGGCTTCCTGATCAGCGGAGAAGGGCAAGCGGCACAGCTATCCATGGTGGCGGTGGTTTATGCGACCGTAACCGCGGTCTGCGTCCGTTGGAACTACAATCAGTTTGTGGCGCAACACCTGAACAAGGCCGCCGTGGCGCATCAGAACGCCCTGATCGGCCTATTGCTTCGTGATTTTGAGGAAAGCACCTCAGATTGGCTTTGGCAGACCGGACCGGATGGCGTTTTGCAGACCCTGCCGCTTGCCTTGAAGGGCGGGCAGACCGATTCGACCGGCATGTTCCCCGGCCGCCGTTTGCTGAGCCTGTTTGCCAAAAGCGAAGCGCGGATGGTCCTGGAGACCAGCCTGCGCCGCAAGGAAGGCTTCCGCGATATCACCCTGCGCGTTGAAGACGAGACCGGGGGCCGCCGATGGTGGAAGCTGACCGGTAAGCCCATCGTGGAAAATGGAGACTTTGCCGGATATCGCGGCGTGTCTTCGGATGTCACGGCGTCCAAGCAGATCGAAGACCGCATTGCGTTCATGGCTCACTATGATGGCCTCACCGGTTTGCCGAACCGCGCATCCTTCCAGGAAAAATTCGAGCGGATCTGGGGGCAAACCCAGACGACTGACCTGCTTTATGCCGTCGTTTTGATGGATCTAGACAATTTCAAATGGGTCAATGACACTCTGGGCCATGCGTCTGGCGACGAATTGCTGCGCCAATTGGGCCGGCGCGTATCGGGCCTGGTGGAGCGCGGAGACCTTGTGGCGCGCCTGGGTGGTGATGAGTTCGCCCTGATCATTCGACGCAAGAACGGCGCGGACATGCGCGCGATGCTGAACAAGATGATCGAAGAACTCGGATTTCCCTATGATATCTGGGGCAGCACGGCCAATTGTAGCGCGAGCATGGGCGTGCGTGTGTTCAAGCCGGGCCTGCTCGACCCTGAAACCCTGATGAGCCACGCTGACCTTGCGTTGTATCAGGCCAAACATAAAGGCAAGAGCACCTGGTGTCTGTTCACCCGTGATCTTGACGAAGATGCACGTGCACGGCGGGTGATCGAGGCTGATTTGCACCGAGCATTGTCTGGAAATGAGCTGCATTTGGCGTTTCAGCCGATCATTTCGTCAAAAACGGGCAAGGTGGCTTCGTGTGAGACGCTTCTGCGGTGGACCCATCCTGAACGTGGTGAAATCTTGCCTGGCCAGTTTATCGAGCACGCTGAAGACTGCGGTCTGATTCCGCGCCTTGGAGAATGGGTGATCCGTGAAGCGCTTTCCGAGGCGCGCCGACTTCCTGACGATGTGCATGTCTCGGTGAACTTGTCGCCGCTACAGCTGCATTCCAACAGCCTTGTGTCTACGATCGTGAATGCCCTGGCCCAGAACGGCATTGCGCCAAACCGTCTGGACCTGGAGATCACCGAAACCGTGCTTCTGTCCGATACCGATTTCGTTCTCGAACGGTTGAAACAGTTGCGTGATCTGGGTTTGACCCTGTCTCTGGACGATTTTGGCACGGGGTTCTCGTCGCTCAGCTACCTGCGCAATTATCCATTCGACAAAATGAAGATCGACAAATCCTTTGTATCGGACCTTGAGACGAATATAGATAATCAGGCGATCACCAAGGCAACGATCCATCTCGCACGGTCACTGGGGCTGAAGTGTACCGCTGAAGGTGTCGAGACCCCCGCACAGCGGACATTTCTGGAAGAGCTCGGCTGTGACGAACTTCAGGGCTTCCTGATCAGCAAGGCCAAGCCGCTGGACGAGCTTAGCCACCTGATGGAGATCAAGCCGGCAGATGCCGTGCCGAAGCTCGACAACACCACCCATCTTGAACCCAAGAGGGCGCCCGAAAAGCAGGCCCTTAGAAAGGGCGCCGCTTAGACGAATCAGTCGTCTTTTTCTGCTTCTGCCCGCAATTTCGCTTCGGCCGCCTCAAGCCGCGTGTCCAGATACTGGCTCAACCGGTCAATCAAGCGCGGCTGCATGCCCTGGAAGAAGTGGTTTGCGCCGACAAGCGTCTCACGGTCAATCACTTCACCCTTCTGGACCCGCACTTTCTGAAGGGCGCGCTCGATATCCTGCGGTGTCGCGATGGAATCATTGTCGCCAATGACGATCAGGCCAGAAGCCGGGCAGGGCGCCAGGAAGGACAGGTCATAGTGGTTTGCGGGCGGTGAAACCGCGAAAAACCCATCGATTTCGGGGCGACGCATCAGCAGTTGGAGCGTGATCCAGGCGCCGAAACTGTAGCCGGCACACCAGACATAGCGCGGGCTCTCGGCCAGGTTCTCGAGATAGTCGAGGACGAAGGCTGCATCTTCCAGCTCTCCGATGCCATGGTCATAAGCGCCTTGCGTGCGCCCGACACCGCGCGAGTTATATCTCAACACGCCAAATCCGCGCTCTTCAAACATCTGGTACATGCGGATGGTGATTGGATCCTGCATGGTCCCGCCCGCCTTGGGATGAGGGTGCAGGATAAGCGCGATCGGCGCACCGTCATGGGGCGGCTCGGTGTAGCGCGCTTCAATACGGCCGGAAGGGCCGGGGATGATCAGTTCGGCCATGGCGAATCCCTTTCACGGGGCTGGCTACCTTTGGGAGTGTGCGAAGGGCGGTGGCATAGGCGATGTAAGCTGTAGAAAGCAAGCATTTTGGACGCAAACCTTGCAAACCTAGTGTTTGCTGCGTTTTCTGCTGTGGTGGAGCGGCGGCGATGATTCGAGACTCTCTGAAGGATCATTTGGACCATGATCCAGATTTCGTCTGGCGTGGGCAATCCGTCACGCGAATTGAAAACCTGTCGGACATCGTTTTCGCTTTATCCTTAGGGATGATGGTATCTGCATCAGAGCCGCCTCAAACCATGGGTGATCTGACGCGGTTTTTGATTTCGATTGTGCCCGTGACGGCTGGTTTTGCGATACTGCTCGGCATCTGGAACAGTCATTTTGTATTTTTCCGCCGTTACGGCCTGGCAGACGGTCGGGTGGTATTCATCAATGCGTGTCTGTTGTTTGCGGTTCTGTATCTGGCCTTCCCGCTACGATTTGCGTTCGACAGTTTCTTTGGCTTTGTACTGATGACAGCTGGCGATCCCAGCTGGATCACTGAGCGCGACATCGATTTCGACGACTCCGGTGTCATCATGGCTTACTTTGCCGGCGGATTTGCCGTTTTGCAGAGCCTGATGTCGGCCTTGTTTTCCCATGCTGTCTCAAAACGTGAGGTATTGGAACTTTCGAAACATGAGATCAGTCTCACCCGCTTCAGTCGGACAAGTGCGTTGATTACAGCCACCGTTGCGGTTGGAGTGGGTGTTCTGGCCCTGGTCACGCCTTTGAATGGTTTTGCGGGCGTTTTTATGTTTCTGAATTGGCCAATCATCTGGCTGGCGTCCAAACGGCACGGGGTTTGAGCAGAATTCTTTGCGCGCGAGGACATTTCGCTTAAATCATCATCTATGATCTACGCCGACTACAATGCCACCGCGCCGCTGCGACCTGAAGCAAAGGACGCTATGCTGGCGGCGATGGCGTTCGGGGCCAATCCGTCCAGCGTGCATGGTGCAGGTCGTGCCGCCCGAAAAGTGGTCGAGCACGCGCGCGCGCAAGTCGGGTCTGCCATCGGCGCCGCTGCCGAGCAGGTGATCTTCACCAGTGGTGGAACAGAAGCCAATGCGCTCGGCCTTCTGGGCGCCGTTGCAGACACCGGGAAGGCCACTCTTCTGGTCTCTGCTGTGGAGCATGAGGCGGTGGTGCAGAATGCCGGCCGGGCGGGGGCGCATGTCGAGACCGCTTATGTCGATAGCGACGGACGACTGGACCTCGATTGGCTATCGCGAAGGATGTCAGACTGGGATCAGACCTCCGGCACGCCCATTCTGGCTGTGATGCTGGCCAACAATGAGACCGGCGTGATCCAACCGGTTTCTGAGGCCGCCTCCATCATGCGTGAGGCGGGCGGTCTGACCCATTGCGATGGGGTGCAGGGGCTGGGGAAAATACCCGTCAATGTGGCCCTTCTGGGGGTCGATTATCTCGCTTTATCTGCCCACAAAGTAGGCGGACCCCAGGGTGTCGGTGCTCTTTGGTATCGTCCCGGCGCACCGCTGAAACCGGTGATGTTCGGAGGCGGCCAGGAACGTAGCCTGCGCTCAGGAACAGAGAATCTCACCGGCATTTCCGGCTTTGGCGCGGCCTGCGACGCTGCCATTCGAGATGTAACCCAGTATCAGGCCCTGCATGAGCTTCGCGATAGTATGGAAGCCAGACTGATCGATGAAGCGGGCGTGCAGGTGATGGGACAGGGCGCACCGCGTCTGGCCGGCACATCCTGCTTTGCAAGGGCTGGGTTCAGATCAGAAACGCAAGTCATGGCGATGGATCTGGCTGGCGTGGCGGTGAGTGCGGGCGCGGCCTGCAGCTCGGGAAAGGTCAAACGATCTGTCGTCTTGGCTGCCATGGGGCATGATGACCGCCTTGCAGAATGCGCAATACGCACCAGCTTTGGATGGAACACACAGCCCGGCGATTTTAATGCCGTGGCAGACGCTTGGCTGACAGCGGCCCGGCGCTTGGGTTTGAAGGAAACAGCATGACCGATTGTTGCGGTTTTGAAGAGCCCCACGAGCATGGCGATGACGGCGAAGTCATCGTGAAAGATAGCATTGATGAGGCCACTGTCGCCGCCGCCAAGGCGCTGGAATCGGAGAATTACTCGGCGGGTTTCTCCACCGAGATCGAAACCGAACTCGCGCCGATGGGGCTCAATGAAGACATAGTTCGCTTCATCTCAGATAAGAAGAATGAGCCGGAATGGCTGCTGGAGTGGCGCCTGAAGGCCTATGAGCGCTGGCTGACCATGGAAGAGCCGCGCTGGGCGATGCTGCGTTATCCGCAGATCGATTACCAATCCTACCACTATTACGCCGCCCCGGCTGCAGGCGCGAAATATGAGTCCATCGACGATGTGCCCGAGGAAATCCTCGAAACGTACAAGAAGCTCGGTATTCCGTTGCGCGAGGCTGAAGTGCTGCTTGGTGTGGAAGGCGCAGCTGAAACCGCCGCCCAGGCGCGCGAAACACCGCGCGTTGCCGTCGATGCGGTGTTCGACAGCGTTTCAGTGGCCACAACGTTCCGCAAAGAGCTGGAAAGCGCGGGCGTGATCTTCATGTCGATCAGTGAGGCAGTGCATGAGTATCCGGAGCTGGTGAAGAAGTACCTCGGATCGGTGGTGCCCCAGTCGGACAATTATTTCGCGACGCTGAACAGCGCCGTCTTCTCCGACGGCACATTCGTCTACGTGCCCAAGGGCGTTCGCTGCCCGATGGAACTGAGCACCTATTTCCGCATGAACGCCGAAAACACCGGCCAGTTCGAGCGCACGCTGATCATCGTCGATGAGGGAGCCTACGTCTCCTATCTGGAGGGCTGCACCGCGCCGATGCGGGATGAAAACCAGCTGCACGCTGCGGTGGTGGAATTGGTCGCATTGGAAGATGGCGAGATCAAATACTCCACCGTGCAGAACTGGTGGCCCGGCGATGAGAACGGCAAGGGCGGCATCTATAATTTCGTGACCAAGCGCGGGGATTGCCGCGGCGCGCGCTCGAAAATCTCCTGGACCCAGGTGGAAACCGGCTCAGCGATCACATGGAAATACCCGTCCTGCATCCTGCGCGGTGATGACAGCGTGGGCGAGTTCTACTCCATCGCGGTAACCAATGGCGCCCAGCAGGCCGATACCGGCACCAAAATGATCCATCTGGGCAAGCGAACCCGCTCGCGCATCATTTCCAAGGGCATCAGCGCGGGCAAGAGCGACAACACCTATCGCGGCCAGGTGTCGGTGAACAAAGCCGCCGAGAAGGCGAGAAACTTTACGCAATGTGACAGTCTGCTGATTGGTGGACGCTGCGGCGCGCACACGGTGCCGTATGTGGAAAACCGCCGCGCCGACGCCCAGCTGGAGCATGAGGCGACGACGACCAAACTCTCAGAAGACCAGATGTTCTATGCCCGTCAACGCGGCCTCGGCGAGGAAGACGCGGTCGCTCTGCTCGTAAACGGTTTTGTGCGCGAAGTGCTCCAGGAACTGCCCATGGAATTCGCCGTGGAGGCCCAGAGCCTGCTCAAGGTGAGCCTGGAGGGCAGTGTTGGATAGCTGCAAGAGTATGGGACAAGTTCCTATATGAGCATCCCAAAGCCTCTCCAATGGATCGGCGTTGGCTTGGCGGCCTGCATCAGCTTGTGGATTGTCTGGATCATCACCGAGCCAGACCCCATAGACAGTTGGGGTGAGTTGGACCCGGAATTCGAAGCCGCATTGGCGAGCCTGGAGGCTTGGGACGGCACCTGTGACCTCGCCGAACCGGAAATACGGGCGCTGATCGAAGACAGCGCGCTTATCTTAGATGGTGAAGCGCTGGCGTGTCTGGCGGGTCCTTTCCTTGACCCGGGTGTATGGGATGGATTGTTAAGGCCAGAGAAAGGCAAAGCTCTCGATTTGCTGGCCAGCCACTATTACATCAATCGCGATCCGCGTGTTTTGGCGCTCGAAATCTGCGATCTGCTACCTGCGGTTCGGATCAAGGCGCGTGGCGACGTCATTACGGCAGATTTCTGGATAGGGAAACAACCACATCGCTACGCTCGAAGCTTGCCCAAAGATCAATTTGAGGCGCTTAACACTGTCTTTGACTGCCCGGAATGGACTGGTGAACAGTACCTAAACTACAAAGAAATAGGACACCCATGATCTCTCATTCGGTCTCGATACTGATCCTGAAGCCGCTTTCTTTGATCAATCTCGTGTCGCACACTTGCAAGTTGTTGATGAGTAACTCGAATGCGTCGTTCGAGTTCCTGGATTCCGGCTCGTAACTCCTCAATGCGTCGGTTGAGCCGACGAGCATTATCTAAGCATCGGAGTAAATCACCACCATCGAGTACAAAGTCTTCAAGGCGACGTTTTTGACGCGACTGTATCGATGGTTGTCTACATGAAATAATTTCAAAATTTGCGCGCTGGATTTCATCCTCATTGGATTGGATCAGTCTTTCGAATTCAGATATTTCGGCCAATCTCCGCTTTTCCTCAGCGTCTAAATCGTTCCGTTCGGAATTGACACGGAGACTTCCTTGCCTAAGCTTGAAACATTCGTCGTCTTGCAGGCGGGTCATGGCAGGTCCTTTGGATTTGAAGTCGCCGGATCCTGCCCCAAGCTCCACTCGGTCGGATAAACCCGCTCGCCTCTTTGTTTTCGCCCCGACCGGCGCCAAACGCGCCGATTTCTGAACCTTTATCAACTCACCACTTCGGTTGGCGAGCAAGAGACGCAGATTACCCATCCCCACCTACGCTTTTTGCTTTGCAACCATCGTCTTTCAGAGCACTATTGATGACATGTCTTGGTTGTCGAGCGTCTTTGGTTTGGCTGCGTTAACTTTCGCTTTAGCGGCCTGCACTCCGCCAGACCCCGCCGGTCAGATGACGTTCAATCAAATTTGTAGTGCGCCGGCTCCGGATCACAAGCTCTCGATCAAGCAGTTCGACGCGTCTGCCATTTCGTGTGCGTTGAGCGATATGTTCCAAGACCAGACCTGGAGGGACTTATCCGATGATGATCGGCGCATTGCAGCGGGCCTGCTGAGCCGCTTGTATCTGATCACGCGCGATGAAACCTTGCGCGCCTTTCCAGTGTGTGAGCTGCCCCTTGAGCACAATTCGGAAACACTTGTGAACACGTCTGTGGCTGTCTGGTCGTTGGATTTGGAGGCAGCGAACCTGCCGCCGGAGCTTAAAGATGAGGCCTCCGACGTTCTGTGGGACTTCTTCGATTGCGCTGAACGCGGCATCGTCGAGTTACCGGTCGAGCGCGACACCGATTTTGACATGGCCATAGAGGCGTATGAGCGCTGGTCCGGCCAATGCCATGGAGATGATGGGGGCGAGGCCGGCGTGATGGCTGGCGTTCGCTTGATGCGCGCGGACGCCCTTGAGTGCGCATTGTCCACGGCGGTGGCGAAAGCGGCGCTCGATGATCTCGATAAGGACCGCCTTGAGATTGCAGCGCCCTTCGCAGCGACCCTTGTCGGCCTCGGCCACGACAAACCCTGGGCACATATCGATCCCTGTCAGTTGAATCGGTGGAAACGGATTGATATGAAGATTGACGCTTCCTTAGCTCAGGATTGGGTGATCGATCAGTCGCAGCTGCGCGGTGTGTCACCACCAGTAGTAGACAACTACAAGGTGAACTTTTTCTTCGTGTGCAAAGATGAGCTCGCGGAGATGCGCGACACCGCGCCTTAGGCCGCTTTGATAGGCGCCGGATGGTGGTTTAGCCCGGTCTTGGGACGCTGAGCGCCGCACGCTGCCTGGTCTGTTTTCAACCCGAGATCCAAGCGATGGCGTTCGCCGCGTCGTATCGTCGATCTCGCATGCGGCGAAATGGTGACGGTGCCTGGCTAACCCGTTGCGCCGTGATGGTGGAATTTGCTTTGCAATCTGCGCCGGTGACGCCATATGCGCCCCATGCTGAAGCTTGATAATCTCACCGCCACGGTTGGCGAGGATGACGACGCGAAGACCATCATCAAGGGTCTGTCGCTTGAGGTGCCTGCGGGCGAGGTGCACGCCATTATGGGGCCGAACGGGGCAGGGAAATCGACCCTGTCCTATATCCTGACCGGCCGGGACGGCTATGAGGTCACGGGCGGGGCTGCCACGCTTGACGGTGATGATCTGCTCGAAATGGAGCCTGAGGACCGCGCCGCGAAGGGACTGTTCCTGTCGTTCCAATACCCGGTCGAAATCCCTGGCGTGCCAGTAATGACCTTTGTGCGCACGGCCATGAACGCCCAGCGCAAGGCGCGCGGTGAGGAAGAAATCTCCGCGCCCGATTTTATCAAACGCTCCCGCGAGATCGGCAAACAGCTAAACCTTTCGCCGGACATGCTGAAACGCCCGTTGAATGTCGGCTTCTCGGGCGGTGAGAAGAAGCGGCTCGAAATCTTCCAGATGATGATGCTGGAGCCGCGCTTCGCGATTCTGGATGAGACAGACAGCGGCCTCGACATTGACGCGCTAAAGACAGTCGCCGATGGCGTGAATGCCCTGCGAGCGCCGGATCGGGGCATGCTGGTCATCACCCATTATCAGCGCCTGCTCGACCATATCAAACCGGACAAGGTGCACGTGCTGGCTGGCGGCAAGATCATCACGAGCGGTGGTCCTGAGCTGGCCCTGCGTCTTGAAAAGGAAGGCTATGACGGCGTTCTCGGCGAGGCGGCGTGATGGACATCACCTCGCTGAGGGAAAAGCTCCCGAACGCCACGCCCGCAGAGCTGGAGTTGATCGCCCGCTATGCCATGCTGCCGGAAGACCCACGCCGCGAACGTACGTTTGAGGCGTTTGCCGAAACCGGGCTGCCCCATCGCCGCATGGAGGCCTGGAAGTGGACGGATTTCAAAGCGGGGCTGAAAGCGCTGGAGGGTAGCGAAAATGCTGCTTCCGCCGACCCATTAGGCGACATCGACGCCTGCCGGATCAGGGTATCGGGCGGAGCTGTGACTACGCCGTCTTTCTGGCCCAGAGGCGTGAACGTTTTTGAGAAAACCGACGCCCAGGCCTTCGGTGCGGCCGAAGACATGCCGCTTGGTGCCCTGACTGCCGCTCTGGCTGGCCAGAAGCGTGGCATCGACAGCCTGATGATCGAAGTGACTGAGCCGGTGGAGACACCGCTCCATTTCATTTTCGCGTCAGACAGCGCCGAGGCAAGTTTCGCCCGGGTGACGGTGCTGATTCGGCCCGAAGCCTCGATCCACCTGGTGGAAAGCCATTTGGGCGGCGCAGGCTTTTCATCCTTCCTGCTGGATTTGTCCTTACAGCGTGACGCGTCCGCGACCCGCACTATCTACCAGCGCGGCGGCGCCGAAGAAGCCCAGGCGGTGACGGCCGATGTTGACCTGATGGGCGGGGCGTCGCTGCAGCAGACCGCGCTTGCCTTTGGGGCCAAGGTGTCTCGCCTGGAAACCCGGCTTTCGCACACCGAACCTCGAAGCGAAGCGGAGTTGAATGCGGCCTATCTTGCAGGGCCCGGCCACCATGTGGATATCACCACCCATGTTCGCCACGGCGCGCCGTATTGCACCACGAAACAGGTCACCAAAGGCGCCGTCATCGATGGCGGGAAAGGCGTGTTTCAAGGCAAATTCCTAGTGCCACGAAATGTCGGCCAGTACACGGATGCAGACATGCAGCACCATGCACTGCTCCTGGAGAATGGCGCAGAGGTGTTTGCCAAGCCAGAGCTGGAAATCTACGCCGATGATGTGGAATGCGCCCATGGCAATACATGTGGCGCACTGGACAGCAACCAGCTGTTCTACATGCGCCAGCGCGGCATTCCCGAAGCTGAGGCTCGGGCACTTTTGACCGAAGCCTTCATTGCAGAAGCGTTTGAGGGCGCCGAAGATGAGGTAGCTGAGGCAATGCGCGCAGCTGCCCAGGCGTTTCTCATTGGCTGATCCGCGCTAGATACACATCATGACCGAACAGCGCCCCTTCGACGTAAACGCCATTCGCGGTGAATTTCCGATCCTGCAGCGCCAGGTCAATGGCAAACCGCTTGTCTATCTCGACAATGCTGCCAGTGCGCAAAAACCCGATGCGGTGATTGACGCGATGGCCCGGCAGATGCGCACGGCATATGCGAATGTCCATCGCGGGCTGCACACGCTGGCGAATGAAACCACCGAGGCCTATGAAGGCGCGCGCGAGGATGTGCGACGGTTCTTGAACGCGCCAAGTGTCGATCAGATCGTGTTCACGAAAGGCGCAACCGAAGCCATCAATCTGGTTGCGTACGGGCTGGTGGATGATATTCAGCCGGGCGATGAGATCGTTGTGTCGATCATGGAGCATCACTCCAACATTGTCCCGTGGCATTTCTTGCGCGAACGCCACGGCGCGGCGCTGAAATGGGTGGGCCTGACCGAGGATGGCGCGCTGGATATGGCGGCGCTTGAAGCGGCTATCGGACCGAAGACACGAATGGTTGCGCTGACCCACATGTCAAACGTGTTAGGCACCGTGACGGATGTGAACCGCATCGTTGCGCTGGCCCACGCCGCGGGCGCTGAAGTGTTGTTGGACGGGTGCCAGGCTGTGGTCCACGAAGCGGTGGATGTTCAGGCGCTGGACGTGGATTATTACGTATTTTCTGGGCACAAGCTCTATGGCCCGACGGGAATTGGCGCGCTTTATGGCAAAGCGGCTACGCTTGAGCGGCTTCGGCCGTTCCAGGGCGGCGGCGAGATGATCGAAACGGTCAGAACCGACGAAATCACCTACAATCATGTGCCCCATAAGTTTGAGGCCGGCACCCCGCCCATTCTCGAAGCGATCACTTTAGGCGCTGCGATTCGTTGGTTCGAGCAGTTTGAGCTGTCCGCCATCCAGGCCCACGAGCATGCGCTTTATGAGCGTGCACGCGCTGGCGTTGCGGGCGTAAACGGTCTGCGCATACACGGCGAAGCGCCGGGGAAAGGCGCAGTGCTGAGTTTCAGCATTGAAGGCGCCCACCCCCACGACATCGCGCAAATCTTGGACAAGTACGGCGTCGCCGTGCGTGCGGGCCACCATTGTGCCCAGCCTCTGATGGAGCATTTGGGCGTTTCCGCCACGGCGCGGGCGAGTTTTGGGATCTACAATACGGCCGCAGAAGTCGATTCCTTCATAGAAGCCCTCGAAAAAACGCGCGGAATGCTGATATAGGAATCCTATGGCAGATGATTTGAGCCCTCGCGACGTGATTGAACCCGGTACAGATACCGCTGATACGGCTGGGTCCGCGCAACTGCCCCAAGATGAGCTGAACCGGCTGACGGACGCGTTGATTACGGCTTTCAAGACGGTTTACGACCCTGAGATTCCTGTCGACATCTATGAACTCGGCTTGATCTATAAAGTCGATATCGACGAAGCGACTCGCAAGGTCGATATCGACATGACGCTGACGGCGCCGGGCTGCCCCGTGGCCGGTGACATGCCCGGATGGATCGAGAACGCTGCGCGCACCGTCGATGGTGTCGAGGATGTTGAAGTCCGCCTGACATTCGATCCGCCCTGGGATCCCTCGCGCATGTCTGATGAAGCGCGTCTCGCTCTCAATATGCTTTAGGCCGAATTGGCGTGCTAGGCGGCTTTTGTTTTTGCGCGCTTTTTCGGTTTTGCTTTGGTCTTTGGTTTTGACTCGCTCGTTCGGGATTTCTGCGCCGCGCGCCGTTCATCCTGGCGTTTGAACGTCTCTGCGAGATAGGTTCCAGTGTGGCTGGCCTCGTTCTGCGCAACCTGTTCCGGCGTGCCTTCAGCCACCAGTTGACCGCCCCCATCGCCGCCTTCGGGGCCAAGATCCAGGATCCAGTCCGCCGTCTTGATGACATCCAGATTGTGCTCAATCACCACGACAGAGTTCCCGGCATCGACAAGCTCATGGAGCACCTCCAACAGCTTGTTCACATCCTCAAAATGCAGGCCTGTCGTTGGCTCATCTAGAATATAGAGCGTGCGGCCGGTGGCGCGCTTTGACAATTCCTTGGCCAGTTTCACCCGTTGGGCTTCACCACCCGACAGGGTCGTGGCTTGTTGACCGACCTTGATATAGCTGAGGCCGACACGGTTCAGCGTTTCCATCTTGGTGGCGATGGCGGGCACCGCCGAGAAGAATGTCGCGGCATCTTCCACCGTCATGTCCAGCACGTCTGCGATGGATTTGCCCTTGTAGAGCACTTCAAGGGTCTCACGATTGTAGCGCTTGCCGTTGCATACTTCGCAGGTGACGTAGACATCGGGCAAGAAGTGCATCTCGATCTTGATGACGCCGTCGCCCTGGCACGCCTCGCAGCGCCCACCCTTCACATTGAAGCTGAACCGGCCTGGCTTGTAGCCACGGGCCTTGCTTTCCGGGAGGCCGGAATACCAGTCTCGGATGGGGCCGAAGGCGCCCGTATAGGTGGCCGGATTGGACCGTGGCGTGCGGCCAATGGGGGATTGGTCGATGTCGATGACCTTATCCAGGTGCTGCAGTCCCTCGATCGTGTCATAGGGCGCAGGCACGGATGAGGCGCCGTTGAGCTTGCGGGCAAGAGCCTTGTACAGCGTTTCAATCACCAGTGTGGACTTGCCGCCTCCTGAAACGCCGGTGATCGCAGTGAACACCCCAAGCGGAATGCGCGCATCGACGTTCTGGAGGTTATTGCCGCGCGCGCCTTTAACCTTCACAGATTTCACACGCGCCGCAGGGCGCCGTTTGTCAGGAATGGCGATCTCGCGGGCGCCGTTCAAATAGGCCCCGGTGAGGCTGGACGGATTGGAAATCACCTGATCGGCTGTACCTTCGGCGACAATCTCGCCGCCATGAACCCCGGCGGCCGGTCCCATATCGATGACATAGTCGGCCGTCAGGATAGCATCCTCATCATGTTCCACCACAATGACGGAGTTGCCGAGATCGCGCAGCCGCTTCAGCGTCTCAATCAGCCGTGCATTGTCGCGCTGGTGAAGGCCGATGGACGGCTCGTCGAGCACATATAGTACGCCAGTAAGGCCGGAGCCGATTTGGCTGGCCAGGCGGATGCGCTGGCTTTCACCACCCGACAGCGTGCCGGACGCGCGACCAAGGCCGAGATAGTCCAGCCCGACATCGTTCAGGAATTTCAGCCGGTCATTGATCTCTTTGAGGATGCGCCCGGCAATTTCCTGGGACTGGCTCGAAAGCGTGTCATTGACGGTCTTGAACCAGGCGGCAGCCTCGCGAATAGAGAAAACGGAGATGTCTGCGATGTCGTGGTCTGCGATTTTCACCGCCAGAGCCTCGGGTTTCAATCGCTTACCGCCGCAGGACGGGCAAGGCTGGCTCGACTGGAATTTGCCGATCTCCTCGCGCACCCAGGTGCTGTCGGTTTCGCGGTAGCGCCGCTCGAGGTTTGGGATAACGCCTTCGAATGTCTTGGTGACTTCATAGCGGCGCATGCCATCATCATAGACAAAGTCGACGTCTTCATCGCCAGTGCCATTCAGGATGATGTTCTGGACCTCCTTGGAGAGCTTGTTCCAGGGGTTCTTCAAATCGAAACGGTATTTGGCCGATAGCGCCTGGAGTGTCTGTGTCTGATAAGGTGAGGTGGACTTGGCCCACGGCGCAATCGCGCCTTGCATCAGCGTGAGGTCGCGATCAGGAACGACCAGATCGATATCGATCTTGGACTGGGTGCCCAGACCGTCGCATGTGGGGCAGGCGCCGAAGGGATTGTTGAACGAAAACAGCCGCGGCTCGATTTCGGGGATCGTGAACCCACTTTCCGGACACGCGAAATTGGCGCTGTAGATGATCCGTTTGGCGGTGGTCTCCCCGTCTGCGATATCTGCATATTCTGCGATGGCGATGCCATTGGCCAGTCCGAGCGCAGATTCAAAGCTCTCAGCCAGGCGCTGTTCCATGCCCTCGCGCACCACGATCCGGTCCACGACCACATCGATGTCGTGCTTGAACTTCTTGTCGAGCGTGGGCGGATCTTCCAGATCGTGAAACTCTCCGTCGACTTTCACACGCTGAAAGCCCTTCTTCAGAAGCTCGGCGAATTCCTTCCGGTACTCACCTTTTCGGCCCCGCACGATCGGCGCGAGCAAGAACAACCGTGTGCCCTCTTCAAGGCTCAGTGTTCGGTCGACCATCTGGCTTACGGTTTGGCTTTCAATGGGCAGCCCTGTGGCCGGTGAATAGGGAATGCCGACCCGCGCCCAAAGCAGGCGCATATAGTCGTAAATCTCCGTGACCGTGCCGACGGTGGAGCGCGGGTTCCGGCTCGTGGTTTTCTGCTCGATTGAGATCGCGGGGGAAAGCCCCTCAATGCTTTCGACATCAGGCTTTTGCATCAGCTCCAGGAATTGGCGCGCATAGGCCGACAGGCTTTCAACATAGCGGCGCTGGCCCTCGGCATAGATCGTGTCAAAGGCCAGGGAGGATTTCCCGGAGCCCGACAGGCCGGTCATCACCACCAGCTTGCCGCGCGGGATATCCACATCGACATCTTTGAGATTGTGCTCTTTGGCGCCGCGCACGCGGATCGTGGTGAGTTCAGTCATGGCGGCCCCATTCTGGTCGTTTCGCGCGGCGATGGCGCACCCCCGTAAGAGTAGGGGGACAGCTACAATTAACAACTTGCAGATTCTCTGCGTGCGATCTAGAACATAATAAGAACAATCTCTGGATGGAATTCCACATGAGTGGGTTTCGATCCTTGGTCTAATGTTCTTTTGATTCGGAAAGCAATGGTCGGAGCGGTGTGATGGCAGGTTCGGTGAACAAGGTCATTTTGGTTGGCAATCTGGGGCGTGACCCAGAGGTGCGGCAATTCCAGAATGGTGGGCAGGTGTGCAATCTCTCGATTGCCACGTCGGAAAACTGGAAAGATAGAAATACGGGTGAGCGCAAGGAAAAGACCGAGTGGCACCGCGTTGCCATTTTCTCTGAAGGTCTGGTTCGCGTAGCGCAGAGTTACCTGCGCAAGGGCTCAAAGGTCTATATCGAGGGCCAGCTTGAGACCCGGAAATGGCAGGACCAGGCCGGTCAGGACCGCTACACGACCGAAATCGTGCTTCGTAATTATGGCTCCACACTGACCATGCTGGACGGCCGCGAAGGTGGTGGCATGGGCGGCGGAGGCGGCGGCTCGATGGGCTATGATCAAGGCGGCGGCGGTGGTGGACCGCGCCAGATGGACGGCCCCCAGGAAGACTTCTCCCGCCAGGATCTCGATGACGAGATCCCGTTCTAAACGTCTGCTCAAAGATCCTGCGTTCGACCGTGTCCGGACACGAAAATACTCGTGTGTGAACCGAAATATGATAGTCTGAAACAGATCAGTGGCCCATTCTGAAAGGGCTTCGAAACGGGAAAGCCCATGAGAGCGCCGAAGAAAACCGAACTCATCGAGCTTCGGATCAGTCAGGAAGACAAAGATGCGTTTCAGCAGCAGTGTCGCGAAGACGGTATCGCTGGTAGCGAAGTCATCCGGCAGTTGATCGACCGGCATCTCCAATCTCGTTCGAAGCCAAAACTAAACCGAACAGACTGGAGCAAAACTATGAAGACCCTGATCACGCGTCGCCCGCTATCGCTTGGCGTCGCCACACTCGGAATGTTGTTTACCTCATTGGCCATGAGCGCAAATTTAGCCGCGGCCGATCCAGCTCAGGCATTTAACGCTATTGATATAGACAATAACGGCGAGATCAGCCTGGAAGAATATGCTCAGGCACAGGCGCCGTTTGCACGGCTTACGCTGGATGACGGCGGCAGCCTTTTGAGGCTGATGTCGGCTACCGAGGCCGAATATGCCATGCGCCGCAATTTTGACGCCTATGACCATGATCAAGATGGCGTGGTGCAAACTCGCGAATTCACGCCTCGCTACGACGTCGTGACGCGTATTTCCTTCACCCTGATGGACGTGAACGCGGATGGCGAACTCACCCATGCAGAGATGGAAAGCCTCGGAGACCGCTCACCCGAACTCGCCGGTGAAGTTGAAACGGCATTCACCGCCCTGGATGGTGATCGCAATGGTGTCGTCACGCTGCTTGAATATCGTTTCGTGCAGGTTTGATCTTATTGGGGAGTGAAGATCTCGACGCGCGCGCTGGTCTCCTGACCACCAACGCCGAGCGCGCCTCCGATGACATAGATCTCGTCATTCAACGTCACCGCGCCGAGGCCATGGCGCGGTGATGGCATTTCAGGGATAGAGGACCACGCATCTTCATTCGGAGAGTAGACCCAGGACTCGCTGAACACCCCGCCGGGGGAGGGCTGAAAGTACTCACCCCCGAAGGCATAGAGTTTGCCACCAAGTGAAGCGGCGGCAAGTCCGCCCTGGCCTTGGGGCAGGGGCGCAACGGTGCGCCAACGGTCTTCGCGGGCATCATACACCTCATGGGCGCTGGTATTGCCATCGGCTACAGTTCGCCCGCCCACGACGTGCCAATTCTCGCCAATCATGCTGGCGGCCGCGCTGTTTCTAGCCGTGGGTATTGGTGCGGCAGTCTCCCAAACACTGTCCAAACCGCCTAGGATGAAGTGCTCGCTCGTGTCGGTGTGGTCCTGCCAGGTTGCGTTGGCTTCGGCTGCGGGACGTCGTCCGCCGACAAGATGTAGATTAGCATCGATCACCGCAGTGACGGCTTCGCCCGCCGGTCGGGGCAGGGTGGGGACAGATGCCCAGGATTCCATCGGAGCGTTCTCACCGGCAGCGGATTCCCACGTCGCCATATCCGCCGTAATAGCCCAGCCGCTGGATTGCATCACCCAAATGGCATCCGCGCTCGGTGTCTCAAACCCGCCTAAAGCTATGAGATGACCGTCAAAGGCGATCAAATGCGGGTGATGACGAGCCGTCGGGAGCGGCAGCCCCGCGGACCAGGCGCCGCGCTCTGGGTCGAACACCTGATGCGCGTTCGTTGGCCCGGTGATTGCGCCACTCTCAGCGACAAATCCACCCGCGAGATGGATGCGGCCCTGCAGAGCGGTTGGATAGATTTCCTGAACTGCCAACGGTAGCGGCGTGCTAGTGCTCCACCCGCTTGTTGCGGTTTCCACTCGCTCAGGCGACATGTCACCCGCCGATGTCGACGGCGCTGTGCAAGCCGTCACCGAAACCGCACCGAGACCAAGTAAAACTTCGCGTCGGGAGCGAAATTCTGGATTCAAAGACGCCGGGTTGTGCTTTGCATGTCGCATCCTGAAAAATCCTCCGTATCCCAGTGCTTTCAAACATTTGAAGCATACTGCGGAGGCTGCTACCACTGGCACAGATAAGGTAGCCGATTCTAGGCTTCCAAAGCGACCAGGAGCCGCGCCCTTGAGCGACGACACCACGCCCCCAGACGAGCCTGAAAATGGCGCAACGCCTCCCGGCGATCCAACAGATCCCGTCGGCGCGGCGCCAGAGCCCGAAGACGGCATCGATCCGATCTCGATCGAGAATGAGCTGAAGCGCTCTTATCTCGACTATGCGATGAGCGTGATCGTCAGCCGTGCGCTGCCCGATGTCCGTGATGGGTTGAAACCCGTCCACCGGCGCATTCTCTATGCCATGCAGGAGGGCGGCTACACCCACGATAAGCCGTACCGCAAATCTGCCCGCGTGGTCGGAGATGTGATTGGTAAATATCACCCCCATGGCGACAGCGCGGTGTATGATGCGCTGGTCCGAATGGCCCAGCCGTTTTCCATGGGGCTCCCGCTGCTCGATGGTCAGGGTAATTTCGGGTCCATCGACAATGATCCGCCCGCTGCGATGCGTTATACTGAAGTACGCACCGACAAACCGGCGCAGTACCTGCTGAGCGATATCGACAAGGATACGGTCGATTTCCAGGAAAACTATGATGGTTCGGAAAGCGAACCCGTTGTTTTACCAGCGCAATACCCGAACCTGCTAGTCAATGGCGGCGGCGGCATCGCCGTGGGTATGGCGACCAATATTCCGCCCCACAATCTCGGTGAGATTATCCAGGCGACACTGGCGGTGATTGATGATCCGCTCGTGACTGATGAAGAATTGCTCGACATTGTGCCTGGCCCGGATTTCCCGACGGGCGGTCTGATCCTGGGGTATGCTGGCTCGCGCAAGGCGATGCTGGAGGGGCGTGGCTCTGTCATTATGCGCTCGCGCACGGAAATTGAAGAGCTTCGAAATGGCCGTCAGGCAATCATCGTGTCGGAAATTCCCTACCAGGTGAACAAGGCGGCGATGGTGACCAAGATCGCCGAACTGGTGCGGGAGAAACGGATCGAAGGCATCGCAGATTTGCGTGACGAATCAGACCGTCAGGGCATTCGTGTTGTTATCGAAGTGAAGCGCGATGCCAGCGCCGATGTCGTGCTGAATCAGCTGTTCCGCTATTCACAGATGCAGACAAGTTTTGGCGTCAACATGCTGGCGTTGAATGGCGGCCGTCCGGAACTGCTGAACCTTCGCAAGGTGCTCCAGTGTTTCCTGACCTTCCGCGAAGACGTGGTTGCGCGTCGCACCAAGTTTGATCTGGCCAAGGCTCGCGACCGAGCGCACGTCTTGGTGGGGCTTGCGCTTGCCGTTGCCAACATTGATGAAGTGATCCGGATCATTCGCAGTGCGCCTGACCCCGCAACAGCGCGTGCGCAGCTTCTGGAACGTGCCTGGGATGCCCAGGATATGGCTCCATTGATCGATCTGATCGCTGACCGTCGAACGCGCCAGGCCGATGACGGCACAATCTACCTGTCCGATGAACAGGCCCGCGCCATTCTGGAGCTTCGCCTGCACCGCCTCACTGGGCTTGGTCGCGACGAAATCGGCAATGAAGCCAAGGGGTTGGCGGAGAAGATTGCAGATTATCTGGATATCCTCCGGTCGCGTCCGCGCATTCTCGATATCATTCGCGGCGAGCTGTCGGAGGTGAAGGATAAATTCGCCGTGCCGCGCAGGTCAGAGTTCGTTTTCGGCGATGCCGATATGGATGATGAAGACCTGATCGAACGCGAAGACATGGTCGTTACCGTCACCCATGGCGGATATGTAAAACGCGTTCCGCTGACCACCTACCGCACGCAAAATCGTGGCGGGAAAGGGCGGTCGGGCACGTCGCTGAAAGACGAGGATTTCGTCACCCGCGTATTCTCCGCCAACACCCATACGGAAATGCTGTTCTTCAGCTCTGCCGGGATGGTCTACAAAGAGAAAGTGTGGCGCTTGCCGCTTGGCTCGCCGCAATCGCGCGGCAAGGCGTTCGTGAATATCCTTCCTCTCGATCAGGATGAAACCATCACCTCGGTGATGCCGTTGCCCGATGATGATGAAGCCCGCGCTGAGCTGGATGTCATGTTCGCCACGCGGTCCGGCGGGGTGCGTCGTAACAAGCTGTCGGATTTTGTGCGGGTCAATCGCAACGGCAAGATCGCCATGAAGCTGGAAGAAGACGGCGACGATGGCATTGTCAGCGTAAAGATCTGCTCGAAAGACCATGACATCCTTTTGACGACTGCCATGGGTCAGTGCATCCGATTCCGTGCCGATGATGTGCGCGTGTTTGCCGGGCGCAATTCGACCGGCGTTCGTGGCATTCGCCTGATTGGCGGGGACCGCGTGATCTCCATGGCCATTTTGCGCCATGTCGATGTCACCCCGGCCGAAGCGCGGGGCTATCTGAAACACGCCGCCGCCATGCGCCGGGCCAGCGAAGGCGAAGAGACCGAGCTGAGCGACGAGACAGGCGACGAGGTGGTCGAAGAAGCCGCGCTCAGCCCGGAACGTTTGGCAGAGCTCGGCGCGGCGGAGCAGTTTGTTCTCACGCTCACCACACACGGTATGGGCAAGCGGTCGTCAGCTTATGATTACCGCACCTCCGGTCGAGGGGGGAAAGGGATCCTGGCGCACCGTCTGCCGATGAGTCTGGAGCTGGCGCAGTCCTTCACCATCGAGGATGGCGATGAGGTGATGCTGGTGACCGATGCCGGGCAATTGATCCGCACGCCGGCCGACCAGATTCGCATCGCAGGGCGCGCCACAAGTGGGGTCTGGGTTCTGCGGACCAATGCCGGGGAGAAAGTGGTTTCTGTTGCACGGCTGGTGGAACAAGATGGCGAAGACACTGAAGACGGCGAGGCAGGAGTGATCGACGCCGGAGACTGAGGCGGCTCAGCCGCTCGCGGGAGGACAGATATGCAGCGCGTCGGACTCTATCCGGGGACCTTCGATCCAATCACTTTAGGTCACCTGGATATCATTCAGCGTGCTACCAAGCTGGTCGATAAACTCATCCTCGGCGTGGCTGTTAACGAAGCCAAAAAGCCGCTGTTTTCCATTGAGGAGCGCGTTGCCATGGTGCAGCGCGAGTGCCAGACCCACCAAATGCACGGAAGGGCGGAGATAGAAGTCCGCCCTTTCGATTCGCTACTCATGCACTTTGCTGAAGAGTGCGGCGCGCAGGTGCTGGTGCGGGGCCTGCGGGCTGTTTCAGACTTTGAATATGAGTTTCAGATGACAGCAATGAATGAGGTACTGAATCCCGACATTGAAACCGTCTTCCTTATGGCCGATGTTCGCCATCAGGCGGTTGCCTCAAGACTGGTGAAGGAAATCGCCAAACTTGGCGGCAAAGTCGGCCCATTTGTATCTGCGGCCGTTGAGGCTGATCTGAAGGAGAAGTTTCAGGGATGAAACCTGTAAAAACCTGGGCGGCGTGCTTCGCCCTGTTCGCCACGATGCCTCTTATGGCGTCGGCGCAAGATGAGACCACAGAAGCTGTCATAACCGCGGAAATGGCCGCAGCGGACCCGGACACCTGGCGGCAAGCCGATCCGGAGAACATTATCATTTTCCGAACCACGTCGGGCCGTGTTGTGATTGAGATGTTGCCGGAGGTCGCGCCATCTCATGCAACGCAATTCCGCACGCTTGTCCGGTCCGGCGACTATGATGGCACCAGCTTTCACCGTGTGATTCAGGGGTTCATGGCCCAAGGCGGCGATATTTTCGCGCTCAAGGGCCGGGAATCCGGACTGCCCAATATTCCAGGCGAGTTCACTTTCCGGCGCACGCCAGAAGACATGCCAATGGACGCATTCGGCGAGCCCGACATTTCCATGGACGGCTATATCAAAGGGTTTCCCATCAAGACTCAGGCGGCCTGGATCGCCGAAATGTCGAGTGATGGTTTGATCGAAAGCTATATTCCCCATTGCGCAAGTGTGGTGTCGACCGCCAGGACAAGCGATCCCGACAGTGCCAACAGCCAGTTCTTCCTGATGCGGGGGCGCGCCGAACATCTCGACCGTGGCTATACCGCCTGGGGCCGTATCATCGATGGCCAGGACGCGGTGATGTCGATCAAGCTTGGCGAGCCTCCGGCCGTCCCGGATATTCTGCAACGTGCCGTCATGGCCGCGGATATACCAGAAGCCGAACGTCCGGCGATCTACGTCATGCGAACCGATAGCGACGTCTTCCAGGCCCGTCTGGCGGCTGCGGGCGTGTCCATCGCAACGGATGTCTGCGATGTGGACCCGGTGCCAGCCATTGTCGAATATCCTGTCACCGCCGAAAACTAAGCCGCTTCAACTCTTCCAGCGCACAGATGTCCCTCGACACATATGATTTTGAGCTGCCGGAAGAGCGGATAGCTCTGCGTCCGGCAGACCCACAGGACACCGCGCGTCTACTGGTTGTCCATGGCGATGGGCGTCTGGAAGATGCTCGTATGGTCGACCTTCCGTCATTTCTGACGCCCGGCGATGTGTTGGTGTTCAACGACACCCGGGTGCTGCCGGCCGCGTTAAAGGCCGTTCGTCCGAAGCGATCCGATGACGGGCGGGATGTGGCCGTGGACATCAACTTGGTCGAGGAACTGGCGCCTGGACGATGGCTCGCGCTCGCCAGGCCGGGCAAACGTCTGAAGCCCGGCGATGTGTTGGAGGTGTCTGAGACTTTTTCCGCCAAAATTCTGGACCGGCGCGAGGGCGGTGAGATCGAAATCGGCTTTAATTGCGATCCGCACAACCTGCTGGCGTTTCTGGATCGGTTCGGCGCTATGCCATTGCCACCTTACATCGCGCGACGCCGGGTCGCCGATGCGCGCGACCGTGAGACGTATCAGCCAGGTGTGGCGGGCGACGACGCTAGATCTGTCGCTGCACCTACCGCTGCGTTGCATTTTACACCCCGGCTGCTTAGCCGGATTGATAAAGCTGGACTGGGCCGTGAGACGGTCCGCTTGCATGTCGGCCTTGGCACCTTCGCACCGCTGACGCAAAGCGCCCTGGATACCAGCACGCTCCATGAAGAATGGCGACGGCTGACCCCTGATGTGGCGTCGCGCCTCAACACAAAGCGGGCAAGTGGCGCGCGATGCGTGCCCGTTGGCACGACCTCCCTTCGCACGTTGGAGAGCTGTGTCGATGGCGAGGGCAAGCTGCATCCTAGAACCGGACCCACCGATATTTTCCTGAAACCGGGGGACGCACTGCGAGCCACCGATGCACTGGTGACAAATTTCCATCTGCCGCGCTCATCTCTGTTCATGCTGGTTTGCGCGCTCATGGGGACGGACATCATGCGGGCGGCATATGCCCATGCCATCCGCGAACACTACCGTTTCTATTCCTATGGCGATGCCTGCCTGCTATTGCCCGCGCGATGAGCGGATTTTCATTTCAGATAGCAGCGACAGCCGGTGAGGCGCGAACGGGCGTTTTGAACACCCCGCGTGGGCAGATTCAGACGCCGGCCTTCATGCCGGTGGGCACGGCGGGCACGGTGAAGGCCCTTTATATGGACCAGGTGCGCAGCACTGGCGCGCAGATTATTCTCGGCAACACCTATCACCTGATGCTTCGACCGACGGCGGAGCGGGTCGCAAAACTGGGTGGATTGCATCGGTTTTCGGGCTGGGATGGCCCTATTCTGACAGACAGCGGCGGATTTCAGGTATGGTCGCTTGCGTCGCTTCGGAAAATGGATGCCGATGGTGTGACGTTTCAAAGCCATATCGATGGTTCCAGACACCGGCTCACGCCGGCGCGCAGTATTGAAATTCAGGCCGACTTGCTGGGTGCTGACATTTCCATGCAGCTGGATGAATGCACAGACTTTCCGTGCAGCCATGAAGAGGCTTTGCGCAGCCTGGAGCTTTCGCTTGATTGGGGGGCGCGGTCCAGGGCGGCGTTTGGTGCACGAGCTGACCAGGCGCTGTTTGGCATCGTCCAGGGTTCGAACTATCCTGATTTGCGCGAGCGATCGGCAAAAGGCGTGGCCGGGCAAGGGTTCGATGGCATTGCGCTCGGCGGTCTCGCGGTCGGGGAAGGACACGCGCAAATGTGCGAGACCATCGACTTCACCGTGCCGCATCTGCCGCCTGAAAAGCCGCGCTATGTCATGGGCGTCGGCAAGCCCATCGATCTGGTCGAAGCTGTGGCACGAGGGATTGACATGTTTGACTGCGTGCTGCCCACACGCTCCGGTCGCCATGGCCAGGCCTGGACGTGGGATGGCCCGATAAATGTGAAAAACGCCAAATTCATAGAGGAGACCCGGCCAATAGATGCGGAAAGTGATTGCCCCGCGAGCCGGGACTATTCGCTGGCCTATATCAATCATCTGTTCCGGGCCGGCGAATATCTCGGTCCGATGCTATTGTCCTGGCATAACACAGCTTTTTTCCAGGCCCTTATGGCGAGACTGCGCACCGCCATCGCCGACGGGACGTTTGAAGATCTGCGGTCTGAGCTTTCAGAGCGCTGGGACGGCACAAAATCTGCGCCACGCGTAGCCGACTAGTCTCCGCTGAGCTCCTCGAGCGGTGGAGGCAACGGCGCAGCGGGCCAATCGCAGCCCAAAGATGCGCCAATACCTTTCAGATAGGCTCTGCGGGCATGTCCCAGCATGATGGCGCGGGCGACCCGATCGGCATAGTCATTGGCACCGGTGGCTTCGCGAACGATGCCTCGAAAGGGGATGAAGCCGCGCGCTTCGCTGGCGACGAAACCGAGCGCGGCATCGGTGCCTTCCTCGGTCGCCCATTCGGCACGGCTGCGTTCATCGTCTGGTGGCGGGAAATCAATGTCCTGCCCGAGTGCGGCGCTGAGCTGGATGACGTCTGTTTCAATTGTAGCGCAAGTTGCAGGCTCGGGCGGATCATAGGGCCAGTCGAGCGCGGCGAGCACAGGGGGGATCTCTTCCTGGCGCAGGTTCAGATCTTCGAACGGGCTCAACGCAGCATCGGTCAAGCTGTCATCATTCGAGCTGGTGGATGTTGTGCAGGCTGCTGCCAGACTGGCCAAAACGAAAACGACAACGATCCGATACATGCCTAACCCCCAGCTTTCGCTTCCAAAGTGTCGCAACTTGGACCTGAAGAACAGAAGTTTCATTGACCGGCAACACACATCCGACTAACTACGCTCTTCCCGAACAGGGAGCCGTTAGCTCAGTCGGTAGAGCAGCTGACTTTTAATCAGCGGGTCACAGGTTCGATCCCTGTACGGCTCACCATTTTTTCTCGTCAGATAAATGCTGTCACACTGCCCGGCGCACCCTGGCGTGTGGCGATCATTGAGATGCGCGACGGTAAACTCCGCGCATCTCAGTTGGCGTGTTGGTTTTAACCCGTCATGCCTTCGCTGACGCGGGTGAAGATGTTTGCGCCATGGTTGGCGCCCATTTCGAAATGGGTCTGGGTCGAGGTGTCTGTGATTTCGTCCCATTTGGCCGCAACAGCTTCTGCCGTCAGCGTCTCGTCCTGTCCGACAAAGGCGCCCTTGGTTTCGACGATTTGCGCCATGGAGAACGCACCAGCGCCAGCAGACAAGATCATGCCGGTGGGCGCGTCTTCCTTGACCAGGTTGATGACGCCGGGCGTCACATACTCTGGTTTAAGCTGCGCCAGGACTTCGTCGGGCATCAGGCCTTCCGTCATGCGGGTCGCTGCGATCGGACAAACAGCGTTCACCAGAATGTTGTTCTTTGCGCCTTCGATTTTCAGCGAGTTCATCAGACCCACCAGCCCCAGCTTCGCCGCGCCATAGTTCACCTGCCCAAAGTTCCCGTAAAGGCCGGTAGACGATGTGGTCACCACAATACGTCCGTACTGCTGTTCTTTCATGATCGGCCATGCGGCGTGGATCGGCTTGAACGAGCCGCGCAGGTGCACGTCCAGCACCAGATTGATGTCATCCATCGTCATTTTGTGGAACGACTTGTCACGCAGGATGCCGGCATTGGCGATCAGGACATCGATGCGGCCAAACCGGTCCATCGTGTCATCAATCATTTTCTTTACGCCTGCATCGTCGGCCACGGACGAGCCATTGGCGAACGCTTCGCCGCCCATGGCCTCGATTTCCTTGACGACATTTTCAGCCGCTTCGGAGTTGCCACCCAGTCCGTCCAGGCTGCCGCCGAGATCATTGACCACAATTTTTGCGCCGCGGCGGGCGAGTTCGAGTGCGTGACACCGGCCCAGGCCACCGCCCGCTCCCGTAACAATGGCTACACGGTCGTCGAAACGGATGTCAGTCATAGGGTCCTCCAAATTCTCCATTCAGAAGGTCTTGCACCATCCGCTAACGTAAACGTCAAGCAATCTCACCTTGGCGGGCTGCCGGAAGCGATGGATAAGAGCTGAAATTAGCAAAAACGGAGGCTTCCATGCTCGCTTACGTCACACTCGGAACGAACAATCTGGAAAAGGCGCTCGAATTCTATGATGCCTTCATGCAGGAGTTTGGCGCCAAACGCTTTTTCGACAATGGGAGGCTCTATTTCTATGGAACGGAGCCTGGTCAACCCATGCTGGTTGTTGGTGGGCCCTATGACGAGCAGGCGGCAAACTGCGGCAACGGCCACATGGTCGCCTTGAATGCTTCAGGACCGGAAGAGGTGCAGAAGATCTATAAGAGGGCCATCGAATTGGGCGCGACCTGTGACGGCCAACCCGGAGAGCGCGTGCCAGGCGTTTTTTATGGTGCCTATTTCCGCGATCTGGATGGCAACAAGCTATGTGTCTGCAAATTGGGCGGATAGCGCCGCACGCTTACGATTCATTGAAACAGGGCTGGCCCGCGTGAAATGCGCGGGTTAGTTGGTTTTAACAGATGGACGAGGGAGAGTGCCCATGGAGTGGGGATGGGACAATGGGCGTGCCCTTATTGGGATGGCGATCATCTTTGCAATCGCTTGGGCGGTGTCGGAAAACCGCCGTGCATTTCCATGGAAGATCGTATTGGGCGCCGTCGCTTTGCAATTTGTATTTGCGCTACTTTTGTTTGGTTTGCCGCCGGTGCGCGAAGCCCTGTTCAAAGCCAATATCATTGTTGATGCGCTGGAGAATGCGACCCGGGCGGGCACCGGGTTTGTGTTTGGATATGTTGGCGACAACACCGTCTTTGCTCAGAACCCGACTGTCGTGCCGGGCGAGACGCCTCCGCCGGCGTTCTTCTTTCAGATTTTGCCCATCGTGATCGTGGTTGCTGCGCTGTCTGCGATGCTGTGGCATTGGCGGATTCTGAGATGGATCACCAAAGGCTTTGCCGTTGTTTTTCGTCGCGCCATGGGACTGGGCGGTGCGACATCGCTGGCGGTGTCCGCAAACGTCTTCATGGGCATGACTGAGGCTCCGGTGCTGGTGAAACCTTACCTGAAGGGCATGAGCCGGGCAGAATTGTTCATCCTGATGACGACGGGCTTTGCCACGATCGCAGGCAGCGTGCTGATCATCTACGTGACGTTTCTTGAAGGCGTGATGGCCAATCCGCTGGCCCAGCTTTTGACCGCGTCGATCATGGCGGCCCCGGCGGCCGTGGCACTGGCGCTCGTCATCGTGCCGGAAACCGTGGACAAGGACGACCGGACACACGAGCCGGACTTTGAATATCAGTCCACCATGGACGCGTTCGCCACTGGCGCATCGGACGGGCTGAAGATCGTTCTCAACATCGCAACGATGCTGATTGCCGCGCTGGCTATCCTTTATTTGGCCAATGCCCTGTTCACGCTCATTCCGATCCGCATCGATGTCGGTGGTGAAGCAACGCCCCTCTCGATCCAGATGGTGCTGGGCTGGATTTTCGCGCCCTTGATGTACCTGATCGGCGTGCCGTGGGACGAGGCGGCGCGCTCGGGCTCCCTGATGGGCATCAAGACCGTGCTGACAGAGTTTGTGGCGTTCCTTGAGCTTGCCGGCGTGCCCGAAGACGAGATGTCGGCGCGCACGCGCATCATTACCGCCCATGCGATCTGTGGTTTTGCCAATTTCGGCTCCATGGGCATCCTGATCGGCGGGCTGACAATCATCGAACCTGATCGTCGGGAAACCTTTCTTTCACTTGCATGGAAGACGTTGCTGGCAGGAACGCTGGCGACCTGCCTATCGGGTGCGGTCGTGGGTGCGTTGCCGGTGAATTTATTCCTTGGAGGATAGGGTTTGCGAAAAACCATATTTTTGAGCGCCGCGTGTTTCGGACTGGCTGGCGTGGGCTTTGCGCAGACCGACACGAGCGATGACCGGTTGGACCCCATCCTGATTTACGGTGATCGGGTTGCTGAAGACCCAGGCTCGGTCTCCAACATTGGTGACGATGTTATCAACTCGACCTTCGCCGATCACCCGGCCGAAATCCTCAATATTCTGCCCGGCGTGAACATCCACACCAATTCCGGCCAGGAACACTTGATCGCGATCCGCTCTCCGGTTCTCACGGGCGGGGCAGGGCAGGGCAGTTTCCTGATCATGGAAAATGGCGTGCCGGTGCGCTCCCCTGCCTTCGGCAATGTGAATGGTCTTCTTGAACTTCATCACGAGACAGCTGGCGCCATTGAAGTGGTCCGCGGGCCCGGCAGCGCGCGATATGGCTCAAATGCAGTGCACGGGCTGATCAATGTCATCCAGGGGTATCCTGAAAACGAGAAGGCGCTCGACCTGACGGCATCCTACTCCTCGCTCAACCGATATCGCGGCGACCTTGTCGCCCATACTGAAAGTGGATTTCGCGCTGCGCTCAGCCTGCAAGATGAGGTTGGCTGGCGCGACAATACCGGGCTTGAGCAGCAGAAACTCACGCTCACCAACACACACTCGCTTGGCAATTGGTCGGTAGAACCCTTCCTCTCTATCTCAAATCTCAATCAGGAAACCGCCGGGTTTATCGAAGGCCCTGACGCCTATGAAGATGAAGACATCGCGGTCTCCAATGCCAATCCCGAAGCCTATCGCGATGCCTTTAGTGCCCGCGCGCATCTTCGTATCACTGGCGTTGTTGGCAATGGCGAACTGACCGTCATCCCGTTCGCACGAACCCAGGAGATGGATTTCAATCTCCATTTCCTCCCCTATCCAGGAATCGAAGAGAACGGACATGACGCGCTGGGCGCGATGGTACGCTATGATCCGTTTGAAGATGGTCCGGTGGATGTGCGCTTCGGTCTGGATACAGATTTTGCATCTGGATATCTGATAGAGACCCAGACGGGGCCGTTCGGCTTCTTTCCCGGCGATAGCAGGTTCCCTGAGGGGCGGCACTACGACTATGAGGTCGACACCCGCGCGGCAGCGCTTTGGGGCGAGGCGAACTGGGCGGTTACGGACGATATCTCTGTACTGGCCGGCCTTCGCGCCGAAACGCACCACTATGACTATACGACCAATATACCGGCTGGCACATTTGGCCGGTTTCAGGTTTCGCCAGATCGGATCGACAGCTTCGACCTGCTGACACCGAAGCTCGGCGTCATCTGGGAAGTGGAGAACCTCAGCTACTACGCCAACTATTCGCGCGGCGAACGCGCACCGCAGGCCAGCGATCTCTATCGCCTCCAAAGCCTCCAAGCCCCTGGCGAGGTCGAGCCGGAAACGTTGGATTCCCTTGAAATAGGTGTGCGCGGGAATGCATTTTCAGGTGATCTCGTCTTCGATGTGGCTGCCTATTACATGGAGAAAGATAACTTCTTTTTCCGCGACAGTGACGGCCTGAATGTACCATTTGGCGCGACCGAACACTCCGGGGTCGAGGCCGCGTTCGATTGGGTGATTGTTGGAGATGTGCTCGGACTGAGCGGGCAGGTGAGTTGGTCGGACCAGACTTACGCGTTTGACCGCATCACAAACAGCGCCTCGAACAGCATTACAAGCGGCAGTGAAATTGATACCGCGCCCGAGTGGCTCGCTGATCTGACGCTGCGCTGGCGCCCGATAGAGGCGCTGCAAACCAGCCTGACGGCCGATTATGTCGGTGACTATGTGACCAACCCCGCCGGCACGCAGGACTATCCGGGGCACCTGGTGGTATCAGCCCGTGCGGAATACGAGGTATCAGATCGCTGGCAGGCTTTTGTCGTCGTTCGTAACCTGACCGATGAACGGTTTGCCGACCGGGCAGACTTCGCGTTTGGCGACGAACGCTATTTTCCGGGCGAGCCTTTAAATGCGACTCTCGGTGTGCGTGCCCAATTTGAGTAAGGCAACCCGTTGAAACTCTATCACGCCCCCAAGGCGCCTAACCCAGAGCGTGTCGTCCACTTCCTACGCGCCAAAGATCGGTTGGATGAGGTTGAGATCATAGAGATCTCGATCATGAACCGGGACCACAAGACGCCGGAATACCGGGCGATGAGCCCGTTCGCGCACGTGCCTGTTCTGCAACTCGATGATGGCGATTCTATTACGGAAAGCCGAGCCATCTGTACCTATCTTGAAGGCCTTTTTCCGGATCCGAACCTATTTGGGAGAACGCCACTGGAAAAGGCGCAGATTGAAATGTGGGATCGCCGGGTGGAATTCATGTGGTTTTTTCAGTTCGCAATTTGGTTTCGAAACACCCATCCGATGATGGCGCCATTGGAAAACCCGCAATCACCTGAAGCGGCCGCCAAGGGAGAGGGGAACGCCAAAGCGTTTGTGAAACGCCTCGACGCGCATCTGGCCAACACAGATTTCATCGCCGCCGACCGGTTTTCCTATGCCGATATCATCGCCTTTGTGGCGTGTGGCTTTTGCGCGGTGATGAAGTGGAAGCCCCATGAAGAGCTTGCGCATTTGGGCGCCTGGCGCGCGCGCGTTGCAGCGATGGGAATTGCTGGTTGATGCTTGGTCCCTGGCTAAAGGCGTGCCGCCTGCGGGTTTGTGGCCCGGCCGTCATTGTAGTAGGCGTCGGAAATCGCCTTGTATGATTGAATTCTGGCTTCAACGGGCTGCGCGATCGTAAGTATGTAGACGCTATCGGCCCCGCACGCGTCGGCTTTCTCCAGCACCGTCTGAGCGACGATCTCTCCTGTACCCGTTATGGAGCGGGACTCTGCCGCGTCGATTGTGTCCTGCGGCATGCGCGAAAGGATGTTTTCGGCCACTTGTTGTGAGGGAAATGGGATGAATTTTCCAGCAGCACGAACCGCATTCCAAGCGGTGGCAGGCCTCGCTAGTTCATGGGCTCGCGCCTCGGTTTCAGCCGCCAACGCTACCAGCGCCAAAGCCAATCTTGGGGCCGTGGCGAAAGCTGACGGTGAGAAAGCGCTGCGATAGGCATCGGCTGCCGCCCTTGCACCGCCCGGCGCCAGAAAGTCAGCAAATGCCATGGGCAGGCCCATCGCACCGGCCACAGCCGCTGACTGGGGTGAGGACGCCAGTATCCACAGGTCAGGGCGTTGAGCAGACGGGCGTGCATGGATGCCACCAGCGCGGTGATTGTCCGGTATCGCGACCTCGCCAGCAGCATCCAGAAGCCAATCCATCAACAGCCGTGTCATCACCGGGAAAGTCTTTGCACCAGGACCAAGCAGGGCAGCGCTGGTGCGTGGGTCCGCACCCGTCGCGCGCCCGATGCCCAGCTCTATCCGGCCGGGATAGAGCGCGCTGAGTGTCGTGAACTGCTCGGCCACCTTCAAAGGCGAGTAGTTCGGCAGCATGACACCGCCTGCGCCGACTTTGATCCATTGTGTCGCCGAGGCAATATGGGCGATCAGGATTTCCGGCGCGACACTCGCAAAACTCGGCGTGTTGTGATGTTCCTGAACCCAATAACTGTGATAGCCCATGTCTTCACAGGCGCGCGCGACGGTCACCGTGTCATTCAGAGCGTGTGTTGCAGTTTGGCCCTCAAACAGTGGTGCGGGATCGAGAACGCAAAGGCGCGGCAAGGTCTGCATCAGCCTTCGTTTAGGAGCTCTCGCGCCAGCGTATCGAGATGGCGCTGTCTCAGCCGTTTCATGCGCTCAACGCGCAAGATCCGGCGCAGCTCTTCATAGGCCGTTTCAAGATTATCATTGACCACGCAATAGTCGTAGCGTCGCCAATGGCGGATCTCGGCTCGGGCGTCCCGCATTCGCCGCTCAACCTGATCATCGGTCATGCCCGGGCGGGCGGCCAGCCGGTCCTGAAGCGCAGTGATGGAGGGCGGCAAGACAAACACCGACACGCAATGCTGGGGCATTTCATCGTGCAAGGCATCTGCGCCCTGCCAATCCACATCAAAGATCACGTCCTTGCCGGCTCGAAGTCGATCTTCCGTGTCGGCCCGCGGCGTGCCGTAATAGTGGTCGAACACTTTTGCCCATTCCAGGAAGGCGTCGTTTTCGATCATGTGTCGAAATTCAGCCTGCGATTTAAAGTGATAGTGCTCGCCATCCACTTCGCCCGGGCGAGGCTCGCGTGTTGTGGCCGAGACGGAAAGCACAACATCCTTGAACTCATCCATCAGGCGGCGCGACAGGGTGGTCTTGCCCGCCCCGGACGGGCTCGAAATAACGAGCATAAGACCCCGGCGCGGGGGGCGTTTATTCGACATTGGCCGCCTGCTCCTTGAACTGATCGTTCAAGGCTTTCAGGGCGAGCCCGACATTGGTCAAGTCCAGGCTGGCAGACTTTGAACACAAGGTGTTGATTTCACGGCCTAATTCCTGGCTGAGAAAGTCCAGCTTGCGCCCACACGGGCTGCCGGCAGCGAGCAGCGATTCGGCCTGATCGAGGTGAGCAGACAGTCGGTCCAGCTCCTCGCGAACATCGGCCTTTGCCACAGTCATAGCGATCTCTGCGGCCAGGCGGTCACCGTCGATCTGATCAGAGGCGCCAAGCTCGGCAAGCTGGCCTTCCAGACGCGTTTTCAGAAGGCCCGGCTGAGCTATGGCCGCGCTTGAAGCCATCAAAGTCGCTTTGCGAAACTCAGACACAAGGTCTGCAAAGACGCCGGTTAGGGCACGTCCTTCAGTGGCCCGCATATCAGACAGCTGAGCAATCGCGGTATCAATGGCCGCAGTAATCGCGTCCAGGGTGTTTTTGTTGTCGGCCAAAGCAGACAGATCTGACGTTTGCGTGTCCACGATGCCGCGCACGGTCAAGAGGGTCGCAAGCGCCTGGCCAGACAGCGCCACATCGTCACTCTGCGCGATGGCTTCATCAACAAGGCTTTGAAGGGCAGGGCGATTGATCGTCAATTGGTCGTTGGCGCCGGCACCTTCTATTCGAATGGCGATCTGAAGATTGCCGCGTTTGAACTGCTGTGCAGCGGCGGCTTTGGCATGGCGGTCGAGAGTCTCAAAGCCTTGGGGACAGGACACGCGTACGTCGAGGCCGCGTCCGTTTACGCTCCTGGCCTCCACAGACCAGTTGCCCCAATCGGCGCTGCCGCGGGCGCTGCCGAACCCCGTCATGGAGGATATCACCGTCATCAGTTGGACCGCTCGCGTTCAATCTCGGCGCGCTCATACGCTCTATAGTCCGCAACAGCGCGCTGATGGTCACGATAGTTGGTCGAGAAGACAGATCCGGTAGTGCCGCTGGCGACGAAGAAAATATAGTCGGTTTCCGGTGGGTTGAGCACGGCCTGGATCGCGTCTGCGCCAGGATTGGCGATGGGCGTCGGAGGCAGTCCGGTTCGGGTATAGGTGTTGTAGGGTGTGTCCCGGTCCAGTTCCGAGCGGTATAGCGTGCGGCGTTGTCCTTGCCGGTTATACAGTGGTTCACCGCCATTAACGCCGTAATGGACACTGACATCGGTCTCCAGTTTCATGCCGCGCTCAAGACGATTGATGAACACGCTGGCGACATTTCCATACTCGTCTTGGCCGGCGGCCTCTTTTTGAACGATGCTGGCGAGGGTTAGGGCCTCCTGCCGGCTGGAAATGGGAAGATTATCGGCCCGATCCGGCCAAGTGTTATCCATCAGGGTCTCCTGAGCGCCCGTCATGCGATCGATCAGCTCAGATTTTTTGGTGTCTCGCGTAAAAGCGTAAGTTTCAGGCAGAAGACTGCCTTCGACGGGTAAAGGATCAGGCAGCTCACCGAGAAGGCGATCATCGCCATCGATCCGGTTCAGGATCTGCGCGGTCGTAAGCCCCTCTGGCAAGGTGATCGTGTATTGAATGACATCGCCGGCCACCAACAAGGATAGAAAACCGCTTGTGCTGACTGCGGCCGGAACGGAAAATTCCCCGACCTTGATAGCGGTTTCCTCACCATTGAAACGGGCGTGGAGGCGAAGCAGAAGGTCATCGGAAATAATGCCGTCGGTTTCGGCGCGGCTCGCAACACTGATGAGGGTTTCCCCGGCCGTTACGCTGAACACCGTATCGGTTGCAAGGGGGCCGTCCTTAACAATCTCGTTCTGGAACCAGACCCAGCCGACGCCCCCTGCGGCGGCGCCAAGAATGGCGAGGACAACAACAATACCAAAAAGGGCTTTCAGAAACCGCATTCTACTGCTCCGCGCCGCTCAACACCTCAAGCGTCAGGCAGTCTACTCAACGGCCTGCAGGATCAAACAGGCATTTGTCCCACCGAAACCAAAGGAATTGGTCATGGCTGCGCGGACGGGTGCACGTTTTGCCTCATGTGGGATGAGGTCGATGACGGTATCAACGCTTGGATTGTCGAGGTTCAGGGTCGGCGGCATCACGCTGTCTCGGATGGCCAGGGCGCAAAACGCCGCCTCAATAGCGCCAGCTGCACCGAGCTGGTGGCCGACGGCCGACTTCGTCGATGAAAGCGACAGGTTCTTGGAATGGTCGCCGAAAATACGCTCGACGGCGCCAACCTCGCCTTCATCACCCTTCGGCGTTGAGGTGCCATGGGCGTTCACATAGTCGATATCGCTGACGTCGAGCCCGGAATGGTTGAGTGCCATTTCCATCGCCCTGTAGCCACCTTCAGATCCCTCAGCCGGCGCGGTGATGTGGTAGGCATCACCCGTCAGGCCATAGCCTTTGACTTCGGCATAGATGTTCGCGCCGCGGGCTTTGGCGTGCTCGTAATCCTCAAGGATCACGACAGCAGCGCCTTCGCCCATGACAAAGCCATCACGGTCGGCGTCATAGGGACGCGACGCTTTCTCAGGCGTCTCATTGAAATTGGTGGACATGGCTTTGGCCGCGCAGAATCCGGCGATCCCCAGCTCGCAGATGACGGCTTCTGCTCCGCCGGCCACCATGACGTCCGCGTCTCCAGCCTGGATCAGGCGGGTGGAGTCGCCGATGGCATGGGCGCCGGTCGCACATGCAGTGACTACAGAGTGGTTGGGTCCCTTGAGGCCGTGGCGGATCGAGACCTGACCGGAGGCCAAATTGATCAGCGCTGACGGGATGAAGAAGGGGCTGACACGGCGAGCGCCCTGGGTATGGAGCGTAATCGCCGTGTCATAGATGGATTGAAGACCGCCAATGCCAGAGCCGATCAGAACGCCGGAACGCTGCTGATCATGGTCGCTTTCTGGCTTCCAGTTGGCGTCTTCCAAAGCCTCATCGGCGGCGGCCATCGCGTACAGGATGAATTCATCAATACGCCGACGTTCCTTGGCGCTAGCGGTTTGATCGGGATCAAAGGCGTGTTCATCGCCCTCGCCGCCACCACGTCCAGATGACCAAGGCACCTGAAATGCAATTTTGCACGGCACGCTGGCTGTGTCGAACAGATCGATGGGGCCCGCGCCGGAACGTCCTTCAATCAACCGGGACCAGGTGGCCTCTCGCCCATTTGCAAGCGGAGAAACAAGACCGATTCCAGTGATGACGACCCGGCGCATGGAGCCTCCTAGGTTTTGTAATTTAGGAAATGTGCTCGTTGATGTGCTTCACAGCATCACCGACCGTGCGGATGTTCTCCTGCACGTCGTCTGGGATTTCAATATTGAACTCTTCCTCGAAAGCCATGACCAGCTCGACAAGGTCGAGACTGTCGGCGCCGAGGTCGTCGATGAAGCTTGCGCCTTCTGCGACTTTGTCTGCTTCTACGTCGAGATTCTCTACGACGATCTTTTTGACACGCTCTAACACGTCAGACATTTGGCACCTCTTGTTCTGATGTCTGATAAGGGACCTGTATTCAGGCCTTGGTGTTGCGCCTAGCACACACTTTATCGCTGGGACAAGCGGTTGACGCTGCTTTGGCCACCTTGAATTAGATCATGGCCATGCCGCCATTCACGTGCAGCGTTTGCCCTGTGACATATGAAGCTTCGGCGCTGGCGAGGTAGACGCAGGCATTTGCAATGTCGCTGCCCTGGCCCAAACGACCTGTGGGAATCTGGCCGAGAAGCGCCTCTTTTTGAGCATCTGGCAGCACATCGGTCATGGGCGATTCGATGAAACCGGGCGCGATGCAGTTGGCGGTGATTCCCCGGCTGGCGACTTCCTGGGCGAGGGATTTGGTGAATCCGATCATGCCCGCCTTGGAGGCGCAATAGTTCGCCTGGCCCGGATTTCCCGTTACACCGACGATGGATGTGACGCCGATAATCCGACCGTGGCGGCGCTTCATCATGCCCCTCAGCGTTGATTTCGCCATCCGGAAATAGGCTCCGAGATTGACATCGATCACCGTCTGCCAGTCCTCATCCTTCATACGCATCAAGAGCCCATCGCGGGTAATGCCTGCATTGGCCACCAGAATATCCAGTGGTCCGATAGCCTCTTCGGCTTTTGCCACCAAACCGTTCACTTCAGCGGTATCAGACAGGTTGCAGGTGACGACCGCACTATCGCCCGGCAAATCCGCTTTCACCTCTTCCAGAACGCCCTCACGCGTGCCGGACAGGGCGACTTTCGCACCGGCCGTGGACAGCGCCTTGGCGATTTCCCGTCCAATGCCGCCAGATGCGCCGGTGACGAGGGCGGTTCGACCTTCCAATGAAAACATGAGGTTTATCCTTTAACTGCGTTGGCGAAGGCTGCGACGTCATCGGGCGTGCCGAGCGTGAAACCTTCGAGGGATTTTTCAATGCGCCGCTGCATCACTGTCAGCACTTTGCCCGCTCCGGCTTCTGCGGTGCGAGTGACCCCATCAAAGACCATGTACTGGACGCTCTCTCGCCAGCGCACACGGCCGGTGACCTGGTCGATGAGCTGTTGACGGATCGCTTCTGGATCGTTGGTCGCCCCGGCAGTCACGTTTGCGACCAATGGCACCGATGGCGCGCTAATCTCAGCCGCTGAAAGTGCTTCAGCCATGGCGTCGGCGGCGGGCTGCATCAGGGAACAGTGGAACGGTGCGGATACGCTGAGGGGGACGGCTTTCTTTACGCCAATGGCCTTGGCGTGTTCGCAGGCGGCTGCAATTGCGTCTTTGGAGCCCGACAAGACCAGTTGTCCGGGCGCATTGTCATTGGCGACTTCGCATACGCCTCCGGACTCGCGCCCTGAGGCGCATGCTGCTTCGGCCTGGGCATCGTCAGCGCCAAGAAGCGCAGCCATGGCGCCTTCACCGGCTGGAACGGCTGATTGCATGGCATTGCCACGGACCCGCAGTAGACGGGCGGTGTCGGCAATCGACAAGGCTCCCGCGGCGGCGAGGGCTGAATATTCTCCCAGTGAATGGCCGGCGACGTAGGCGGCCTGGGTCACCGCAACGCCGTGTTCCGCCTCCAGCGCCTTCATGGCTGCAACCGAGTGGGCCATCAGCGCAGGTTGAGTGTTGGCTGTAAGCGTCAGCGCGTCCAGCTCTCCGTCCCACATCAGGCCCGAAAGGTCCTGGTCGAGGGCATCATTGACCTCGTCGAACACGGCCTTGGCGGCTGGATAAGCCTCCGCCAGATCCTTGCCCATACCGATGAATTGGCTTCCCTGTCCGGGAAAGATGAAGGCGAGTTTGCCCACGGCCATCTCCCTTGTCGTTTGACAGCGGGGTAGTGCGAGCAAGCCAAGAGCGCAAGCGGGTTGATTTTTTCACATCCCTGGGGTTTAAGCGCCCGCTTGAACAGGAGTGCGGTCCTGACCGGGAATGGTTCCCGGCGCCAGGGGCCATCACGTAACGGGTTCCCGCCCGCTTCGTGCCGCCTCCTAAAGGGATGAAAGTATGCCTTATTATGAGCATGTCGTGATATCACGACCTGACATTTCTCCGGCGCAAGCCGAAACCCTGACAGAAGAACTCGCTGAATTCCTTCGGGATAAAGGCGCGACTGTATCCAAGACCGAATATTGGGGTCTGCGGAATTTGTCATATCCGATCAACAAGCAGCGCAAGGGCCATTACAGCCTCTTGAACGTCGCCGGACCTGCTGATGCGCTTCACGAAATTGAGCGGCGTCACCGGATTTCCGACGATGTGATGCGCTACCTGACCATCCGCGTGGATGAACTGGACGAAGATCCTTCGCCCATCGTGGCGCGCAAGGATCGTGGTGATCGTGAACGCGGCGACCGCGACCGCGGCGACCGCAGAAGCCGGGACTAGGAGGGTATCATGGCTCGCAAAGCACCAGCAGGAATCAACATCACCAACCTTCCGGCCCGCCGCCCATTTGGGCGCCGCCGGAAAGTCGATCCGTTCTCCGGCGCAAAAGCTCCGAAGATCGACTACAAAGACGTCAAGCTGCTCCAGCGTTACATCTCCGAAAAGGGCAAGATCGTCCCGTCCCGGATTACGGCTGTGAACATCAAGAACCAGCGCAAGCTCGCCAAAGCTATCAAGCGCGCGCGGATTCTCGCGCTTCTGCCGTTTGCCGTGAAGTAGGAGGCCAGATCAATGCAAGTCATCCTACTCGAACGCGTCGAGAAGCTCGGCACCATCGGCGACGAAGTTTCCGTCAAGAACGGCTATGCCCGGAATTTTCTTATTCCTCAGGGCAAAGCGCTGCTGGCCACGGAAAAAAACCGGCGTCGGTTTGAAGCTGAACGTGAAGTGATCGTCCAGCGCAACGCTGACGCTCGCCAATCCGCCGAATCGGCTGGCGAGACTTTGAACGGCCAAACCTTTGTTTTGATCCGCCAGTCCGGCGAAACCGGCCAGCTCTACGGTTCGGTCAGCGCACGAGACATCGCTGAAGTCGCAGCGGAAGAAGGCTATAGCGTTTCGCGCAGCCAGGTGCGTCAGGATCAGCCAATCAAGGCGATCGGCTTATATGATGTGTCTATCCAGTTGCACCCTGAAGTGGCCGTTACCGTGCAGGTGAATGTCGCGCGGTCTGCAGACGAGGCTGAACGACAGGCCGCCGGTGAAGACGTACTTAAAACGTTGCAGCAAGAGCAGCGCGAGATTGCGGACGAACAGGCGGGTGTTTTGGCCGAAGCTGCCGCAGAAATGGCCGAGCAGATGGCCACGGAAGACGAATAGATCAGTCTTTCAGTCGAAAATTCCAGAACGTCGCGGCCAGGTTTGTCCGCGGCGTTTTTCATTGCGAGAATCACTCCTGTGAATCGCGCCGAACGCTCAGCGAACGGATGAAAGTCAAGACGCGAAATGTCCTGCAACTTCGATTATCCGAACGTCATGCCCAAGGATCATGAAACGACCCAAACCGAAGCGCCTAACAATCTGGTGGCAGAAGCTGCTGTGCTGGGCGCCATTCTCTTCGACAACAACGCCTACCAGCGTGTGACGGAAGTGCTGCAGCCGACAGACTATTATGCCCCGGCGCACCAGGAGATCTATGCCACGTGCGCCGCGCTCATTGAGCAGGGTCGCTTGGCCGACGGTGTGACGCTGCGTGAGCATTTCGAGCGCAATGACCAGCTCACGGTGATTGGTGGCGCCGCCTATCTCGCGGAGTTGCTCGACAGCGCAGCCTTCGGTCCGGAGGTCACCGACTACGCCCGGATCGTGCGCGACCTGGCGATTCGGCGGGAATTGCTCAACATCGGTTCGGGCATGAAACTGCGTGCTCTGGTGCCTCCCAGCGAAACCGAAGGCTCAGACCAGATCGAGCTCGCGGAGCGCGAACTTTTTGCGCTGGCAGAACGTGGATCGTCCAACCGGGGATTTGTCGATTTCGGGTCCGCTGTGCGCCAGTCGCTTGAAATGGCCGAAGCGGCGTTTCAGCGCGAAGGCAAAATTGCCGGAATCGCCACGCATCTGGACGATCTCGACTATAAGCTTGGCGGTCTGCACAACTCCGACCTGCTGATCCTGGCCGGGCGCCCATCCATGGGTAAAACCTCTCTGGCTACCAACATAGCGTATAATGTGGCGGCGGCCTGCCGGCGTGAAAAGCAGGAAGATGGGTCGTTGAAGTCTATCGATGGCGGCGTTGTGGCGTTTTTCTCTTTGGAGATGTCGTCTGAGCAGCTCGCTACCCGGATTATCGCCGAGCGGACCGGCATCAGTGGCCATAAATTTCGGTCGGGCGAACTGGATGAGCGCGATTTTGAACGAATCCGCGATGCTGTGACCGAACTTCAGAACCTGCCGCTTCACATCGATGATACTGGCGGTCTGTCCATCAGTCAGTTGGCGGCGCGGGCGCGGCGCCTGCATCGAACTGTGGGTCTGGATATGATCGTGATCGATTATCTGCAGCTGATCACCTCCAGCGGCGGCAAGAGCGACGGAAACCGGGTACAGGAGATCACGCAAATCTCCATGGCGCTCAAGGCCTTGGCAAAGGATCTGGATATTCCTGTGATCGCGCTGTCGCAGCTGTCGCGCCAGGTCGAGCAGCGCGATGACAAGCGCCCGCAACTCTCTGACCTGCGCGAATCAGGGTCGATCGAGCAGGACGCTGATGTGGTGATGTTTGTCTATCGCGATGAGTACTATCTCAGCCGCATGGAACCCCAGCCCGGCGAAGGCGATGGTGATACCATGTCGAAGTGGCAACAATGGCGCGAGCGCATGGACAATGCCATGGGCAAGGCTGAAGTCATCATCGGCAAACAGCGCCATGGCCCCATTGGCAAAGTGGAACTGGCCTTTGACGCTGAAGTTACGCGCTTTGGCAATCTCGAAAAATCCAGGACGGAAGAGGCTTATTAGGGGCTATCCGCCCGAAACCGAGAACCGATCGAGCTGGCGTTGGACCAACTCCCACTCCGGCTCAAGCTCACTTGCCGCGAGAAAATCGAAGTATGCTCCGGTCAAATCATCGAGTTCTTCCTTGGCGAGGGCCCGGTTATAATAGGCCACGTGCGGCTCTGACGTTTCCAGTTCGAGCGCGGTATTGATGGCGTCGATCGCGCCTTGATAGTCGGCTTGGTAGAATTTCAGGACGCCGCGATTCACATAGATGTCGCCGAGATCGTCTTTTAGTGCAGCAGCGCGCGTGAAATCCTGATCGGCGCGATCATAAGCTTCCAGGCGCATGCGCACGATTCCGCGGTTTACATAGGTCGCGGCCCGATTCTTTCGGGTCATCGTTTCGTTTTCCAGGGCCTGGGTGCACACCTGTTCACTGTCGCGGCCAGGACGTGTGTCAGCCTTCACAGCGATGTAGCAGTCCTCCGCAAGACCTCCGCCAATCACGGTCACCTGCGCGGAAACTGGCAATGCCATAGCAAAACAGGCCAATCCAACGACAATAAATCGGTTCATTTCTACCTCCGCATGTCTTTGAAAATACTTTATCACGCGAAGGCTGTGTTGCCCAAGGTCTGCGACAATAATGTGCGCAATCCGTACTCGCCCTGACGGCACGCGCGCGTTACATCACTGTCTAACAGGAGCGCTACACATGACACCGTTTTTGCGCAGTCTTTTCTGCCTTTCGGGGCTGACCGCCTCGGCCGCACCGGCACTTGCCGGCGTGCCGACCCCCGGTGCGTTGGGATTTCAACAGCCCGTTACACGAATCGCCGAACGCCTTCACTGGTTCCACGATGGCTTGTTGTTGCCGATTATCACGGTCGTGACGATCTTTGTGTTGGCGTTGCTGTGCTGGGTGATATTCCGTTACAATCGCAAGGCCAACACCGAAGCGCGCAAATTCAGTCATAACACGGTGGTTGAGGTGGTTTGGACCGTTGTGCCGGTGTTGATCCTCATCGTCATCGCGCTGCCATCGTTTACCAACCTGTTCTACATCGAGCAGGAGCCGGACCTTGAGCTGATCGCCCAGTCCGGCGATCTAGACAATCCGAACATCTTTCCCGGCGCGGCCGCGGAAGGCTGGATTACCGTGAAAGCGCAGGGCAACCAGTGGAACTGGACGTATCAGTATCCCGATATTGATGATGGCGGCTTCCCGCTGGAATTCGTGTCGAACCCTCTGCACACCGGGCTGAGCACCGACCCTGCCTCGACCGAGGCCGATCCATATGCGCTGGCGACTGACTATCCGATGGTGATCCCGGTCAATCGCTATGTTCGATACCAGACAACCGCCTCCGACGTGATCCACTCCTGGACCGTACCGTCCTTTGGGGTCAAAACTGATGCTGTACCGGGTAAACTCAACCAGGGTTGGTTCCTGGTTGAAGAGCCGGGCGTCTATTACGGCCAGTGTTCCGAACTCTGTGGCGTGAACCATGCGTTTATGCCGATTGAGGTCCGTGTGGTGTCCCAGGAGCAATATGACCAATGGGTCGAAACCATGCTTACCGGCGACTTTGATGCCGCCGCACAACTTGTAGCAACGATTGAACCGATGGACGAGCATACGCAGCTCGCCTCGGCTGACTGATCTGGAGGGTTTTCTCAATGCCTATGGATGAAATCGCCCTTAAAGACGACGGCTATGCCAGCGACGGCAAGCCAGGCTTCTTCGTGCGCTGGTTCTTTTCGACCAACCACAAGGATATCGGGACAATGTACCTGGTATTCGCGCTCATAGCGGGCGTTGTTGGATATGCGCTTTCAGGACTGATTCGCTGGGAACTGGCTCAGCCGGGCATCGGCCCGCTGACAATGTTCGTTGCCGGTGAAGGCGATGCGGCGGTCGAGGCGGCCAAACATTTCTACAACACCGTAATCACCTATCACGGCCTCATCATGATCTTTTTCATGGTGATGCCGGCTCTGATCGGCGGGTTCGGCAACTGGTTTGTCCCTCTGATGATTGGCGCGCCGGACATGGCCTTTCCGCGGATGAATAACATCTCGCTGTGGCTGACGGGCGCGGCATTCATGCTGCTCATGATCTCCATGTTTGTGCCCGGTACTTCGTCAGGTAATGGCTTTGGCGGTGGCTGGGTGCTTTATCCGCCGCTGTCGGGCACAACGGGGCATCCCGGCCCGGCGATGGACCTGGTAATCCTGTCGCTACACACAGCCGGTATTGCGTCGATCCTTGGCGCGATCAACTTCATCGTGACGATCCTGAACATGCGCGCACCGGGCATGACGATCCACAAGATGCCGCTGTTTGCCTGGTCGATCCTGATCACCGCAATCCTGTTGCTTCTGGCCCTGCCGGTTCTGGCTGCAGCGCTGACCATGCTTCTGACGGACCGGAATTTCGGTTCTCAGTTCTTTGTTCCTGCAGGTGGCGGTGACCCGGTGATGTTCCAGCATTTGTTCTGGTTCTTTGGTCACCCCGAAGTGTACATCATGATCCTGCCAGCCTTCGGCATCATCAGCCACATCGTGTCGACCTTCTCCAAGAAACCCATCTTCGGCTATCTCGGAATGGCATATGCCATGGTCTCCATCGGTGTGATCGGCTTCATCGTGTGGGCGCACCACATGTACACCGTCGGCATGAGCCTGGACCTGAAGGCCTATTTTGTGGCTGCGACCATGATCATCGCCGTGCCTACGGGCATCAAGATCTTCTCTTGGATCGCGACCATGTGGGGCGGATCGATCGACTTCAAAGTCCCGATGTTATGGGCCATTGGCTTCATCTTCCTGTTTACCCTCGGTGGCGTGACGGGCGTGGTGCTGGCCAATGCGGGTATCGATCACCTCTTGCATGACACCTATTATGTGGTGGCCCACTTCCACTATGTGCTGTCTCTCGGCGCTGTCTTCGGGCTGTTTGCCGGGTGGTATTACTGGTTCGAGAAGATGTTCGGTGTGAAGTATAATGGCATGATTGGCGGGCTTCACTTCTGGTTGATGTTTATTGGCTCGAATGTGGTGTTCTTTCCGCAGCACTTCCTGGGACTGAACGGAATGCCGCGCCGGTACATCGATTACAACGAAGCCTACACGCTATGGCACTCGGTATCCTCGTGGGGCTATGTGATCACGCTGGTTGCAACGGCGATCTTCTTTGTCGGGCTTGTGGAAGCCATGCTGCGTCGCCGGAAAGCGGAAGCAAATCCATGGGGCGAGGGCGCAACGACGCTGGAATGGACGCTTCCATCACCACCGCCGTTCCACCAGTACAACACGCTTCCAGTGGTCAAGAATGAAGGTGGCCACTAGGGCGCACCTCTGGATTCTTTGGCAGTCAGGCCCGTTTGAAAGCGGGCCTGTTTGTTTTTAAAGACAAAAGAAGAGGTTTGGCGCGGCAGTTTGCAAGCAGCGTCGGCTACTTTGCCACGCTGATTTCCGGTGCTGTGTTTGTCATATGCATTGCAGAGGCTATCTCCCGGCGTCATGCCAAAGGAAATCCGATTAGACGATGACTGATACTGCCATCACACCCGAACGCCGCATCGCCACAGCAAACGATTACGTGCAGCTGATGAAGCCGCGCATCATGTCCCTGGTGGTGTTCACCGCAGCGGCTGGACTCGTGGCCGCGCTAGGCGTGACGGGCGTAGCGATCCATCCGGTTATGGCTGTCATCGCGATTCTGGCTGTGGCCGCCGGGTCGGGTGCGGCCGGTGCGATCAATATGTGGTATGACGCGGATATTGACGGCGTTATGTCTCGCACATCCACCCGGCCGATCCCGTCCGGCGCTGTGCCAAAGGATGAAGCCCTCAGTCTCGGCCTGATCATGTCAGCCGCCTCGGTTGTTCTGATGTTCTTGGCGACAAATGCCCTTGCGGCGGGACTGCTCGCCTTCTCGATCTTCTACTATGGCGTGATCTACACAATGTGGCTGAAGCGTTCCACGCCGCAGAACATTGTAATTGGCGGCGGGGCAGGGGCCTTCCCGCCTGTCATCGGTTGGGCCGCGATCACAGGTTCTGCTCCGTTGGATGCGTGGATCCTGTTTGCGATTATCTTCTTCTGGACGCCGCCACACTTCTGGGCGCTATCGCTCCTGGCACACAAGGAATACGGCAAGGCTGGCGTACCTATGTTGCCGGTTACGCATGGGGCGAAGACGACGCGCGTTCATGTGCTGGTCTATTCCGTCATTTTGGCCCCGATTGCCTTGGCGCCCGTTCTCACTGGGCTTGGGGGTTGGCTATATGCTGGCGTGGCTGGCGTGCTGTCGGTGGTCTTCATCGCGTGGTCAGCCTGGGTTTTTGCTTCGCAGGCAGGCGAAGAGAACAGCTCGCCGCGCGACAAACGCGGCGCTGCAGGTTTGTTTGCCTTCTCGATCCTCTATCTCTTTGTCGTGTTTGCTGCTGTAATCGCTGAACATGGGTTTGGCCTTTACGCACCGGTTATGGAGCCGTTGCTATGAGTGTCGATCAAAACGAAGATATGCCTGAATTTGTGGCCTTGAGTGAAGAAGAACTGACGGCTCGCAAACGGCGGAACCTCTGGCTTGCGCTCGCCTTGGTGGGCTTTGTGGGACTTGTGCTGCTGGTTACGGTTATTCGCCTGAGCCAGGGCGTTGAGATGCCCGATGGAGGCTTCTAGGGTGGCGGAGCTGGCCAAACAGAAGTCGCGCACAGCTGCCCTGTTCGTATTGGTACCGATCTTCATGCTGTGCCTGGGGTTCGCGGCTAAGCCGCTCTATGACACGTTCTGTCGGATCACTGGTTTCGGCGGGACCACCCGCATCGCGGAAGAAGCGCCCAGCGCCGTGCTCGATCGTGTGGTTGATGTCCGTTTTGACGCAAACACAGCCAATGCCCCGCTCCTGTTTCGCCCGATCGAAAATAGCCATCCGATCCATCTCGGAGAGCATGGGCTGGCCTTCTACGAGGCCACAAATGTCTCCGACCAGCCGGTTTCTGTGATCGCGAGCTACAATGTCACGCCTCACAAGGCCGGGCCGTTTTTCAACAAGCTCGAATGCTTCTGTTTTGAAGAGCGCTTGTTCTTGCCGGGAGAGACCAAAAAGCTTCCCGTGGTATTCTTCATTGCGCCGGAGTTGGATGAGAAACGCCTGCTAGACGACGTGCGCACGATCACGCTCTCCTACACCTTCTTTCCCATCACGGAATGGCAGGGTGCGTCCAATAGTGTCAGCCTCGACTGAGCGGTTGCGAGCCGACCAAAGCCCGGTTTAAACAACGGTGAAATTGTACGAGTCGGAAGCGAAGAGTCCCGTCCATGGCCCACGGCGAAGTAAAACACGATTATCACCTGGTGAACCCGTCCCCTTGGCCGCTTCTCGGCTCATTGGGCGTAACCGTCACGGCGCTCGGCCTTGTGACCTACATGAAGGGTCTGTTCGGCATGGAAGCCGGCAACGGGTGGCTGCTAGCCCTCGGTGTCGGCCTGATATTGTACACCATGCTCGGCTGGTGGATGGATGTGGTCAAGGAAAGTCGCGGGGGTGACCACACGCCGGTGGTCCAGATCGGCCTTCGCTATGGCATGATCTTGTTCATTGCTTCAGAAATCATGTTCTTTGTTGGCTGGTTCTGGGGCTTCTTCGAATTCGCAATTTTCCACGATGCCCGGGTTGGCGACACCTGGGATGCGACGAACCCTGTTTTCGCAGAGGGTTTGACCCGGTTCAACGAGTGGCCACCCACGGGTGTTGAGACCTTTGACCCGTTCCACCTGCCGCTCATGAACACGTTGGTGCTGTTGTTGTCTGGAACCACGGTGACGTGGGCCCACCATGCCTTGCAGCATGGCGACCGTGACGGGTGCCGCAACGGCCTGATCCTGACAATCATCCTCGGGCTGTTTTTCAGCGCGTTGCAAGTCCTTGAATACAGCCATGCCCAGTTCACCTTTGATGGAACGCTTTATGGATCGGCCTTCTTCATGGCCACGGGCTTCCATGGCGCACATGTGGTAATCGGGACGATCTTCCTGCTTGTTTGCCTGATCCGCTTGATGATGGGCGGTTTCACACCCCAGAAGCATTTCGGCTTCGAAGCGGCGGCCTGGTATTGGCATTTTGTTGATGTCGTCTGGCTGTTCCTGTTCGCCTTCGTTTACGTGGCGCCGCATTTGATCCTCGGCCATTAGGCCGGGGTGGGAGACTCTGGGGTGGTGTTCCGTCCCCTTCCGATCCTCACAGTCGCGACCATCATTAGCCTCGTCATTCTTTTGTGGCTGGGAAGCTGGCAGTATGGCCGCTACGCCGAGAAGATGTCGCGAGACACTGCGCCAGAGTGGCCGAGCGAAACCATCGTATTTGATCTGATCGATCAGCCGGGCGCACCCGTACAGCAAGTCTATGGCATCGTAGACGGCGAAGCGATCTGGCGGCGATTTGCTCCGGCAACACGCAGAGATACCGGTGAACTGGTCTTGCTGACGGTCGATGCCACGGGCGGTGTAAATCCAACGCCGGCCACCTTGAGCGAATTTGACGGCCAACAGGCAGAGGTGCGGATCTTTGAACGCCCTGGCCGCTCTTCTGCGCGCAATCGACCGGATGACCAGGTCTGGTTTGTTTTTGATACACCCGGATTGCTTGCGCAGTATGGTCTGGAAGGAAGTGGCGTTCCTGTGGCCGAGCCGGTCGAGCTTGTCATTCGCAACAGCCTGGACCTCAGCCGCAGTCGCACGACCCTGAATCCCTATGGTGCGCCTGAGCCGATAGATCCATTGCCGCCGCAAAGGCATCTTGGGTACGCGATGACCTGGTGGGGCTTGGCGGCAGCCCTGTTCGTGATCTACTGGGTGTTCCACGCAAGCCGAGGTCGGCTGAAATCAAGGACCTGATCCCCGTGAAATACAGTTCCACCAGAGGCGGCGCAGACCCGGTTGATTTCCTCACTGCATGCCTTGCGGGCCTTGCCCCTGACGGCGGGCTCTATGTGCCCGAGGCCTATCCCTCGCTCGAACCGTTAAGCCAAACCGCCTCTTATGTGGATTGGGCCAGCTATATTCTGTCGGCGTTTGCCGGTGATGCGCTGGATGACGCTGATGTAAGAATGCTCTGTGAGCGGGCCTATGAGAGTTTCTCCCATGCCGCTGTCACACCACTCAACCAGATTGCGCCTGCACACTTCCTGCTGGAGCTGCACCATGGGCCCACGTTGGCCTTCAAGGATGTAGCGATGCAGTTCATTGGCCAGCTCTACGAGTTGGCGCTGGAGCGTATGGACCGCACCATGACGGTGTTATGTGCAACCAGCGGGGATACGGGAGGGGCAGCGGCGGCGGCCTTTGCCGGGCTGGATCGGGTCAAGTTGGTCATCTTGCATCCGGAGGGGCGCATTTCTCCGGTGCAGCGCCTGTTCATGACGACAACCGGCGCGCCCAACGTCCACAATTTGGCGCTGTCGGGAAGTTTCGATGACTGCCAGTCCATTGTGAAGGAATTGTTCGCTGACACGGACCTGGTGAGCACAGTCGGCTTGTCGGGCGTGAACTCAATCAACTGGGCGCGCATCGCGGCTCAATCTGTCTACTATGCCTATGCACAGGCGCAGGTCGGTACAGGCCGACCAATCCGTTTTGTCGTTCCCAGTGGCAATATGGGCGACGCCCTGGCGGGATATGTTGCCGCGCGATGCGGACTGCTTTCAGGTTTTGAGGCAGTCTGCGCGGTCAACGAGAACCAGGCACTGGTGGACGTTTTCGAGACCGGCCAGATGGCCAAAGGCAAGACCGTGCCAACGCCAAGTCCGGCCATGGATATTACGGTGCCGAGCAATCTGGAGCGCGTGCTGTTCGATGCAAGCGGGCGCGACAGCGAAACAATCCGTGCGCTCTATGCAAGTTTTGCCCAATCGGGTGACGTTCACCTGCCGCAGTCTATTTCCGGCCCACTTGGGTGTATGGGGCTGAGCGCCCGGCCTGTATCCAATGCGATCACTTTGGATGAGGTCGCCTACCAGCTTGATGAAGCTGGTGAGTTGATTTGCCCCCACACCGCCGTCGGCACGTCAGTTGCGCGGTCGATGCCCAACGCTGATGATGTTGTTACCGTGACGCTAGCGACGGCCCACGCGGCGAAGTTTCCGGAAACCGTGAAAGACGCGACAGGCCATGACGCGCCACTTCCGGCGCGGTGCGAAGGGGCGCTGTCCAACCGCGAGGTCTATGAGACGTGCGACGCAGATGTGTCCGCTGTGCGTCGCTACATGCTTGGCCTGCAAACCGCCTGATGAGTATTTCCATTCCCAAGGATACGGTCATTGAAACGCCGCGGGTGGTTTTGCGCGCGCCGCATAGAAAAGACTACCCGGCCTGGTCAGATGGGCGGCAGGCTGACCGGGCGATTCTGGAGCCTTGGGAGCCGCGATGGCCGGTGGATGCGCTGTCACGGGAAGACTGGACGCGACGCCTCAAGGCCTGGCGATCAGCCTGGGAGGTGGATCGCGCCTATGTGTTCTTGCTGTTCCTGAAAGGCACCGACGATCTAGCCGGCGGTGTGTCACTTACCAATGTGCGCCGCGGCCCCGCCATGGCTGCCTCGCTTGGGTATTGGCTGCTGAGCCGTTTTCAGGGCCATGGCTTGATGCAGGAGGCTGTCAGCGCCATTAGCGCCTGGAGCCGCGATACCTTAGGGCTTTCGCGGCTGGAAGCGGGGACGCTGCCTGAGAACTTGAAATCGCAGGCCGTGCTCACGCGGTGTCAGTTTGTGGAAGAGGGACGAGCCAGGGCCTATCTCGAAATACATGGCGTGCGGCGCGACCATATCCTCTTCGGGATCAATCTGTCAGACTTGGCCTCATGAGAGACGCACCGTCCCCACAATCCTATGAAGGCAGCTGGCATTGGACTTCGGGCGAACAGCGACTGAAGATCGAACCGGACGCAGGCTCTTCAGTGCGCGACCTGAAGGGGGTCTGGAGCATCGCGTCGATGGCGCGCGTGCTGGATGGATTCAGCCATGGACGTCTGCAACGCAGCCTCTCACCGGGCATGACAATCGTGAACTGTCCGTTGGGATTGTCGGATGGACGCGCGGTTCAGATGATTGGTGCTGCGCTGCCGGATGGAAATTTGCAGGGCGTGCTCTTGCTGTCTGAAGCAGGCGCGGTGAGCACCGACGTGGCCTCCGGCCCAGATCTTGAGCCGGTGTTCCAGCCCATTCAAAACGTATCCACTGGAGAATGGGCCGGGTTTGAGGCCCTGGCGCGCTGGACGGCGCTGCGTGGCGAGGGTGATGGTCGTCCTCTAGATAATGAAGGGTTGGCGTCTAACATGCTGATCCGCGCAGCCGAAGCGATTGCCCGGTGGCAGGCCCTGACCGGCAATCAAAGCCTCTTTGTACATGTAAACCTAACCGGGCGCGACCTGGAGCAGGGCGGTCTGCCGGGGCTGGTGTCCGCGCTTATCGATGGTTATGGGCTGCCACCGGGAAGTTTGCGCATCGAGTTGACCGAACAAGCAGCCCTTCGAGACGCGGATAAAGCCCTGGAAGCGGCGCGCGTGCTTAAGGCGTCTGGCGCGGGGCTGATTCTGGATGATTTCGGGTCCGGCCATTCCTCGTTCAGTTGGCTGGCAGACCTTCCCGCTGATGGTCTGAAGGTGGACCCGGACCTCATCCGCCGAATGGGGCAACCGCGCACCGATGCGATACTGAAAGCCGTGAATGCACTGGCTCATGAGCTATCCATGAGCACGACGGCGGAGGGTGTTGAAAGCCGCCACCAACTTGAATCGGCGCGGTCCTTCGGGTTCGACTATGTACAAGGCTACCTGATTGCGCGGCCAATGCCCGCCTCGGCGATTGACGATGCATTGAACGCTTTAAGCGCGTCCGGGGGTTGATTGCAGCTTTCCAGAGGAGACTCCGATCTTGTCCAGAGCGCGCGCCCATTTTTGATCGTGCTCCAGGCCAAACACGATGTCTGCGTCCGATACTCCGACGAGCCAGGCATTTTCCTGAAGTTCCAGCTCCAACTGGCCCGGTCCCCAGCCGGAATACCCTAGTGCAAGCGTCGACTGCAGCGGCGCGCTGTCTGTTCCCATGGCCTCAAGCACATCGCGTGTTGCGGTCATAAACACATCATCACTCACATCCAGTGTCGCCCCTTCGCTGTGAAAATCGGCGCTGTGGAGGACAAACCCGCGATCATTCCCGACAGGTCCGCCGTCTAAAACTGCCAAAGATGGCAGCGTGATATCGACCGGCACGTCCAGCTGTTCCAGCAAGTCCGGCAAGGTCAAACCGTCCATGGGTTTGTTCAGCACCAGGCCCATGGCGTAGTCTTCATTGTGGGCGCAAACAAGAATGACCGCCCGCTTGAAGCGGTTGTCGCCGATGGAAGGCATGGCGATGAGCAGTCTGCCGGTCAGGTCCGTTGTCATGAAGGCGCGTCTCCGTTGTGACAGGCTGATAGATCGCGGCGCGGTTGGCAAGGTGCTACGTCTATTGTTTCAAGTATTGAAGCTGCTGCTCAGCGCCCCATCTCCGGGTGGAATGAGACGAGGGAGACTCACATGGCAATTTCCGTTGGCGACACGCTGCCAGACGCAACTTTTATGGAAATGACCGAGAATGGACCAGAACCACGCAGCACCAGCGATGTCTTTGCTGGCAAGACTGTGGCTCTGTTTGCCGTGCCTGGGGCCTACACGCCCACCTGCTCAGCCAAGCACCTGCCAGGATTTGTAGAGAAAGCGGGCGAGCTATCTTCCAAAGGCGTGGATGAGATCGTTTGCACGTCCGTCAATGATGTGTTCGTCATGGGTGCATGGGGCCAGGAGTCCGGCGCCGGATCCGCCGTGCGCATGCTGGCAGACGGAAACGGCCAGTTCGCATCAGCCATCGGCCTTGAAATGGACGCCAGTGGCTTTGGCATGGGGCAACGGTCCCAGCGGTACTCCATGCTCGTTGAAAATGGTGTGCTCAAGCAGCTCAATGTCGAAGACGGCGGGGAATTCAAGGTGTCCAGCGCGGACTATCTGCTCGGCCAGCTCTAAGCATCTAAGTGCACAACTGCTTTTGATTGACCGCCCGGCGCCGCATGTGCCGGGCGGTTTTTATTGTATATCAACGAGACTCTCCCCACCTCTGATGTGTAAGTTGAGGTTAGGAGAGGGAAAAGTATGGATCCGATTTTAGTCACCGTCGCGGTTGCTGTGTTCGCTGCGCTGGTTGCCATGTTCAGCGCGTTCAAGTTTGTGCCCCAAGGCTTCAATTGGACGGTAGAGCGCTTTGGCCGATACACGCGCACGCTTGATCCGGGCATGCATACCATCATTCCAGTTTTCGACCGGATAGGCCGGAAAATGAACATGATGGAAACGGTGCTGGATGTCCCGACGCAGGAAGTCATCACCAAAGACAATGCGATGGTGTCGTGTGACGCCGTGGTGTTCATTCAGGTGATTGACCCAGTTGCGGCCGCCTATGAGGTGAACAATCTGGTGAACGCGATCACCAATCTGGCGCTGACCAATATCAGAACGGTCGTTGGGTCCATGGATTTGGACGAAGTGCTCTCTAACCGTGATGAAATCAATGCGCGGCTGCTGATGGTTGTGGATGCGGCCACTAATCCCTGGGGCGTGAAAGTTACTCGGATCGAGATCGCAGATCTCACACCGCCTGCAGACATCACAGAGGCCATGGCGCGCCAGATGAAAGCAGAACGGCTGAAGCGCGCTGAAATTCTGACGGCAGAAGGCGAGAAACAATCGGCCATCCTCAAGGCTGAAGGTCTGAAGCAAAGTCAGATCCTCGAAGCCGAAGGTCGCCGCGAAGCCGCATTCCGAGATGCCGAAGCCCGTGAGCGCGAAGCCGAAGCCGAAGCCAAGGCCACTGCGATGGTTAGCCAGGCCATCGCCAAGGGCGATCTGAACGCCATCAACTACTTCCTGGGCCAGCAATATGTGGATGCGTTCTCAAAACTTGCCGCCTCACCCCAACAGAAAACAGTCATCATCCCGGCGGAGTTCTCGTCGCTTGTCGGCGCGATTGAAGGTGTGCGCAGCCTGACGGAAGGCGCAGCAGCCGCACAAGCTACGCCTGCGCCGAGGCGACCGATCACGCCCGGTGAACAGGTCGACAGTTAGGAAGGGGACGCCTCATGGATATGAACACGATCAACGACTTCATATGGCCGTTCACCATCTGGCACTGGATCATCCTGGCGCTGTTTTTGTTCGCCATCGAAATGGCGCTGGGCACGTTTGATCTTCTGATGATTGGTATCGCGGCCTTGGTCGCCGCGATGTGGACGGCGTTTGCGCCTGAAGCTCTATCGGAATGGGAAATTCAGCTCGGCGTGTTTTCTGCTGCGGCTGTTGGGTTAATCATCTTAGGGCGAACACTGTTCAGTCAAATCCGTATCGGCGGTCCCGGTGAGCCCAAGCTGAACCGGCGCATGGCGCGGATGATCGGCGCCCGCGGGGTTGTCGTTTCAGCATTTCAGTCCGGCGCAGGCCGGGTGCGGATCGGGGACTCAGAATGGATGGCGGAAAGCGTGGGCGGCGTGGATTTGCCAGATGGTACGCAAATCGTCGTGGATGGATCGAAGTCGACCGTCGTCCTGGTCAAAGCCGCGATCTAGTCCTCCGCAGCAGCGTTAAAACAAATTGCCCTGATCTTCGGGTGTCGACGCAGATTTTGGCCTTGGTTTTTGTTTGGACTTTACCGGAGCTTCAATCGGTTTTGGCGGCGGGGTAGATCCGCCAATCTGTGCGGAGATATCTCCATCTGACAGGGTGATCTGCACGGCTTCACCGGCGGTCAACGCCCGTTTAGAGCGCACCAGTCGACCGTCATCGGATCGAATAAGAGCAAAGCCGCGTTTCAGCGTCGCTTCATAGGACAGTGTGTTCAGCATCTTCCCGGCATTTACCGACCGCTCTGACAGTGCCGTGAGTGTGCGAAACAGGGCAGGGCGAGCCCTGCGGGCAGTGGACACCAAATCCCGACGCGCGCGTTTGGCGTCACTTGCGAGGGGGTCATGGCGCAAACCACCCGCGACTTTGGTGTGGGCAAGCCGTTTCACGTTTACCGCCGCCCTCAATCCAGATATGAGACCCAGCGTGGAGCGTTCGAATTGTATTCGGGCGTTCTGGACCAGGCTGGATGGGTGGGGAAGGGCCAGGGTGCTTCGCTCCAGCCGCGCTTTCGCTCGCTCAACCAATGATAGCGTGGCGCGCGGCAGGCTGGCATTCGCATAGTCCATGCGCTGCCGTGCGCGTTCCAGCAAACCTTCCGGGCGAGGGAGCCTGGCCGCGCGAAGACTGTCACGGCCAGTCGTAACGCGTTGCCGCAAAGCGCGCTTCAGGCGTTGCCCAAGTTCTTCATTTGTGAGGAGCAAATCTGCGCGAACAGGCACTGCAATTTCAGCGGCTCCGGTGGGGGTCGGCGCCCTGGCATCGGAGACAAAATCGATCAGCGTCGTGTCCGTCTCGTGGCCCACTGCAGAAATCAAGGGGATGTCGCTTTCAAACGCCGCGCGAACGACCGCTTCCTCATTGAACGGCCAAAGATCTTCGATAGAGCCACCACCCCGGGCGACAATCAAAATATCGGGACGGTCGTCGCCGGCGATGCCATTGAACCCGCGAATACCGGCTTCGATCTGACCGGCGGCCAAATCGCCTTGGACCAGTGCCGGCCAGACGATGACACGAACGGGAAATCGCTCGCGGATTCGATGGAGAATGTCGCGTATGACTGCACCGGTTGGGCTGGTGACCACACCGATCGTGGTGGGCAAATGTGGCAGCGCCTTCTTGTGGGCCGGATCAAAAAGGCCTTCTGCTGTCAGCTTCTTCTTTCGGTCCTCAAGTAGCGCCATAAGCGCGCCGACACCTGCTGGGCGCATGGAACTGGCCAGCAGCTGGTAGTTCGAGCGCCCGGCATAGATCGACAGTTTCCCTTCGGCGACGACCTCCAGCCCTTCTTCCGGGCGGAAAGGCAGCGCGCTGACCTGGCCCTTCCACATCACCGTATTCAGGACCGCCTTATCGTCTTTTATGTCGGCATACATATGGCCAGAGCGGGCGATGGTGACCCGGCCGAGTTCGCCGCGCACACGAACGCGGTCGTAGTTTGTTTCGATGGTGCGTTTGAGACTGCTCGCCAATTCCGAAACCGTAAGTTCCTGCGAGTTCGTGGGCGCGGAATCATCCATGTGGAGGATATATCCCTGTTTTGCGGTAGGGCGCCAGACAGGCTTAATTTCCTATTGAATGTGAGCGAACACTCAACGTATATCACTCGCTTAGTTGGGGAGTGTGCGATGATTGAGGCAGCATTCGATGTCCTGTCAAGTGTCTTGGTGACGTGTCTGTGGGCGTTTGCCGGCTGGCTCGTTGCAGACTTCGGCAGCGGGGTCATCCACTGGGGCCAGGACCGTTATGGCTCGCCGCGCTGGCCTGTCGTCGGGGGCGTTGTGCGCGATACTATTCGCCATCACAGGAAACCACGCGGCTTTACACAGATGCCATTCTGGCAGCGCAGCTGGCGAGTATTCTGCCTGGCGGCAGTCGTGGGGGCGGTGTTCACGTTCATCGGTGCGCCCATCGCCTTCATCGCGCCGCTGGTCTTGGCGATCGGTCTTTCAAATGAGATCCACGTTGCGGCCCATTCGAGCCCCAAGAACAATGGCGTATTGATCACAACGCTCCAGTCTACCGGGGTCATCCAATCCCAGGCCCACCATGCCGCCCACCACCGGCACTTGAAGAATACCAATTACTGCACCGTGACCAATTGGCTTAACCCGTTGCTTGAGCGTGCTCGCTTCTGGCGGCGGATCGAAGTGTACATTCGGGTTGCTTTTCATACGCGTCCACGCCGCGACCCGGTCGTGCGCCGTCTTCAACGCCGCAAATGGCGGGCTGCTGTCTCCTATAACGCGCCGACAGAAGCCATGACATCCCGGAGTATGCCTTCCGAGATCCCCTTTGATGTGCGTCTCATCTCAAATGGCCCGGTGCCGAGGATGGCCTCACTGAACGACCAGGTGCCAGCTACGTGTTCGAAGTCATCTGTCACCTGGCCGGAATAGCTGATCGGGTGCTCATGGGCGGCCTGACCAGGCACATATGTCTTGATAAATGTGACCGCTGAACCGACACGCGTACCAGAAACCAGAGCCTGCAGATCATCGATTTCAGCGGACGAGAACGTGTTGGGCTCCAGGATCGATCCGGTGAGAATGCTCGCCGTGTCATCTATCCACGCGGTAAACGGCACACGGTCGGTGAGCAATGAGTAGCGAAACCAGCCGGACCAAAGGCCGTTCATATCTGTAAAACTGGCCATCAGCGTTCCCTTGCTGTGTTGGCTCGGCCCTTGATTGCAGAGCCGAGCCATCGCATCAAGCGCGCCATGAACATCTTGCTGATAGGTTCCGGGGCGCGTGAGCACGCGCTGGCCTGGAAAATGGCCCAGTCGCCTTTGGTCGACGCCGTATGGTCTGCGCCGGGCAATCCGGGCATGGATGCCATCGGATCGTGTTTCGATGTGGCGGTTGATGATGTGGACGCTTTGCAAAAGCTGGCGCTGCAACTGGAACCTGACTTGGTCGTGGTGGGTCCGGAAGCCCCTTTGGCGGCTGGACTTGTGGACATGCTGACCGCGCGCGGTTTCGATGTGTTCGGACCGACCAGGGCGGCCGCTCTGCTGGAGGCGTCAAAGAAGTTTTCCAAAGACCTGATGCAACGTATCGGCGTTCCGACGGCGGCTTACAAATCCTTTGAATCGACAAATGTCGATGGCGCAAAAGCCTATCTTCGCCAGCTTGCGCCCCCGTTTGTTTTGAAAGCAGATGGGCTGGCGGCCGGAAAAGGCGTTGTCATCGCTGAAACACTCGAACAGGCCGATGCCGAGATCGACGAGATGCTTTCCGGGAAATTCGGTGACGCGTCCGCCAGTCTGGTGATCGAGGAATTTATGGCAGGCGAAGAGGCCAGTGTCTTTGTGCTGACCGATGGCGACGGCGCGGTGTTTCTGCCGGCTGTCCAGGACCACAAAAAGGTCGGGGAAGGTGATACCGGGCCGAACACGGGTGGCATGGGCGCTTATGCTCCGGCACCAGTGGTCACGCCCGATGTCATGGAGCGTGTACGAACTGAAATCGTAACTCCCGTGCTAAGGGCCATGCGGAGCGCTGGCACGCCGTATCGCGGCGTGCTTTATATAGGTCTGATGATTGAAAACGGCGCACCACGCGTCGTGGAGTTTAATGCGCGTTTCGGCGATCCGGAGTGTCAGGTGCTTATGGCAGGCCTGCCGGGCGATATCTTGCCCGGTCTGCTGGCAGCTGCCACGGGCGGCTTGAAAGGCAATGAAAGTGCGTTTGCAGAGCTGATGGGCGTGGGCGGCTTCCAGCCCTCAGCAACCGTCGTTCTAGCCTCGAACGGTTATCCCGGGGACTACGAAAAGGGATCAGCCATCAAGGGCGTCATGGCTGCGGGGCAGATTCCAGACGTTGAGGTTTTCCACGCTGGCACGGACCGTGGCGAAGGCGGCGCATTGGTGTCTGCTGGCGGCCGTGTCCTTTCCGTCACGGCGACAGCGGAAAGTCTTAGCGACGCGTTCGAGACAGCTTACAGCGCTGTTGATGCCATTGACTGGCCAGGCGGGTTTTGCCGCCGCGATATTGGCTGGCGAGTGAGATCCTAGGCAAAACGGCAGATCATCGCGCACGTTAACGAGGCAGACGGCGCGAACGTCTTGAACGATTGAAGTCGCATTGGCCTTGGCGGAAAACCATAACGCCGTTACCTGTTGAAAAACATAACAACGGGGAGGCACACCATGGTGCACGGACCAAATGCGCAGGAATTGTTTACCGGCACCCAGGCTGTGGCAGATGCTCACAAGTTTGACGAGGCGCCGCTGCTTGAATGGATGCAAGCCAATGTCGAAGGATTTGAAGGCCCGCTAACCGTGCAAGAATTCAAGGGTGGGCAGTCCAACCCGACCTATCAGCTAATCACGCCCTCCAAAAAGTATGTACTGCGGCGCAAGCCGCCTGGCACACTTTTGCCGAGCGCCCATGCTGTTGATCGCGAGTATCGTGTAATCAGCGCTTTGTATCCATTGGGTTATCCCGTAGCCAAGCCCTATGGCTTTTGTGAGGATGATGGCGTCATCGGCACCATGTTCTATGTCATGGACATGGTGGAAGGCCGCATCCTTTGGGATCCAACCCTTCCCGAAAACACCCCCGAAGAGCGTCGCGCGATCTATGACGCCAAGGTCAAGACGTTTGCCGCGCTCCACTCCGTTGACTGGAAAGCGGCCGGGCTTGAGGGGTTTGGCAAGGAAGGCGACTATGTCGCTCGCCAGATACATCGCTGGTCCAAACAGTATACGGCGTCGGAAACCACAAAGATCGAAGACATGGACGCCCTGATCGCGTGGCTGCCGGAGAACATTCCGCCCGGTGAAACCACGACGATCGTCCATGGCGACTATCGCCTCGACAATATGATCCTTCACCCGACAGAGCCCAAAGTGCTGGCCGTATTGGACTGGGAACTGTCCACGCTCGGTGACCCGCTTGCCGATTTTTCCTATCACCTGATGAATTGGGTGATGCCCTCCAGCGACCCGGCGCGTGGGGCGATTATCAACATTTCGGATCTGGCAGCTTACGGCATTCCAAGCATGGATGAGTATTCTGCCCAGTATTGTGAGCTCACCGGTCGAGATGGCCTGCCGGAACTCGATTTCTATTTTGCCTACAATGCATTTCGGTTGGCGGCGATTCTACAGGGCATCGTTGGTCGCGTTCGTGACGGCACAGCGGCGTCCGAACATGCCGAGTCAATGGAAGAGCGCGTCGGACCGCTCGCGGCATTCGCGGCAGACCGGGCAAGGCGCGCGGGCATGTAGACTGTCTCGGTGGGCTTCGCCCTTCTGGGGAAGACCTTTGACAGCCCGATCGAACTGCGGGAATTTCGTCGGGGTTTGCTTGATACGCGCGATAGTCTGCGCGGTTTAGGGGTTATACATGGCGATTTCAGCACGATTGGCGGCAACGGTGGCTGTCAGTGTTCTGGGCATGGCGGCTTGTGCGCCACAAGTGACGGATACGACCGCTCCTGCCGTCGAGACGGCGGTGGAGTGCATTCCCATGGAAGATGGTGCGCTCTACACGGTCGTCGATGGCAAACTGACAGCGGCGCAACCGCCCGAACCCGTCATCATTGAGCGCGTTGTTGAGCCGGAACTGGCCTGGTATGAACGCGTTGAAGCGACATTTCCGAATGTCGGGTTTCCGTGGCTGAACCTGGATGCGCGCAATGTGGAATCCGGCGTTGTCACGCTCACAGGTCTTGCTCCGTCTGCCGAAGCCAAAGAGCGTGCTCTGTCCGCCGGGGAAGACGCCATCAAGGCGACCGCGCCCGGTCGCGATCTTCTGATTGTGGACGGCATTTCCGTCGAAGGCGGTGAAGAAGCTGTCGGCGCAGCCCTTGCGACCCTGGATAACCGCGCAAGCGTTTCAGAATGCCAAGACGCCTTTACTCGCGTGATGGACAATCGCAACGTCTCGTTTTCCACCGGCGGGGCCGGCATCAATGATGAAAGCGCCCGCCTTCTGGACGCGGCGAGCGGTGTTGCAAAGCTGTGCCAGTCATATGAGATCGAAATTGGCGGCCATACGGACAAGGTTGGCGACGCGTTGTTCAATCAACGGCTATCTGAGCGCCGGGCACAATCCGTTCGACAGTTCCTGGTGGAGCGTGGCGTGCCCGCCAGTATTCTAGTCGCGATTGGCTATGGCGAGTCCGATCCAATAGACACCCGCGACAATGAAGAAGCCTATGCGGCGAACCGACGGACCGAATTTATCGTCCGCGAGCGTCGTTAAGACTGTCTCTGCTATTTGGGGCGACGGGCAGGTGTGCGGCTTGGTCGGCTTGTCCGGCTTGCGTGTTTAGGTTTGCTGTCGGGCTTTCGCGTGGATCCTGTTACCGGTGGCAACCCAAGCTCGGTGATAGCTCCTGAAAGTGTCTCAGCGCTGATAGGCACGACAGCGCCCGGTTTGAGGTCACCGAGTTCAAAAGGGCCGTACGAGACTCTGATCAACCGATTTACTTGAAGGCCGACGGCCTCAAGGGCCCTGCGGACCTCTCGTTTGCGACCTTCGGAGAGTGTAACTCGTAGCCAGCTGTTGGTGCCGGTTTCACGCTCCAGTTCAGCTTTGATCGAGCCGAACTTTTCGCCTTCTACAACCATGCCAGCCGACAAAGCGGCGATCTTTCGCGCATCTACACGGCCATGGGCGCGGGCGCGGTAGGTTCGCGGAATTTCATTGCTGGGTAGTTCCAGAGCGCGCGCCAACTCACCATCATTGGTCAGCAGCAATAGCCCCTCAGTGTTCAGGTCGAGCCGACCAACGGTGACGGTGCGGGGCAGGGATTTCGGCAACTCATCGAAAATAGTGCGTCGGCCAGCGGGATCGGCGTTGGACGTAAGGAGCCCTGCCGGCTTGTGATAGCGCCAAAGGCGGCTCGGTTCCGGCCGTTCAACGCGTTCTCCGGCCACTCGTATGTCTTCACGGCCGGAGACTTTTGTTGCCGGGGACGTGACTTTGCGCCCATCGATGGAGACCTGGCCTGCTTCGATCAGGCTTTCGCTGGCGCGGCGGGACGCGATGCCGGCGCGCGCAAGATACTTTGCAATGCGTTCGCCTTCGGCATCGGGGCCGCTCGTGACTTTTGATTTCGGTTTGGGGCGCGGTTTACGGCCCGTCTCGCGACGCTCCGACATGGATCACCTGCATACAACTAGTTTATCAGCAGGTGATGGATGCTCGGCGCGCCGATAGCAAGCCCGAGTGCAATTTCCGTTGCGATCCAGGTTGGATTCTTTGCGGGTTCTCGTAGCTCTGTCTTGTCCAGTATCAGTGACATGCTGCGGCCGATGGCGGCGCCGAACCAGCCCGCTGCGATCGGCAACGTAACGGCCCAACCAAGGTCCGTCGTCAGCACCAGCACAAGTGCCACGAAATGAACCATAAACAGCAGTCCGCCATAGGTGGCGCGAAATTCTGAGTACCCACCGGGTTTCACAGGATCGGCCTGTAGTCGGACGATATCAGCCGCCCAGGCAGGGTTGAATAGACTTCCAAGGCCAATGATGGCGCCAAAGCCCAGTCCGATGATGGCAAGTGAGAGTGCAAACATGGCGCATTAGTCCGATTGTTGAGATTAGATCGCCAAATAGGGCGATTTGGGAGGCAGGCCAACGCCAAGAACTTGCTGGATCGAACAGGGTGACGAATAAGGCTGTTATGGAATTTGACCGTATCCGAAACCTTTTAGCACCTATCGCCACCAGCGAAGGCGCGCTCGGCCTTAGGGATGATGTGGCGATGCTGGAAGCCCGCCCTGGCGCTATTGTAACGACGGACGCCTTGGTCGAGGCCGTCCACTTCTTGCCTTCAGATCCGGTGAACCTGGTCGCCCGAAAACTGGTGCGGGTGAACGTTTCCGACATTTTGGCCAAGGGCGCGGCGCCGGTGGAGGCTCTACTCACTGTCGGTTGGCCGCAAACGCGCCCAGAGCACGAATTCAGCGATTTTGTAGACGGTTTGGCCGACGAATTGTCGTTCTGGTCGATTAACTTGATCGGGGGAGACAGCGTCAAATCCCCCGGCGGCCTTTTTCTGTCGATGACGTTGACGGGCCATCCTCTCAGGCAAGCCCCTGTGTTGCGAAGTGGTGCAGGCGTGGCCGACGACATCTATGTGACCGGTGAAATCGGTTGGGGATGGTTGGGACTGCAGGCTGCTTTGCGAGGTGATGCAGAGCCCGGCGCCATCGATCATTACCGTGTTCCCCAGCTTGCGGGGCGGGATGCCGCGAAACTCGTGGCTGCCCATGC